>CP134492.1:0-316063 GCA_031761875.1 Bacillaceae bacterium IKA-2 | reverse complement strand
TTTATCCACAGAACATGTACTAAAAGCTCTTGAGAAAGCCAAGAAAAACCGTAAAATCAGTCTACCCGTGGTTATACACAGTGACCGTGGATGCCAATACGTATCTAAAAACTATATTGAAGCTACACCAGCTGCAAACTTTGTCCGCAGCTATTCACGCAAGGGGAATCCATGGGACAATGCATGTATAGAGTCATTTCATGCCTTAATTAAACGAGAATGGATTAACCGTTATGTCATTAAAAACCTTAAACACGCGCATGAACTAGTGTTTGAGTATATAGAAACATTTTACAACACCGTCAGGATCCATGAATATTGTGGTATGAAGTCACCGTATGACTACGAAAACGCTTTCGTAAGTTAAATCATTAAAGTTTTGTAGTTTCGAAAAAATTATTCAACTAGGAAATTTCTATATTTAACTTGTCCGAATTCTTGACATAGAACCACTAGCTATTTTGCGCAATGTAGAGGAATTCAAGCTATTATTTCCTGATCGAGAGATTACTACCCAAAGCATCTATGAATGGTGTAAGGTGGACTTAAATAAAAGGACATTTCGCAGAATTTTAAAGGAAAACTATACCCCATTGGGAAATACAAGTGACAGTTATTATGAATAAATATATTAGTGATTTTTCTAGGATTGACAGGTTTTGTGACCATACGTTAATCAAATTCTTTCAGACAACATCGCGCGATACACTCACTGTACTGTCCGAACACAACACACCTTCGGACAATATCATGCCTCACTCTCACCCTCCTGTCCGAACACAACACACCTTCGGACAAGATCATCCCTCACTCTCTCCGTCCTGTCCGAACACAACACACCTTCGGACAAGATCATGCCTCACTCTCACTGTCCTGTCCGAACACAACGCACCTTCGGACAAGATCATCCCTCACTCTCACTCTACTGTCCGAACACAACACACCTTCGGACAAGATCATGCCTCACTCTCACCCTCCTGTCCGAACACAACGTACCTTCGGACAAGATCATCCCTCACTCTCTCCGTCCTGTCCGAACACAACGCACCTTCGGACAAGATCATGCCTCACTCCCACTGTACTGTCCGAACAACACGCACCTTCGGACAAGATGAAGCCTCACTCTCTCCGTCTTGTCATACCTTTTCTGTTGTCGCGTTTGAATCCACCATTATTTAATATAGAGTGCTTCTACGTGGCCATCCAATTGGAGAAATATCACTATATTACTGGTTCTGAGACACCGTCCTTAATTCGATAAACACAATTTCTACCATTCTCTTTTGCCATGTATAGTGCCTTATCGCATGTTGCATATAATGAATCTAGCTCTGTATGTTCATTAGGTATAACTGTAATGACCCCTAGACTTAGCGTATAGCTCCATTCTACCCCGCTAATTTTCGCACTCTCTATCTCAACCCTAATTTGTTCTGCAAATTGAGTCGAGCTATTAGAATCCATTCTTGGAAGTAATATACCAAACTCATCTCCACCGTAACGACCAAAGAGGTCATTCAACCCAAGGAGACGATTAATTCTTTGACTAAAGTCCACAATCACTTGATCACCAACACTATGACCATTTTGATCATTGATTTTCTTGAAAAAATCTATATCCATCAACAATAACGAAACAGGACTTTTTTCTTCAGCACATTCTAATAAACATTTCTTGCCACGCAAATTAAAGACTCGACGATTTAAAGTTTTCGTTAATTCATCGTAGCTTGCTAATCGAACTAACTCTTTATCCCCATCTTCCTTTAATAGCAAAACAAAACCAATATTACCTACTATCATAACTAAATATATCGATACAAAGGATATAGTTTGATAAATTCCAGGAACAAAAAGCCCCATAATTTCACTAGATAATAGTGCAGTAACGCCTCTTCCGATCAAAGATAAAATCACTAGTAAATATAAGTACCCTATTACCCTCATTAAAAAAGAAGAATGTTTACTACGGATAAAACGATAAGCCGGTATTAAAATAAGTAAGGCAGTAGCAATAGAAGCAAATCCAAATCTTATATTTTCATCGTTATGTAAAAGAATAATCAATTGAAACCCAACTATATTAATAACGGTCAACAAAACAAAGAAAATTTGAGTTATTTTAGTAAAAAGACCCCGAAGCTTTAATAAGGCTATTGCCTCTAAGCTGACACCAATAAAAAGTAATGTATTCGCTAGAGAAATAGTAAAAGCATCTGGAATTTCACCTCGAAGCATTATAAAAAACCACGCTAGTACCTGTATACATTTTGCATAAAAAAAGTACGTGAGTGTTGAATTATTTTTTGATTGGCCCCAGTATGCACTTATTAAAACGATCGTAACTAAATGACCAATTATGAGCGTAATACAGAGAGTTTTCATATCTAAAAGCAAATCCATTAAAGTCACCAACCTGTTTTATTATTTACTTATATTAATATCACTTTTTTTGTATCGATTTCAGAATATGTTTTATCCCAAGATTATCTTCTAATTTTTTTAGATGATTATTTATCGTTTTACGATCTCCTTGAAGGATGTTTTTGCTTCTGAAATGACAATATTGGGGACACATGAATTATTTTTTGTATTTGTCAACTCAAAAGCGGTCCACGAATCAGTTGAAAAAAGGTCCACTTATTTAGTTGGTTTTAGCCATGACATTGTCTCTTCAAATCGGTGACTTACTTCTCGTGAAATATCTAAGATATGTGATTTGTGAGCAAGTCTATCTACAATTGCACCAGTAAGCATCGGGTCTTTAAAAATCTCTTCCCAGCGATCAAAAGCCAAGTTTGTTGTTATGATTATTGATCCTTTATCGTTTCTATTTGATAATAAATTAAATAGTATTTCACAACCAATTTTGTCAAATGATACGTATCCCAGTTCATCTAAAACGACAAGACTGTACTTTTCAAATTTGGTTTTATATTGCGATAGTTTGCTTTCACTCATTGCTTCTTTTAACTCTATTATTAAGTTAGGTACAGAGATAAACAATACACTTTTGCCTTCCAAACACGCCTTAATACCAAGCCCAATACTATAATGTGATTTCCCGCAGCCAGGAGATCCTATTAAGATTATATTTTCTTTATTTTCAATGAACTGCAACGTTTCTAGTTCTTCGAATTTCGGTATAAATTTCTTATGGTACTTACTCTTGTCGAAGTCTTCTAAGTACTTGTTAAGAGGGAATTTAGCCCTTCTGAGTCTATGTTTTAAACCATTCTCAAGCCTTAGTTCTAATTCTCTTTCGAGTAGACGACTTATCAGCTCTCGGTGGGTCATGTTTGTATGGTTTGCTTCATCAAGAAGCATTTGATAATTGGTTTTTATATAGGGTAATTTTAGTATATGGGCCATTTCTTGTATTTGCATTTATTCCACCTCCGAGAAACATAATTCGTTATATCTAGATACTTGCCTTGTAGCGATGTTGCTAAGTGCAGTTTTATCTATGTGCATAGATGGAATAATATCGATATGAGATTTATTGTATGTTTCTAGAATCAATAGTATTTCTTCGATTGGTTTATCATCATTTTCTTGAATGATCTCTATGAATTTTTTCTTGTTTCTGCTAAAATTAGTATCATAGATGGCTTTTAACCTTGGTATGCTTTTTAGAGCGTGGGAGTTCTTGATTGCACCTGGTTTTTTGTTTAATGAGTTTAAGTAATGTTTAATTTTAATACTTATCTCGTTAGTACCATCTATTTTTTTGTGTTCACAAACGAGTATGTTGTTTGAATAAAAGCCTATTGTGTCGTAATATTTCTTGATTGTTATTAAGCGTCCTACAAGATACTCCGGTACTGAATAGTGGTTG
Organism: Bacillaceae bacterium IKA-2; assembly: GCA_031761875.1. Taxonomy (GTDB): domain Bacteria; phylum Bacillota; class Bacilli; order Bacillales; family Anaerobacillaceae; genus Anaerobacillus. The sequence continues at coordinate 312,225 of CP134492.1, read as the reverse complement.
TTATCAACTCGTACAAAACTATATTTATTTGGTTTTTGCACTGTAACTGTTGCAAGATCAAGCTTTGGTTTTGTAGGTTGAAGATGTTTTATTTCTTCAGAAATAGTGCTGTCTTTATTGAGTTCTATCAATATAGTATTCAAGTATTCACGTGCATCATCGAATGTCTTAAACTTATAAGTTAACGCAAATGCTTTGTTCCTAATTATCTTCACGCTGCCCTCCACATGACCCTTCTAATGTAAAGCTTTGCATTAGAAGGGTAATGAAAAGTATATGATAATGTAAAGTAAGGCTGTTAGATAACTATAAACAAAGTGATTCTAGTTGTTTTACTTTACATTTTCAATGGCTATATTTAATATAGGCGAGGTCGCCTACGTTAAATATAGGAGGTTATGATTATGGAACAAAAATATCAAACATTTGAACAACTGTCCTCAGAAGTAGTTAAATCCCTTCGGGATATGTCCTATTCCGAATCAAGGATAAGCCAATATCGTTCCGCGTGGCAAAAACTGGCTACTTTTATGGAAAACAATCAGATTGAGTATTATTCAGCGTCAGTAGGTGGAGCATTTATAGCTGACTTTATTGGTACTGGGAAATACGAGGAATTTAGCCATTGGGAAAAGAGCATAATCCGGTGTGTGGATGTTCTAACTGAATTTCAGTCTACAGGAACGTTCCAATACAGAAGGGCAAAGAAATCCTACCAATTTTATGGTTGCATCGGTAATCCTATGGTGGATTTCCTTAATCACCGAAAATCTTTGGGTATTACAGAAAATACGCTTGGTCATTACCGATTAAATCTTCATCGCTTTCTTAGTTTTTTTAATGAAGAAGGAGTCATGGAAACCGAAGCAATTAAAAAACAACACATTTTAGGATTTGTGAATCAGCTTGGTTTTTATACACCTGCAACGCGCCACAGCATGCTTACCACTTTACGTGGGTTTATGAGATATCTACATGACAATGGGTATACAGGGATTGACTTTTCATACCTAATTCCAAAAGACAATTACAAGAAGCAATGTAAACTACCCACGACATATACGAAAAATGAAGTTGAATCATTAATCAATACTGTTGACAGAAGTAGCCCAAAAGGGAAGCGTGATGCTGCTATGATACTATTGGCTGCACGATTGGGATTGAGGGCTTCTGACATCTGTCTGTTGAAGTTTGAAAACATACACTGGGAAAAGAATACAATTACACTTGTTCAACAAAAGACTAAAAATAAGATTGAGCATCCACTTTTAATAGAAATAGGAGAGGCTATTATCGATTATCTGAAGTATGGACGGCCTAAATCTGATCTTCCTTATGTCTTCCTACATGCAATCCCGCCATATAACTGCCTAAATAGATCGACTTTGCATAGCATTGTTACTTTTTATCTCCGTCGTGCTGGCATTAAAAACATAACAGAAAAGAAACATGGTCCTCATGCTTTGAGGCACAGTCTTGCTGGGCAACTACTGGAACAAAAAATACCCATCCATGTTATATCAGAAGTGCTAGGTCACAAGAATACCGAAAGCACAAAAACTTATTTACGAATAGACTTAACATCTTTGAGCCAATGCGCATTAGATGTTCCACTCTTAAAAACGCCATTTTATGCCAAGGAGGTGGAATGATGCCGAACTATTGTGGTATTTATGCTGGTTTAATCGAACAGTACATTGATTTCAAAAGAAACCTCGGTTACAAGTTTGTTGATGCCACTTACACACTTTCGTTATTTGACAGATTTACAATAGATAATGCCGTATTAAAACTCGGTCTATCAAAGGAGATTGTTGATAAATGGAGTGAGAAGCGTCCAAATGAATCAGACAAGACACGTTATGCGAGGATTCATTATATTGCAAAATTTTCCGCCTATTTAAATGATATGGGATATCCATCACATATACCGAGATTGCCTAAAAAGTACAGCAGTACGTTTGTACCACATATTTTCTCGAAAAAGGAAGTGAATGCATTCTTCGATGCATGTGATACGCTTAAAGTTAATAGACGATTTGAAACAACTGTGTATGTACTCCCCGCTTTATTTAGAATGCTATATGGCTGTGGCATCCGTATCAGCGAAGCGTTATCCCTAACATGTAAGGATGTTGATCTTGATGCAAAAAATATTATTGTCAGGGAAACGAAAAACGGCAAAGACCGAATACTCCCATTATCTGAAACACTAACTGAGGTGTGTATTCAATATAGGAATGTTCGTCCCGGCAAATATGAACCGAAAGGTTATTTTTTTATCAAGAACAATGGGCAAAAATGTAATGCCAAGGCAATATATGAATGGTTCAGAAAAATACTCTGGAATGCAGGAATTCCACATGGTGGGAAGGGTTTTGGCCCAAGAATGCATGACTTTCGTCACACTTTCAGTGTACACTCTCTTGTGAAAATGTCAGAAGCTGGGCTAGATTTATACTACTCACTCCCAATATTATCAAAATATCTTGGGCATCAGTCATTAGAGGCTACAGATAAGTATGTAAGGCTAACATCTGACATGTACCCTGATTTAATTAGAGAAGTAGATAACGTTTGTGCCTATGTATTTCCGGAGGTTGACCATTATGAAGCCGACTGATTTCTCTCGCTATCTGACAGGATTTCTTACAAAATACCTGCCAGGAGAAATGGGGTTCAGTATAAATACGATTGCCTCTTATAGAGACACATTTGTACTTTTCCTTACATTTATCAAGGATAAAAAAGGAATAAAAACAAATTCTCTGACGCTGGGCATGATTAATAAGGAAATGGTTATTCACTTTCTTGACTGGATAGAAACAGAGCGTGGCTGTAGTACAGCCACAAGGAACGTCCGCCTTGCGGCATTACACTCTTTCTTCCAATATCTCCAGTATCAGAGCCCCGATAATCTTTTGGAATGGCAGAGAATCCTTGGAATCCGGGTTAAGAAAACAGAAACAAAATCAATCAGTTACCTAACGCTTAATGGGATCAGACTACTTTTGGAAATGCCTGATCAGTCAACTAAAATAGGACGAAGAGATCTTGCTCTTTTGTCAATTATGTATGAAAGCGGTGGAAGAGTACAGGAAATCATTGACCTCACTCCGTCACAAGTACGTTTTGACAGACCATGTACTGTAAAGTTAATTGGTAAGGGGAATAAAGCCCGGATAGTCCCTCTGATGGATGCTCCGTTAGATTTATTAAATCGATATATGGATGAGCAGGGGCTGTTAAGTTTGTCAGCAAACATGTACCCATTGTTCTGTAACAAAAGAGGAGAAAAACTGACCCGGGCAGGGGTGAATTACATACTAGATAAATATGCACGCAAGGCTCGTATTAAAGATCAAATATTAATCCCAGAACGATTTAGCTGTCATTGTCTGAGACATTCAAAAGCTATGCACTTACTCCAAGCAGGAGTTAATCTCATATACATCCGTGATATACTAGGTCACCGTTCTGTCCAAACAACTGAAATTTACGCTAAGGTATATTCAAAACAAAAAAGAGAAGCAATTGAAAAAGCATATACAGATGTTGTACCAAAAGGTGCACCTTCTTGGCAAAAAAGTGGAGATTTATTGGAATGGCTAAAAAGATTTGATAAATAAAATAGTGTTTGCGTTGCAGATAATGTAAAGTAAAACAGCGAGGGATCCTTTACTTACGGTTATTTAACAGCCTTACTTTACATTATCATATACTTTTCATTACCCTTCTCGTTTCCACTGAAACAATTAGTGACGTTGATATCGAATCCGTAGTAGAGTGACAATTTTAGCAAATTCTCATTGAGGACTTTTTCAGTTTTACCTATGAATTTTGATACTACATTTCTCATATTGTCGTACACAATCTCTGAATAAACGCCACCTAACATATCGAAGAAACGCACATGAGAATCCATAAAGACGTCTTGCTTTTGATTCTTATATAAATACGCCCATCTGAAATCAGCAGCTGGTGAAGATAGTACAGCTAGATGATAGGTATTGATCTCCCCGTTTATTTCTAACTTCACTTCGCCAAAATCATATTCAAGTCTTTGCCCTAAATCATATGATTGTTTAATAAAGCATTCCTTAGGTTTGTTTCTTTTTTCTCTGATTTTATTTGTAATAGTTGTATATCCAATATCAAACTTTTCATTGACTAGCATTTGGTGAATTTGCAAATTAGTCAGCTGTTGTTTATGTCGACCTAACTCTTTACACTTTTCAGATTCACTCTCTAGGATTTCGTCTAATCTGGTATCGATTTCTGCTGTGTACTTTCTTGGCTTTCTATTTTGAGCATTATACTTTGGTGCCTCGCATATTTTTTCTTGTACTTCTTGTACTTCTTTTTTATTAACGTCTAAGGCATTCAACAGAGTATTGTTCTTCTGGTACTCATTCCAATAGATTGCGACTGTTTTCCGATTGATGTTTAAAAGCTTGGCAGCTTTTCTATTGGATACACCTTGCTGCTTTAGTTTTATTATTGCATGTTTGTCCATTATCTCAATCACTCCATCCCACCCCTTTACTGCCATCATAACAGTAAGAGATTAGTGTTAAAGTACTGGACCGTTTTTCAATTGATATTATTCTATTAATGGGCCACTTTTAGAGTATCATAAACATTTTTGGGTTTTAATAATCATTAATTTTATTAAGCCACTTTTTATCAAGAATTATTTCTACTCTATACTTTACCACTAATTTTCAAAACCTTTCTTCCTGGAGTATTCCAAAATGCAAAATCTTCAATTGGAACAATTGGAACAGCTCCACATTTTCTTTCAAACAACTCATCCCAAAGGCTTCTTTATAATCTAAAGAAACCTTTCACAATACCTTATATATTACTATTACTAACCATTTTTTAATTCTAATGTACATCCTGTTTTCTACCTAAAATCAAATTAATTGTCTATTACTTCGCTTTAATATGGTTTAAGACATCCTCTCCAAATGAACTATTCACTCTCTCAGCGTCCCAATAATCTCCATCCATATTTCCCTCAAGATGATTTTTATTAATGAGTTTAATCGTCATGAGACTATCATTTTGACCAGTCGTATAATTCACATCCACCTCATAGTAGTCGCCAGACTGATTTACCGTATAGGTTCCTTCAGAAAAATACTCTTCATATGCTTCAAAATAACTAAAGGTATAATCTTTTCTTAGAATCATATAGTAGTCATCTAACCCACTCCAATGCCATGCACCTATTAAATCTTTTTCTGTTGTCGGATTGGCTTCTTCGAACGATTCTCCATACTCAGGTACATTGTATGTTGATAAGCGACCTGTCTCCTCATCAATAATCAATTCTGCACTATCAGAAAGAAATCTTTTATCTTCAAATACTACTGGTTCTTCTGTTACTTCAAGGTGGGATAACACTCCCCAATGTTTACCAATATACCATTTACTATCATCCTTCATTTGATAGAGTTCTAGATTGTATCCTACGTTTCCTGTGCTACCATCATCAGCCGAAGTAGCTTTTACATAACCTTCAATCCATACCTTTCTCATGTCTCCTACAGGCTTCTCATAGTCAGCTATATTAAAGACATAATTATCAGAAGTAACTTTATTTTCTATAATACTCCACTCCTTTAACCCGACTTGCTTTGACATCTCCTTCCCGACCAATTCCCTCGCAATCTTCTGCATCTCTGTTTCATTACTTATCTCAGAATAATCTTCTCCTTCAGACGTTGCTTCTTCTGTAAGAGTAAGTACTTCTTCTCCCTTAGATTCTACACTTATTATTTCTTCCTTTAAATTAGGTACTCCTATACCAACTAATAAAAAACTAAACCCTGTTAATGCTAAAAGTATTGTACCTACAGAAGTTTTATAGTTTTTTCTAACAAAGTTAAATATTAATATGAGTAAAGCTATGAGTAAACTAACAAATCCAATACTTAGAAAAATAAGATTTAAATTATCCAATTCTTAAGACCCCTTTTCTTATGATGCTTAAAATCCTCTACATAATCCCCCAAAAACCCCGATAATAGAATAAATTAACTAATAATACTATTTTAATATAAAAAATAAGTTTAAGTCATGGATTATTACAATTTATCTATTTTATTAATTCTACATCAATCTTATAGGTATCACCCATACCCATACTTTCCTTACTATAGATAACAGGAAAAAACGGAGTCCAATTCTTTGGTACTCCGTTTTTCATTATGCGAGCTCATCGTTATATCGATTTTCTACATAACTTTCTGAATAACGCTGTAGCATATATTTTCTTTTTCTTCTCTCAATTTCAACCCAATTTGTTAATCCTCCAAGTACCGTTTCATCTTTTTCCAGCTTCTCTAACTTCTTCTTTTTTTAAAATCTGGTAATCTCCTTATGAACATGGTGCGAAAAGATTGTATCTGCTTCATACAAACTCTCGTACACTTCATCTTTTGGACACCATTGAAATAGTTATCAAAAAGGAAACTCAACTTTTCAACATGCTTACCTCTATTAGAAAGAGAGTATACCAAATATCTGAAATCATCCATTGTCAGGCCATAATTTGCTCGGTCATAGTCAATGACCATGATTTCTCCCTCGTGTTCATTTTGAAATTAACTCAACTTTGTTAGATTCTTTTACTAACTAACTCCTCTTCAATTTTCTTAAGCATATTCAATATAAACCTGTCTAGTAGATATGTGGAGATTTCAGCCCGAATCTAATTTAATAGATACTTTTAACCATACCAAAATTACCTTTTCGCATTAGATAGTTTTAAAGCAAATATTATTGTTTTAACTTAATTTTGAAAGGAGTTTACAAAATGCCTAAAGTTATTCATTTAAACTTACGGTTAGACGCAACTCAATATATTCCACAAATAAGAGAAGTTCCAGGTTATGAGTATATCCATTTAATCCGACAACCTAAATATATAATAGACCCTCCTCTTCTTAATGAGAAAGTCTATTATTTAAGTGAAATTTTATCACCAGAAGAATACGTACAAAAAAATAATATTTCCCTTATACATGCTCACCATGGTCAATTAGGATTATTACTACTTCCTTTTCACGAAAAAACTAAACTTCCCTTGATCACTAGTATTCGAGGAGTGGACGCTACTTTTGCGGAAAAAAGAGTGGGCTATGAGGAGAACCTGAAATTGCTTTTCGAAAAAGGAGATCGTTTCTTTCCGGTTTGCCAATATTTAGCAGACAAAATCAACGCTTTGGGGTGTCCGGCTGAGAAAATAAGAGTATTATACGGAGGAGTGTGACCGTCAAGTAGAAATGAACACTTTTCGCCAATTAACTTTGAACACTTTCTCCACCAAAAATGGAAGATCGGTGCTTCATTCGATAACTGTCATTATCTAAGTGAATAACTTCAGCTCGGTGAATGATCCTATCTAAAATGGCTGCTGTAATACTTGAATCGCCCATCAACTCGCCCCAATCACTTGGGGCCTTATTTGATGTGAGTATAATAGAAGCATTATTATATAAATAGTTTATTAAATGGAAAAATAGGTTGGCTTCACGTTGATCCATTGCCATAAACATAAGATCATCAATAATCACTAAATTTGAATTTCTAATTCTGCTCATTCTAGTCTGTGACTTTCGAGTGATTTCTTCTGTTTTTAACGTATGGATTAAATCACCCATAGAAATAAACGAAACTTTATATCCGCGGTTGATTGCCTCAATCCCTAATCCTATTGCTAATAAAGTTTTCCCTGCACCTGGCGGTCCCAATAAAATAATGTTGTACAGCTGCTCTACCCATGTTAGCTCTTTTAATTGATTAAACTGTTTTTTACTTAATGATCTCTGTTCATCAAGATTAAAGTCGATCATCGTTTTATGATACGGAAATGTAGCCCATTTTAAGCGTTTTTCTGTTTGTTTTTCTTCCCGGCGCTTTTGTTCAAATGTTAATATCGTTAGTAGAAATGATGTATAGGAAACTTCGTTTGATTCTGCTTCTTTAATTAGTCTTGTTATACTAGTAGATGTTTCCGATAATCGGAGTGTCTTTAATAACTCCTGCACTTGTGCAAACTGACTCATCAAACATCACCTGCCAATACTGACAAATAATCATTTATATCTCTGGTTGCTGGTTTCGTATTCACTAACGATTGGTTGTTTTCATGAAGTATTTTAGTTGTTTCATCGTTATCAGTTGGAGGTGTAACAATCATTTGTCGTTGTCGGTCAAGGTACTGAACCATATCGATAAAATCTGTTGCACAAAATAGTTTCCGGTTAACACATTCTTTTAAAGCTTCATTAATAATTGACTGCTCATGACATTTTATTTCTTTTGATATCAGCTGGAGTTGATCCCTAATGTATCGCGGAAACGCTGATTTAATCGTTTCTAGAAAAGAGAGTGCCATATCTGTATTTTCGAATTTTTCTGCTACTGACTGTATATAAGCTGTAACCCCTTTTGTTCGATCACGCGTATGTTGTCGATCTTGAATTAATTCTCCTTTTGCAACAGACAGTTTATGTTTCGCAAATATTTCCCCTGTGTCAACTTCAACGATCATTAAATAGGCATCGTCGACTTCAGATATTGCTACTTCTGGATACTTTTCAAATGTTCCGAGAGGAACTGAGTAGCGATTAGATTTATACCAAATCGTATTGTCCTTTCGAACCGTCCTTGTTATAATAGATTGGAGTTTAGTTTGACTACCTGCAGGTAAACTGCCAGTAGCCGTTGAGACTGGTCGTAAGTGTTGCTTTTCAAGGAGAAACACTTCGCACGGTCTTTTTTTTGTTGTGTTATGAATCTTATAATTACCCGTACGCTTCAGCCACGCTAACCCATCTTCATTCCATTTATCAATATTTTGAAATATCCGATGTTTGGAAAAGTTCACTTTCACAAAACCTACCATATTTTCAATTTTTCCCTTTGTCTCTGGATCTGCTTTACGACAAACCCAAATCGTTAACTTCCGATCTTCTTTGTACGCTTGAAACTCTTTTGTTAGAATTAAATCACCTCCATTTTCGCTAACGACAAGAAGCGCATCTTGATCATAAACGAGTTCCCTAGGAATTCCAGCAAAATATTGAAAGGCATTTTCATGGGTACGTATAACATCTTTGGTGGTGAAAGGCCGATCCACCCATTCTTTGTATTTGTATCTAGAGTGGGATAGAACAAAAGCTATGAAATAAAGTCTGACCGTTTTTCCCACGATTGTCTTTTGAACTGTTTGTCCAAAATCTACTTGAATTTGTTCGCCCATCGGTAACTCTGCCACGGCTTCATAATCACGCATAGTTGTTTCTTTAGAAATATCATATGATAGTCGTAACTCTCTTACATAGGCTCTTACTGTACTTTCAGAAACATCTTTTACCTGTTTCTTTTCTTGTAGCCAATCATAAACCTGGGCAGCTGTCATATCAGGATGTGAATACAACCACGAAAGGATCAATTCTTTGAATGGGTCTAGCTTTTTTCTTCTACTTTCAAGTTGAACCACCCATTCACTCATGTCACTTGGCGTACTTTTTAAATAGCGATAAACCGTTGTTCTTGAAACCCCTAACTTTCCAGCTACTTTCGATTTACTGAATCCTTGCTTTAGTAATTGCTGAATTTCCATATACATTTGCCACTTATCCACCTTTTTCCTCCACACTGTTGAAAATCTAAGAAACTACTTATCATCATACAGTGTCTTGGTCTTATTTTAAATTTATAGAGAAAAGGAAATTGTTTCTATAGGTGATGGCCCTACGGTCCATCACCTATAGAAGTGCTACCCTTCCTCCTGGAAAATAAGTGTTCATTCTTATCTGGCGGAAACTGTCCAATTTAGTTTATCACTCACAAGGAGTTAACCTTACCCAATTCACTTACAGACCGCCTCAGCAAAGAGAAACAGAAAATATCCTATCTATGGGAAGGCTTGTAGAGAAAAAGGGGCATCATATTTTAATGCAAGCATTCAATAAAATAAAAAGCAAGTTTCCGAATGCGACTTTAACCATAATTGGAAGAGGAGAACTAGAAGAACCTCTAAAATTATTAGCATCTCAACTTAATTTAGGAGAATCATTTCAACTATTAAAAAATCTTCCTAAACACCAAGTACACGAAGAGATGAAAAAAGCAGATTTATTTTGTGCAGCGAGCTTAGAAGCATCTGATGGCAATGTAGAAGGAATTCCTAATACGATAAAAGAAGCGATGGCGACTGGTTTACCCGTTGTTTCAACTACTCATGCTGGTATTCCTGAATTGATTACAAACCATAAAGAGGGAATATTAGTAGAAGAAAACAACGTAAATCAATTAGCATTAGCCCTTGAATATATGCTAGAAAACAGAAATAAATGGGAACAGTATGCATCGGCAGCACGTCAAAAAGTAGAACAAAACTTTGACCAGTCTAAACAACTACAGCAACAAAGTAAATTTTATGATGAACTGTTAGGGGGGAGAGAGAATAATGGTTGATTTTAAATCTATTATAATTGAAAAAGGCCAAAATGGTATTTTAGAGATAAATAACCAAACCGACTATCCACTGATAGGATACGGTAACCAAGGAGCTGTATTTAAACTTTCTGAAGATCGATGTGTAAAAATATATAGAACGGAGTTACACGCAAAAATGGAGCAAGACGCATATAAAACAGGACAACACTTACCTTTCTTTCCTAAAGTATATGAAATCGGATTAAACTATTTAATTATGGAATATTTTAATAAACCTAATTTGAAGGAATACCTTAAAAAAAGTATGTATATGAAAGAGTCTATGGCAAAACAACTTTTAGATATTCTTAAGACATTAAAACAAACAGGTTATTCAATGATAGATGCCCCTTTACGTCATTTATTTGTCCTTGAAAATGAAGAACTAAAATTGATTGATCTAGTAAATGCCTATAAAAGAGAACACTCCATCCCAAATAAACTATTAAGAGAATTAAACTTAATCCATTTAAAGGACTCTTTTTTATCGCATGTTAAAAATTTAGAACCAGAGTTGTATGAAGAATGGGAAACTTTTTTCAATGAAAGAGATGTTGATTTTAGAGAGGTTACCGTAAAAGCTAGGTATCCAGGGCAATCAGTGAACGTTGATAGCACTCTCCCTCTACCACTTATTGGGAAAGGACGTCAAGGTGCCGTATATAAGGTATCTGAGAAACAATGTTTGAAACTTTATCCAAAAGCTAATCATGCTGAACAAGAACAGAAGGTTCTATTATCAAGTCAAAACTTATCATTTATTCCGAAAGTCTATGAAACTAGTTCAACTTATACTTTGATGGAGTATCTACTGGGACCCGATTTAAATTCACTTCTAAAAAAACAACGTGATTTCCAGCGTCCTCTCCCAAGGTATCTCACAAGACAAATACTCGAAATGTTAAAAACAATGAAGGCAGAAGGCTTTAAACTAATTGATGCACCGCTCCGCCATACGATTTTAACAATTGATGGGCTGAAATTAATAGACCATGTTTATTCGTTTACGCGTGAACAAGACCGGCCTCTTGAACTATTTAAAGACCTTAAATTATTAAACTATTTAGATGAATTTCTAGCACAAGTAAAAGCACTCGATCCTAAAACCTATAAGGAATGGATAAAATACCCAATCCCAACAATTCAAGAAAAACTCAGTTACACAGGGCCTCATATTAATGATGAATCATCCGAAAATATTATGAGCCCTGAGCAAATTGTAGAAGAGATCCTTCTTAAAGATAGTACTTCGGAAATAAATTATGATGAAAGGCAATTGATTTTTAATGATAAGAGTACAACAGAAGAACAATTTCATGATGTCGACTCTCCTATACTAGAAACAAAAAATGTAACTGACGATAACCCTATGCTATCTGTTCATTTTAATATAACAAAGAAGCAAAAAAATGCTGACCCTCAATTAAAAAATGCAATGATGAAGAACTCTGAGCAGATTGATCAAGACAATTTTTCAGATCATACCTCATTATCAAATGAGAATGATGGACAATTACCTGAGTGCAAAAAACAAAAAAAGAAAAAAGAGAAAAAGAAAAAGAAGAAAAAATAATGAAATATATTTTTCCTATATCCTGGAATTAGCTTTTCATTTACTCTAATGTTATTCATCAATATTTTTTCTTAAAGCCTCATCCTTTGCAAAGGTTTACCAAAACCACCAAATACAACGTTACACATATTGGTGAAGGCGAAAAGCAAAAAGAGCTAAAATCACCTATCAAAAAAAAGAAAAGAAAGGGCTACTGCGGTCAAAGGCAGCGCCCTACTTATTTTTCCTTCACCTCATGCCAACACTTGCCCTTTATACCAAAGGATGAACTTTGAAAATTTCATTTCAACATTCGATAATCCAAATGTCACATTTGATTATCGAATGTGACATAACTACCTGGTTCGACTGCTCCTAGGGTAATTTTTCGCTTTTCCCTAATAATAAAAACCTCATTTACTTATGGTACGGTTCACCGTAACGTTGGATAGGGTAAAATAAAGTACAAAAGGAGAGGTTGCCCCTCTCCCTACCTTAATCTTCAACAATAATATTAGCTTGTATATGGACTCTAGTTAATGCCTCATGAATTTGTTCACTGAATTTTTTATAAGACCCACCTGGTCGGGATAATTTGTTTTTTGATATATTGCTTTTGAGGACTATAATTATGTCATAAAATGCATCATATGTTAATTTTCCATGCTTATTCATTGTCTTATTAATAACGCTAGTACAAATCATGAGTACACCTTGAAAAACAATTGGACGGTAAACAAGATCTTTGTAATTACTATCTATTTCAGTAAAAACTTCTTTAAATGCCCTTAGGTAATTATTTATTGCTATGTATGACTTTTCTATATCAACAGGCCTTAACCGATTGTTTAAAACTTCTTTTATTGAACTATTAAATAATTTTCTGGAAATTTTCCCCGTCTGGCTTTCTGCCCTAACCATATACCCCTTTAGAATGCTCTCCTTACTAGTAAAAAATTGTTCAAACAAGTCACTACATCTCTTCTCTTCTTCTGTTTCGTTTTGGAGCAGTGTCTTTACATCCAATAGCAAGGCCTCTGGCACTCCTTGTTGTGTAGTATTTATATCTATAAATAACTGTGCCTCTTCAATCCTAGAAAGCCCTTCAAAAATCACAACAGGAACACGTACTGAGCTCTTTGCTTTAATAAAGCCCCATACCCTATGTTGACCATCGATAACTAGAAATGCCTTACCTTTTTTTGAAAATGAAATAGTTTTACTTCTAGTATTGTGAACTAATCGAGCATCTTCCTGTGCTGACAAGATAATAGCTGTAGGAATTGAACCATTCTCCGTGTCAATATAATCTGCTATCTCTTTAGCCCTACCTTCATCTAGTCTACGTTGGAAACCTTCTAATGGGTCTTCTTCCCTTGTAACGGTAAAACAAGTGTCTCGTAAATGTTCAGATGGCATAGAAGCTATATAATAACGATATTTTCCTTGAGTCACTAGAATAGTAGCCAGACTATGTTTATTAGCATCTTTGCCTTTGATATTTTCCTTATTACCCAAATAATTCACCCACCTATGACAATATTTTCATAAAACAATTGTAATTATACCTTGTATACTTCATAATTTTAACATGTTTAGTATTAGGAGGGAAACTATGTATTCTGATGCATGGAAAAATATTTTAGATACAGTTAATGAATTTACATTGGATGCTAACATATGGTTTAGAGGGCATTCTAGTTCAACACACTCTTTAAACTCAGGGCTCTTCAGGCTTAACTTAAATACAATTGAAGATTATATTGCAGTAGAAACTCAATTGTATGCATATTATAAAAACCTTGGCTTTATGTTACATAAAGAGGATAATCCCTGGCATCTCTTATATTCAATGCAACATTTTGGGGTGAGGACTAGATTGTTAGATTGGACCGAAAGCTTTGCAGTTGCGCTTTTCTTTGCAACAGAACATTGGTCAAATGGCAATACCTGTAGAATATGGATGCTAAAGCCGCTAGAGCTTAACCAATTAACACGTGATAAAGCGGAATTAGTGTCACCTAATAAATTAGAGTACCCTGACGCATATAAAGTTGCAACCCAAGGCCTAAACTCATTGGCTATTTATCCTATAAAAAATAGTAATCGGATACTGGCGCAACATGGTGTATTTACTATTCAAGGGAATTGTCATAAACCACTTGATAAGGAATTCCATGGACAACTTGTAGACCTAAACTTACTAAAATATATTGATTTACCATACGAAGTTAAGCAAGATGCTTTTCAATTCTTAAAACTAAATGGAATTAATAGGTATTCTCTTTTCCCTGATTTGGATGGCCTTGCAAAGCATATTAACCAATTACTTATTCCACCTTATTCCCTTTAAATTTAGAAGTGACGACTCATTCCATTCTTAGGACTATAAAATAAAATGTTGGACTGTTTTAAGGGGCAACCGTTTAAGGGTAAATTCATCCATTAGTATGATTTTTTGAACACGAAAAGAGGCAGCAAAATTCAAGCTGCCTTTATTTCATCATACATTCAATGTAACTTGTTCATTCACTCGCTTAACTCTAACACTACTCTCACTGCCATTTTATTCTTGAACTTTTGTTTAGCTTCTTCTATAGTGAACTTCCATTTTTAGCTCAATAAAGTCATATTCAATTGCAGACTACACTAAAATCATTACATATGAACCCAAATAAAAATCCATCAATAGGATCTAATGGCTCTATAGCCAAGTCACATACGTATCCAAACTGTAGCTTATCTGGACATATGTTATGACGAAACGTCTCACAAAAGCATTTATTTATATCATTTGCCCATTGGTGCCAATCCCATATACCTCCAAGCATTTTGAAGGTAGTACTTAGGTTAAGTACAAACTGATTAAATTGTTTGTACCAACTCCAACTTATCAATAGTTGGGGCTCCATCTAAGGCCATTGCAAGCTTGTTTGCGACATTCCACATTAGTACAGGAGGGATTGCATTTCCTAATGCTCTGTATTGTGTACCTTCTGCATTAATCAGCTTAAAAGAGTCAGGAAACGACTGAATTCTTGCCACTTCCCTAGGAGTAAAACGACGGTAACGTCCATTTATTTTTAGAACGGGGTCAGTGCTATTTAGGCTTACCTTTGCTAAATGGGCACCTACAGTATTACAAGGTTTTAAAAGGTCTTGTGCTCTCCCCTTGTTCATGTCCTTCTTAGCTCTAAGCATTCCGCTAACAGCTTTTTCACTAAAATAATATTTATCATCAATTTCATTCTCTGGAAAAACCACTTCGCCCAACGGAATATGTTTCATGCTACAAAACTTTTCTTCTAGGGCATGGGTTGGTGTAGGGAACTCATAATCGACTTGAATGTCATTTCTAATCCCTACAATGATTACTCTGTAACGATTTTGTGGAACCCCGAAATCCGCTACATTTAGAAGACAATGCTTTACAACATATCCACAATTCTCAAATTCGCTTACTATTAAAGGAAATGCTTCACCCTTATTTGCGGACAAAATCCCTCTTACATTTTCCGCTATAAAAGCTTTTGGCTGCTTGTCCTTAAGAATTCTAACCATTTCGAAAAAAAGTTTACCTGTGTCATTCTTTATTCCTAGTCGTTTAGGGTTTTGGGCCACCATAGAAAAAGACACACAAGGAAAGCCACCAACAAGAATATCATGACACGGAATATCTTTAGATGACACTTCACGTATGTCCCTAACATCGGGTTCTATATTAAAATTTTGACTGTATATTTCAGCGATTTTCGCATCAATTTCATTAGCATATACTGTGGTGAAAGGGAGCGTTTTATAATGCGTATTTAGGAAGGAAAATCCTCCTTCCAATCCTACGTCACCACCACCACAACCTGAAAATAAGGAAGCCAGCTTATACAATTGCATCAATCCCTTCATAATAACAAGTCTACATTGACACCACACTTATTAGGGTCAAAATATATATCCATTCCATTTCGTGGTACTGCTCTCAAGTTTCCTTTTTTGTACTCTCCTACAGGGTCTTGGATAATTGCTAGCCTAGTACCACCTTTAGTTACCGCCAATCTATATACGAAGTATCTCTCATTATGTGTTTCAGCAGCGCTCCATTCATTTGGTGTCAGATGGAACCTAGAATATTGAATAGGAGTCGAACTTGCTGTAGTTTTGACTTCAATAAACCTATGTCTTTCATCAACTTCACGTGAGTTGATATCATAACCAACTGCATAAGCTGTAGGTATTAACCTAATTAAATATTGAAGGTCTGGACGACCTACGAATGCAATACTTTTCTTTTCATGATTTAATACTAAACTTTCACCAACAGATCCAATACCGCCAGTCGTTTCTAAGGCACCATCTGCAATTATTTTATCAAGATCTATACTGTTTTTAAGCGTTTTATATTCTTCTGTTGTATTAGAAAGAAGAGCAAGTATATCCGTATCAAAAAAACTTTCGTCACGTTCTGTATTAAAATAAGAAACCCATGCAAATTCTAACCTTTTTACATCATTGAGGGCTATATCAGAGATGACTGGTAACTCCTCGTAATAATCAAATAAGTCATCTGTTGGTTTTAAGAAGCGTTGAATTGCAAAATCTTCCACGTGATTAATGTAATACTTTAGATTTGGTCTATGGACAATTAGATTAGCCTGAACCATATAGTCTAAAATGTCGCCTGCATAACGTACAACATCTCCAGTCCAATCATAACTAACTCCCTTTTTTCTGTTGTTTAATATTAATTCCCAGGTTGATGCTACTGGTCTTAAATCCCTAGTAACACGTAAGTCATTAAAAATACAATGAGTAGCTTCAGATTTACTTAAACCCGCCCTTACTCCATTTTCCTCTTCGGCATACTTAAGCATTTTAAGGATGTACGTTGCTGGTCTAAAGTTGACACTATGTTTAAGGAAATCTAAATTCATGTGAGGTTTAACGAAGCCTCCAGGGTATTGGAAATGGTAGCAAAAGAGCTTAAAGAACTTCACAAGGTCTTGATTTGAAGCTAATTCAATCGCCCTTCTACTTGGCTTTAGCTGATAACCATCTTGCTCAATAAAACAAAACAGGGCATCTATTTCCGTTCGCCAGTTATCTATTGTTTTTTTTGCCAAATTAAGGTTTCCTGGGTACCTCCTTATAGATGCATTCAAATTACGGATGAACTCTTGAATAGGTTGCTCACCTATTGCAGTTATTTCAGACGCAATATATATTAAGACGTTTTCAATATCGTTCTTAAAGCGGGATCTTGGGTGATGTAATCTAAAATAATATTTATCTGGAATTTGATAAACCGACATTTAATCACCCCTTATTAGGTTATATGTATTTAAGCAGTTCTTCCGCAATGGCCTTAGCAAGTAAAGGAGGAACTGCATTTCCAACCTGTCTATATTGTTCTGTTCTGTTCCCATAGAAAACAAAATCGTCAGGAAACGACTGAAATCTAGCGTTTTCTCTGACTGTCGGCACCCTATTAACCTTGTAATGGAAATGATGACGATGACCTGTATCAATAGTAGCTGCTGGTTTTTGACTATGGTATCTAGTCCATGCAACATTAAATTTTCTGGTTCCTTTATATTCATCTGGCAAGTCCTTAAAATTTCCGCCCTCTGGCACCAAACTAATTATCTTTATTGTTTGCTCACTATGATTAGTGCCAAGATGGTTATAAATATGGGGCGAGTTAGCTCTACAGTACTTTTGATAATCATTTAAAGGTACACATACATATTCCTCAATTTCCTTTCCAAGATGCTCTTCAAGCAAGGGTAAATCACTTGTAGCCTGTTCAGCAGTTATCCAATCACTCTCAAACAGTATTTTTTGTTCTGGAAAAACAAACTTATTTTCCATCCCCTTTAAACCAACAAAAAAGACTCTTCTTCGTCTTTGAGGTACTCCATAATCTGCAGCATTTAAAACTTGGTAACTAACATTATAACCTAGGTCCTCAAATTCTTTTAATATACTATCTTTTATTGCGCCTTTAAAAAGACTTACTAGGCCTGGAACATTCTCAATTACAAATGCTTTGGGTTCCAGTTCTTTAACTACTTTTATAAAAGATAAATATAATTGGTTTCTTGCGTCATGAAGTTTCCTTGGGCCTGCTAAGGACATCCCCTGACATGGTGGACCACCGATAACTAAGTCAATTTGTTTATAGTTTACAGCTTTTTTTATATCATCACCATTTATTTGGGTTATGTCGCCACACATACCTTTACTGCCTTTGTGATTTTTTTCAAACGTATTTATTGCTGCTTTATCATTATCTATTCCCAATAAAGTTGTGTACCCAGCCAATTCAAAACCATAAGATAGGCCTCCACAACCACTAAATAAATCAATTACGTTCATTTAAATCCCTCATCAATTTTTATAGTAGTACTTTTAGTTTCTATTGTACCAAATAATAGCCTTCAATTGGATAAAAAGGTGTTTTAACAATTATAAAATATCATTATGGTAATTTTACCTTTTTATATAATAGTAGACCACTAGGTTACCTTATCCATTCAACAGCTACCTTTCTTTTTCTATTAGTGAAGCAGCTTTATGCTAAATTCATTTCTCAACATTGGGTAGATATATAGCAATGGTAGTTTAGTTGAACTTTAGAATAATGGATGTATCTAAGCGACCCAGCCTCACTCCATTGTTTATCTCAAAGTAGAAATATTTCTGCTATTAGACTAAAAAAATAGCCCTCGTGGGAATGGCAAGTAATGTATTCCCTAAATGGTTCAGAGAGCGTTTGACGGCCACCCCCTAGTCTGAGTATAGGAAGTATGAGTAATTCCTCTACAGAGGACTATGTTCTGTTGTGGAAATTACTCTATTAACTTACTGGCTGTAAGTCACCTTTTATGTTACTTGTCAATTGGTCCAACGTATGCACCATCAAACCAGTATTGATGATACAGGTAATCCTCTATCTTTCTTAGGTGCTTGAATGGTATTTTACGCCGTCCAGCTTCAATATCAGAGAGTGTAGATATACCCATTTGGAGGTATTTCGCAAGGAAAGTGCTAGTAAGGTTATCTACCACTCTTTTGACCTTTAACTGACGGTGTAGTGGTAATTGCTCCAAGAACACAATAACATCATTGAATTTTTCTAGAGCTGTAAAATCTAGTACAACATCTTCTTCTATTTCTATTACATACTCTAGCACAGCTTCTTGACTAATCATTCATCATCATCCTTTGCAGTTATTAGAATGTGTAGTGGCCCACCTTAGAAAAAGAGCATAAAGAATGGGAAACCTCATTTATATATCTAACGTAACCCTTTGATCTCACAAATCACAATAGATTTTACTGCTATTCAGAAAAATTTTCATTCGTTAAAGTACACTTTTGCGAACAAGCTAAAAGGTTCAGTTTTATGTTGTTTCACTTGTTCATTTATGTCCAAAAACACTTTACGAATATTCGTTTAGTTCAATGGATATTTTCGAACAGTCAATAATATATCAATTAAAAAATGAAGGAGAGGAAGACAATGTATTCAAAAAGATTTGGTTATGTTCGAGTAAGTAGTAAGGACCAGAATGAAGGTAGACAGATAGCATCCATGAACGAACAAGGGATTGAAGAAAGGGATATTTTTATCGATAAGCAAAGTGGAAAAGACTTTAATCGAGAGAAGTACCAAGCTTTAAAACAGTATTTGCGTCAAGGTGATATTTTGTACATCCATTCCCTGGACCGTTTTGGTAGGAATAAGGACGAAATCCTACATGAGTGGCAAAATATCACAAAAGTTATAAAAGCTGATATTGTTGTGCTCGATATGCCGTTGCTGGATACAACTCAATATAAAGATAGCATGGGAACGTTTATATCAGACCTAGTATTACAAATCCTTTCTTGGATGGCGCAGGAAGAACGGGAACGCATCAGAAAAAGACAGCAGGAAGGTATTAAGGTTGCTTTAAAGAATGGCATTCAATTTGGCCGCCCTAAAGCTGCTGCAACAGAAGAATTTTATCAAGCATATTGTGAATGGAAGGCAGGAGAAATAACAGCCACAGCAGCAATGAAAAAAGTAGGAATGAAGCGCACAACCTTTTATAAGTTAGTGAAAGAAATCGAGGGCAAGGAAGAAGGTGAATAATGTATCAGGAATGTGGGACCTACCATAAACGGAATGGTTCTGTTTTTTTGTCCTCTTACATCAACCAAAGATTAAAACTGTAAAAGAGATTATAAGAATGGCTTAGTAGCAGTGTATTAGCTATCCTTCATAAATGAAATCACCTTATTTTTATTTGGCCTACTCCATCCTGGCTGTTAGGTAGGAGCTACATGAAGACGCTGCCAAACAAACCATGACAATATTTAAGTAATATAACTTCAATTTGAATAGACACTGCTGGGTAGCGTCCTACGGGATGCTATTTGTGGAGTGCCTAGGCATTACCTGAATTTATAAGGAGTTGGTAGAGTTGTTTGATGGTGCGTAAAAAGTAGTTGAAAAGAAACAAGAAAGCTAAATTGATAAAAAGGAGTGATTGTAATGAGCGCTGAAAGAGAAAAACATCAAAATGTAATTCCAATTAAGGAGAGGAGTGATAGAGTCAACGTCGTACCTAGTCTAGCGATTTCTTTAGTGGAAGCTAGAGAAAGGAGTGATTTGTTACACCAATTTGTAAGGGAGTTGATGATGGACGGGTTAGACTACGGAATAATTGAAGGCTATCAAAAACCAACTTTGTTCAAACCTGGAGCGGAAAAGCTATGTGACATCTTTGGTTTTTCCAAACAGGTAAGTATCAATAACCGTATTGAGGATTGGGATAAAGGTTTTTTTGCATATGAAGTAAAAATTACGCTCACACAAAAAGAGAACGGTATTATCGAAGCTGAAGGTTTGGGGTCTTCCAATTGCAAAGAAGTAGCTTTCCAACACCAAGACCCGTATACAATTGTAAATACCATTTTAAAAATGGCAAAGAAAAGAGCATTAGTTGATGCTGTCTTGTCTGCCACGAGATCTAGTGGGATTTTCACCCAGGATATTGAGGATATACCATTGTTAACTAGCCATAAAAGGGGTGATAAAGCGGCTACAGCAAAGCAGCTACAACTTCTCTTCAAGACAGTCACAGAGCTTAAAATGAGCCCAGCAGTAGCCAAGGAAATGATGTGGATGACCTATCAAGTAGACCGTAGTTCCAAGCTATCAAGACCACAAGCATCGTCTTTCATTCAAGACCTATTGCTGCTTAAAACCAAATTTTGATAAAGGAGTAACACTTATGACAACACAAAATAATGTTCAATGAAACTCTTTGGGTGCTCCGTTAGCATTCGAAGGGTTATTTTTGTGCAAAAAAAAAGATGAGCCCATGTAGGTACTCATCAACAAAACTATTATTAACATCATATATCAAATTTACCAATCATTCAACAAGGGTGGGACTGCGGTCTCACCTTTTTTATTTACACACAAATTAGGAGGAATATACAATGACAAACCAATTTGATCAAAATATGTTTAAAGGCTTACTAGCAACTACTATTCGTGAAAAGGATGACAGCTATATTGTTAGGGAAATTTTTAGCCGTTTCCCATCCGTACAGGAATTATTGGGTGTTACTGAGGAAGAACTATTATCAATTAAAGGTATCGGCAAAGGAAAAGCACAACAAATTATTGCTGCTCTCAAACTCGCTAGGCTAAATCCTAGCACGGCGGAAAAACGCTTTACTATCCGAAGCCCTGAAGATGCTTTTGAATACCTGAAGGATATGCAGTATTTGACGAGAGAAGAGTTCGTGGTCTTAGGCTTAAATACAAAAAATGAAGTCTTATTCCGCAAGACCGTCTTTACTGGATCTTTAAACGCCTCAATTGTTCATCCACGAGAGACGTTTAAAGCACTTATAAAGAGAAGCTGTGCTAGTGCCATAGTTGCTCACAATCATCCTTCAGGGAACCCACAGCCAAGTCGTGAAGATATTGAAATTACGAAGAAATTGGTGGAGTCTGGAAAGATTGTTGGAATTGAAATTTTGGACCACGTAATCATCACTAATACCTACTACTCATTCAAAGAAAAAGGACAAATGTAAATCAAATAGGGACTAGCTTTTTTGTTAGTCCCTTAACTAAAAAATTTTCTCTTCTATATTAATACGTCACTTTTTAGGAATTTACACCTTGCTAACAAAAAATAAAATAATATCAGCTTAAAAACCGCTTCATACCAGGCTTTTTAGTGATTTAATGACTTAATTACAACAGTGGTAATTTACACATCCTTTAAGTGGGTGACATGGTATATTAATTCGTAAAATCCACATAATCTTATCCATTAAATCATAAGCTATGCACTCTGGTTACCGAAAATAGACAAAGGCTTTAATTGCTTTTCTCCTAATATTGGTGCTAGTCCTTCGGCTTTGAGTAACACGTTATACCGATACATAGTTGCCCTTGATACACTTTTATAACCGTCGTGCATAGCTTTTATATAAGAAACAATATTATGTGCCATTCCTGCTCCATACTTTTCAGTTAAAATAGATCGCATTTCCCCTTCAGTAGTTATATAAAGGTTATCCATGTTAACTCGACTAAGGTACTTTGTTAATAATTCATTTGTACGCTTTTCCGATAAAAAATGATTTAGTTTTGGCTCCTCACAATCTATCGTAGCGGTAAATTCTTTAGGTGTTACACTTACTTCAAATCGAAGAATTCCTTTGCTTAGCTCGATGTCTACTTTATTCTTTTGTTTTGCAACACACTCACTGTGCTTATCATAAAACTTTATGTCCCTTGAGTTATTCTGCCAGTATACTGTCTCTTTAGCTATATTCCCAGTTTTATAGCCTTGAATTGGAACTGTACTTAAAGCTTTTATATAATAACCAACGTCATTTTCAACTTGGAAATCAAAGTATAGATCTGCTTTAGTTACATTCCATTCATCAATACGATTTATTATTTTAACGCCTAACTCGTCACTTAGTATTCCTGCAATTTTTTCATATACTAATGTGACATTGCTTTGCTCTATCTTTCTCAATGATGATCCTAAAATGAAATAAGGCAATGATGGAATAATTAGTTTTATGTTTTGGTTCTCTTTGGTGTATTTCAACAAGGGCATCCGATCGTCTTTTCCACCACCAAAACGAAATTGGTAGGTAGTGTAATGGCTATGACTTGGATTATTAAAAGTTACACTTGTCTTTTGTGCTGCCATTTTTTCTAACGTTCTCTTTTGTAAAGGTCCGTTTGTTCTGATCTCTATTGTATCTATACCAATCAATATTACCCTCCTCTGTTTCAAAATGAGACACTTTCACCTATTATTATTAAAATTACTGACTGTTGATAAGTAGATAGTACCATCGATCAAGCTAAATAGCTAATAAAATCTTTATAGTAGCTTTTAAGCTGATAGTATGGTAACCTATATTTACTAAAAAGGAGTGATAATAATGGATCAACTAAATATGTATAGGGTTGAAAAAAGCGATTTAAAAATCTTGAAACAGAAAAGTTTAGGTGGACGGATGCAGTGGATAAGGGAAAAAGCAAACGAGTATAACTACCCACAATTTTCCGTTTATCGTCTAGCTGAGAAAACTTCAGTTGCTCATTCAACAATCTCTCGTATTGAGGTAGATACACAACCTAGAGTCGATTTAATGGAAAAGATTGCTGTTCAATTAGGTGTTTCTATTGCCGTATTTACGGACTCTTATTACCAGAATGGTGGTTCACCTTTCACTATTTGTGATATGAATTTTAACAAAAAGGAAGATATGACTCAAAAGACATTTAACCTTCTTGATACTCAATATGTGGCAGATCTATCTTTATCATTAAAAACACATGAGGGGATTACCTTTATAGATATTGAGGAGACAATTGTTTTATCGCCCTTAGAACATGAAGAGTTTGTAGATGAGTTTGCTGCACTTATCTCAAAGGTGAAAAAGCGAAGAAAAAACTGGAAAATTAAGCAGGCTGCTTTAGAAAAATTAACTAATGAAGGGAGAGACTCTCTTGCCTCAAAATAAATCACATAACATAAGTGAGGGTGAAAAGGTAAAAGGCAGTCCAACTCTCTATTCTAAAAATCAAGAAGACTTTCTGAATGCTTTCATTTTGATTGCAAAAAAAGCGATGGATCAATTGGATATAGGTAAAATTAAAAAAGAAGAAAAAATCGTTCCAGTCTTAAAAGTTAAGGGGGATTAATATGAAAATGCTTAATGCAGTTATTTATGCACGTGTTAGTACAAGTGAACAAGCACTCGAAGGTTATAGCATTAAAGCACAAAAAAACTTACTAATTGAGTATGCAAAAAAACATAGTTTCAGCATCATTGATAGCTATGTGGATGAAGGTAAAAGTGGTAAAAGTATAGAAGGCCGTCCTCAAATGTCCCGTCTAATTAATGATGCTAAACAAAATAAATTTGCTGTAGTTCTTATATACAAGTTAGATCGTTTATCAAGAAAGACGAAAGACTCCTTGGAAATTATTGAAATATTAGATAGCCACAAGGTTCAACTAATCAGCTTGTCAGAAAGTATCGACACAACTACTCCTCATGGTAAATTGATTTACACTATTCTAAGTTCATACTCTGAAATGGAAAGAGAGCTAATCGTAAGTCGTGTAAAAATGGGTATGACACAACGAGCAAAAGAAGGAAAATGGAATGGTGGCCTTTGCTATGGTTATGACCTGAAAGAGAAAAACCTTGTAGCAAATGAAGAAGAAGCGAGGATTATTAAAACAATCTTTGAATACTCCGATCAAGGATATGGCTACAAAAAGATTGTCGGTATTCTTAATCGTAAAGGGTACAAGACAAAACGTGGACGTGAATTTTCAATTGCAACAGTAAAGGGGATACTTGATAATCCTCTATATATCGGAAAAATCCGCTTTAATCAATACGAAAATTGGGCTGAAAAAAGACGTTCTGGAAAAAATGACAGCCCTATCTTAGTTGATGGAAAACATGAAGCAATTATTTCAATAGAACTTTGGGGAAGTGTACAGGAAAAACGTTCCTCTCGATCATATAAACCAATTCAATCAGCTACGCCTTATTTCCTTACAAAACTTATCCGTTGTCCCCAGTGTGGTGCTGGGATGGTTTCAGGTAAAGCTAAGGGAGCAAACAAATCGTATCGCTACTACAAGTGCGGTGCATTTCATAATAAAGGTGCTACTATTTGTTCATCGAACAGCATTAACGCTGATATTGCTGAAAAACAAGTTCTGGAGGAAATCAAACAAATTGTGACAAATTCTCAGTTCATTCAAAGTCTCGTTCAAAAGTTAAACCATGAGAGACAACATGCAAGAGGTCCCTTAATGGAGGAAAAAAGGAGAATGGAAGCTACTATCCAACAAAAGGATAGATACATTGAAAACATTACAGAAAAATTAATGGATGACCCTGATTTAATGCCACTCTTTGCAGTAAAATTAAAACAACAACAGCAAGATAAACTTATCTTTCAGCAGCAGCTTGAAGAAATAGAGGAAAAATTGTCGAACACGAGCACCAAACCAATTGACTTAATGGCCTTA
This sequence comes from Bacillaceae bacterium IKA-2, assembly GCA_031761875.1. Taxonomy (GTDB): domain Bacteria; phylum Bacillota; class Bacilli; order Bacillales; family Anaerobacillaceae; genus Anaerobacillus. The sequence continues at coordinate 286,566 of CP134492.1, read as the reverse complement.
CACTACCTTGTTAAAAATATCGACGACATACTAGAACAAACGGACGGCCAAGAAAAGAAAGAACTCCTTCGCATGATTATTAAGGATATCGAAATTACGCCTTCGGCACCTGTAAGAAAAGAAGGCCGCCAAGTTACGAAGATAAATCTTTTCTTTGACTTCACACCCCAAGGGGTAAAAAAAAAGTCCAAGGATCTGATCATGAAAATGGGAAGTTATGCCCCTTACAAAAATGTTGATTTATCACCCTTAAATAGACAAAATTCAACGGATAAAGAAATGAGGGACATGTTAAAGTCCCTTTCTATTTTACCCTCACTTATGATACGGTTCACCCCTATTGATCCTGAACGCCCTGTAGACTTGCTCAACTAAAATCAAGCGCATCAGCTGGTGCGGGAACGTCATTCTCGAAAACGAAAGGGCGGCATCACCTCGCTGCATCACGGCGGCACTCAAACCAAGCGAGCCTCCAATAACAAAAGCCACTTTGCTGCGTCCATACGTGCCCAGCTTGTCTAGTTCCTTTGCTAGCTTCTCTGAACTCCACAACTCGCCTTCGATTGCGAGGACGACGACGTAAGCGTCCTCGTCGACCTTTGCTAAAATACGTTCACCTTCCTTATCCTTTACTTGCTGCATTTGGGCCTCACTCAAATTTTCAGGAGCTTTTTCGTCTGGCAATTCGATTATCTCTACTTTGGCATACGAAGTTAATCTTTTTATGTATTCATTAATTCCATTCATTAAATATTTTTCTTTAAGTTTTCCAACAGTAACAATCGAGATATTCACGTTATTTTTCACCACCCTCAAATGTTATCCACAAAAGTTGTCCACATATCCACAGACAACTTGTTAACTTATGCGCTGAGTTTATAAATGGCTGTCTCTGTGCAAAATGTACACAATGTGGATAACTCTTTTCCGGCATTCAATTTTTCCATTATCGGTGCCTTTTCTTCTTCATCCACAATCATATCGATCGCTAACTCAACATGCTCTTCACAGCAATAATACATTGATTTCAACCTCCTTAACGCAAGACTAATAAAGTTATGCTCAGTCAAGGTTATTACCCTTAACGAATTTAATTTGAATTTATCCTAAGTATTTCTAGCCATTGTATCTGTTTTCAACAACTTTATCCACGACATCGGCATATTATAAAATCTTTCAAAAAAAGTCTGCCCCCATATTAACATGTGAACAGACTTTTCTCTACCTATTTTATAACGCTTGCTTAACTAGCGTTAACGTTGTCGTTTGTCTCTGTCCATCGCGATAAAACGTCACTTCTAAATCGTCACCAATTTTCTTTTTCGTGTATAAATGTTTTCTTAAATCATGAGTATCTTGAATTGCTTGACCATCTAACTCGATGATAACATCATACTGCTCTAAACCCGCTTCATCGGCGGGACTCAGTGGTTCGACACCCTCTAGAACAACACCTGTCTTGACCTCACCTGGTAAATTAAAAGTTTCGTCCCAATGATTGCTTGGTATCTCAGAAAGAGAGCGAATGACAATACCCATTTGCGGACGCTGAACTTCACCATATGTTTCTATATCATTGATAACAGGTACCGCGATAGCGCTCGGTATTGAAAAACCAATTCCTTCAACGGAACCTGCAATTTTCATAGAATTAATTCCAATTACTTGACCTTGAATATTAATAAGCGCACCACCACTGTTACCTGGATTAATGGCTGCATCAGTTTGTAAAACCTCTGCTTCCCAATCTACACGGCCATCTTTATTTAAATCAACCGGTACACTTCTTTCTGTTGCACTAATTATACCTTGGGTTACTGTTCTTGAAAATTGTAAACCTAATGGATTACCAATTGCAATTGCTGGTTCGCCTACTCTAAGTAACTCCGAGTTACCAAATTCAGCAACAGTATTGACGCCTATAGGAGGTATTTGTAGAACAGCTAAATCAGTAATGACGTCAAACCCTAATAATTCAGCTGAAACTCTTGATCCATCACTTAAACTAACTTCAATTTCTTGAGCTCCATCAATAACATGATGATTTGTTACAATATAGGCATGGTCGTTTGTTATTTTATAGACAACGCCAGAGCCAGTTCCTTCACCCCCACTTGCAGACCAAGCACTCGCTTGCCCTAAATTAATTACACCAACAACCGACTCTGATACACGTTCGACAGCATCAATAATTTCTGAATTCACTGTGATATTTAATGAATTATCTGTCTGTGCTAAATTGTCTGTGCCTTCAGTAGTAGCTGTTTCAATATTTTGTTCTTTCGATACGACTTCATATGGCAGTAATCCGTAGTTGGCTAACAATGGAACCGAAACTAGTACGATAAAAGCCCCAAATAGAGAACTAATAAAAGCTGTAATGCCAATCTCCTTGGCGCTGTTTTTCGCTCGTCTTGTTCCTGTTGAATAGTGTTCATCGTAATATCCCATTTTAATTCCCCCCCTTTTAAGATAAATCTGTCTATTAATTTTATTTTTCCCTTAAAAGATATTCCCGATCAGACAATATTCTAAACCGCTACAAACTCCGTGGGTTTTAGGGGATCTGTACCTAATAACTTTAAATTCTCTCCTAGCTCAAAACCCTGCTCAGCTAAGGTTTGCTGGACAGTTAAGTAAGCAAGGTCTTTCATATTGTTATCTTTACTTAAGTGTGCTAAGTAAATACGGGTAGACTTTTTACCAATAACGTCAGCTAAAGCAAGTGCAGCATCTTCATTTGATACGTGGCCAACATCACCTAAAATACGACGCTTAACACTCCATGGATAATGGCACATTCTAAGCATGTTCATATCATGGTTTGACTCAAAAATAAATACATCAGAATCTTTTATTGTTCCTTTCATTCTCTCACTAACATAGCCTGTATCAGTAATTAACGAAAGTTTTTTTCCTTCATGATGAAACACGTAAAACATTGGCTCTGCTGCATCATGTGAAACACCAAAAGATTCAATATCAATATCGCCAAACATTTTCGTTTCTTCCATTTTAAAAATACATTTTTGCTCTAGTGAAATCTTTCCTAAAGCCGGTTCCATTGCCTGCCATGTTTTTTCATTTGCGTAAACAGGAATATTATATTTTCTTGCTAGTATTCCGACACCCTTGATATGATCAATATGCTCATGGGTAACGAGAATAGCATCTAATTTACTCGGACAACAGTCAATTTTTTTAAAAAGCGAGTCCATTGCCTTTCCACTTAAACCGGCATCTACCAAAATTCGTTGTTTTTCAGTAGCAATATATATGGCATTTCCTGTACTCCCGCTGGCTAAAACACTGAAACATAAACTCATGTAAGCTCTCTCCATTATTGTATATTTTGAATAGCACCGTCGATGGCATTTACATAGTACATTTGATCATTAACTTTAATATTCCACATTGGCGCAAACACTTGAACTTCACCATGCGGTTTAAAAAAACTAAAGTAACTTAATTCTACTTTATTTATTTCGCTATCAGATGGAATTAACTGCTCATTAAACAATTTTTCAATCGCTTTTGTACTTGCGAAAATTTGTTGTTCTCTTCCCGGTGGTTGGAGCGGTTGGAACACTAAATAATCTTGCTCATAGTGAATGATTTTTAAATCTTTATCTAACTGAAGCAGCAATGGCAAGTGACCACTTTCATAATTATCAACTTTTTTTCCTTCGAACGTTTGGTAAAAATATATTTGCTTTAAGCTTTCATCATAATGACTAAAACGAAATTCATCACCATAAATAATATTTTCTAAAACAAACATCTCTGCTTGAGATTTGATGCTACGATCGACTTGGTTTAAAGAGTAGGGATTTTTCAAAATGACGACTACTGTTTCATCATTTACTGCTTCTATTTGCTGTGTCACCATTTTTTCAGCAATCAAAGTATCGATAGAAATATCAGGAGAACCACTAATATATGTCCATGAAAGCTCTTCTTCATGAAGATCAGCAACAATCGTAATATTCATTTCTGAAAGCCGTTCTTGTAATGTTGCCTCTAGTATTAAACTTATCTTACTAGCCTCTCTTTTTTCATTCAATTGATAGCCAAGAAAAATATTTAATAGCAAAAATGTCAAAATAAAAGTTGTTTTTGCTCTACTCCAGTCCACCGAATATCACCTCGCTATCATCGGTTTCTGCAACACTGATACTTTCCCATTTGCCGTTGTACTGGATAAACCAGCTTGGCTCAAATGTAATAATTGATTGGCGTTTATTCATCTTAAAGCCATTATTTATATCTGTTAATAGATATCGATCAAAGCCAACTTGATTTTTTAACAAATCAATGAGTTCATGGCCAGATGGCAATTTTGTTGTTATTACACTATTTATCGGATCTGCTTCAATATAAAATAAAGGTCGGATATATTGTTCAAATTGATTACCCCCAACTCGGGTTAATGTGATTTCAAATAGATTATTAACGTCATAGAAGTTTGATTCGTATACAGGATGCCCTCCAACGGCGAGACGAAAAGTAATTTCTTCGCTGGTCGCAACTGATTTTACTGAATCAAAATAGAATGGATTCGTTAGTCCCCCGTGACCATTTAAAAAATCAAGAGAACTATTTAATGACGATTTGCTACTTCGATCGGCTGTATCTCCATAACCAGGATTGATATATCTTAGTACATTTCCACTATTTAAAACGTTAACCATTCTATTTCCATCCGTAAATGACTCTTCTCCATTAGATTGCAAATAATTCTTTACAAAACTAGGATCGCTAAACAACGACTGTTTAAAATGTTCTGGTGCTATTGGTTTAGATAAATAGATAGCACTATCCATTTCTAGAGTATCATCAGGTAAATAGACTTTTTTCATATAACCATTTCCATAATTAATCAATACATAAGAAAAAACTGGATAAGACAATTCTGATATAGAATCCATAACCGCTTCTTCAAATCTACTAACTGATAAATTAGTGACAGCTTCACTTGTAAGTTTTTCTTTGAGTGAGACGAACCTGACTCTAACTTGTTCTTCCTCGCCGATTTCAATTGTTGAAAAAACTACCTGGTCTATACCTTGCAATAAAAATTGCTCACTACTATTAATTTGAAAGAGCTCTATGATAACTTCTGCTGGAATACTATCAGGAAATATAAATTCTAGCTCAGTGTTGGACTGACGATTATCCCTCAGTTCTAGATTGCTTAGTGGAGAAAAATTCTCAAACGTTAAACCTTGAAATAATTCTTCATACAAAGTGTCATTGATCTCTAGTTGGTTACTAGGTGAGAAAGAGCTTTCTTGATGATGAAAAACAATATGCTTCGGCTTAATAACTTCTTGTAAGCTTTTTTCCTCACCAATTTGGAGGTTATCAATATACTCGGCACTTTTCAAAATCGCATATTCAGGTTGGAACGTCCAAATTTGATACGTTAAAAAAACACTTAATAAAATTAATAACCAAAGAACCATAGTTTTTAAATTCTCAATCATTGAAATCCACCACCTCCACTGCTGAATAAGGTAATGTTAACGTAATTGTTGTTCCAACAGTCCATTCACTAACAAGCTCAATTGAACCGCCGTGTGCGATAATAATTTGTTTTGCAATTGCAAGGCCAAGTCCCGTACCACCTAAACGTCTAGACCTGGCTTTATCAACACGATAAAAACGCTCGAATACTTGTGAAAGACTTTCCTGTGGAATACCGACCCCTTCATCACTAACGGTTATTTTCAAATGCTTTTCTTTTTCCTCAACAGTAACAGAAATTTTTCCACCCTCTGGCGAATACTTTACAGCATTAGATAAAATATTATCGAAAACCTGAATAATCTTATCCCGGTCTACTGTCGCAAATGTTGTTTGATTTATAATATTTCGCCGGAAATAAATTTTTTCACTATTGGAAACTAGTTCATATCGATCAATAACACTATTTAATACCTTAGTGACGTCAATTGTTTCTAAATTAATACGATAATCTTTACTATCCATTTTTGATAATTGAAGTAAATCATTCACTAACCGGATCATCCGCTCTGTTTCTGTTTGAGCTACATTTAAAAATTTCGGCCCAATATCCGGATCATTTAGAGCGCCCTCTTGAAGAGCTTCAAGGTAACTTCTCATTGACGTGAGCGGAGTCCGTAATTCATGGGAAACATTAGCAACAAATTCACGGCGTTCCTGCTCAATTTTTTCCTGCTCAGTAACATCATGCAGAACAGTAATTAGCCCGTTATTATCACCTGCTTCTTTTTGAATAACAGAAAATTTAGCTTCTAACAAAAACGGTTTATTCTCGTCACTAAAATCTAAATAAAGTGAATTTTTTTGTTTATACAAACTTTCGATTGTCATATCACTAGGTAAGCGAAGTAACTCGACAATTAATAATCCAAGAACCTCTTCTTGTAAAACATTTAAAATGATTTCTGCCTGCTTATTCATGATAATTATTTTGCCGTTTTTATCAGTGGCAATGACACCATCTGTCATATGAGAAAGTACCGAATTGAGTTTACGTTTCTCCGCTTCCGTAGTTTCTTTTGCTTCCTTCATCTTCTTTGTTAACTCGTTAAACGTAATCGCTAATTGACCAATTTCGTCCTTTCCATAAACATGGACCTTCCTAGAAAAATCGCCTTTACCTAAAACTTGTGCTTGCTCTCGCATATCCAAAATTGGTCTAGTAATCGTTCGTGCCAAAAGTATTCCTAATGTGGCGGTAAATAATAAAGCTATAATTGTCGCCGTCATTAAAATTTGATTGATTTCCTCCATTTGATCATAAATTTCTTCCATAGAAGCTTCAATATAAATAGCCCCTATCGTTTCATTATCGGATTTAACCGGAACCGCTAACACTCTCATACGATGACCTGTATTTTGATCACGCAGGATATCTTCATCTTCGGTTCCCAGTAAAGCTCTTTTTACGCGAACTTCCGTTGACCTTTGTCCAATAACGTGCTGTTTCTGGAAACTAGAAACGCTAATCACTACTTTATTTTTATCAATTACTTGAGCTTCAGCATTGTCAATTGTAAAAAACTCACGTAAAAGAAAATTAATATCTGATCTCAATGTTGGCGTTGTATCGTCACGTGTTTTTTTCATTTCTTGTTCTACGTTATAAGCAAGTAAATTTGCCCTCTCATCAACCATTTCAAAGAAATTATCGACGAACTGGTCCTCAAGCTGCTTCGTAAAGTAAACCCCTATTACTTGCATCGCTATTAAAATTAGTAAAACATAAATAATGACAATTTTTACGTGGATCGATTTTAAAAAACCGACTTTATGCATAATAATTAAATCTCCTCATAATTCTTTAAGTAATAGCCTACTCCTCGTCTTGTGACAATCCAATTAGGACTACTAGGGTTATCTTCTACCTTTTCTCTTAATCTCCTTACAGTTACGTCGACCGTCCTTACATCGCCAAAGTAGTCGTATCCCCAGACAGCTTGTAGCAAATGCTCTCGTGTCATCACTTGTCCTATGTGTTTGGCTAAATAGTAAATCAATTCAAATTCTCGATGTGTTAATTCGATTGCTACACCGCGTTTTGTAACTAAATAGGCATCTGGTTGGACAATTAATGAACCAATAAATAACTCTTTTTTTTCTGGAAATAATTCTTCTTTTTTTTGTTGGTGGCGTCGTAAATTAGCCTTGACTCTAGCTAATAGCTCTCTCGTACTAAACGGCTTTGTTACATAATCATCAGCACCAAGTTCTAAACCTAGAACTTTATCAATTTCAGAATCTTTTGCCGTAAGCATAATAATTGGCATGTCATACTTCTTTCTTATTTCCCGACAAACTTCCATACCATCTTTAAGGGGAAGCATAATATCTAATAAAAGTAAATCAGGATCAAATTCACTAACTTTTTTTAGAGCTTCCTCACCATCATAAGCGCATTCAACTTTATATCCTTCTTTTTCTAGATTGAACTTCAAGATATCCGCTATTGGTTGTTCATCATCAACTACTAAGATTCTTTTTTCCATATCAATCAACTCCCGATTAGAGATCGTCTACTTTATTTAATAGTAACAATGATAATTATCTATTTTTTTAATATCTTCTATAGTTTATCATACTACAAGAATATTCTTATCGACTACAATTTGGATACTCTAAATAAAAAGGGCTAGCGTCGCTTATAAGGTAACCAGTGAATAAAACCTATATTTTTTAGGATTCATTCACTGGTACCTTAGGTAAACGTGCTAGGCCCGTAATAATTTCTACTATTTATCTTTGTGAAACTCACTCATCTATTTAAATAATTCATTGGATCTTTTAATTGGTTATTTTGATATACTTCAAAATGCAGATGAATTCCTGTCGAATTTCCGGTTGTACCCATAACACCAATTTTTCGACCTTTTGCAACTGTTTGTCCTACATTTACATCAATAGACGCTAAATGTGCATACAATGTTCTCATACCATTGTTATGATTGATAATTATTTTGTTGCCATAACCACCATCCCAGCCCGCAAAAATAATTGTGCCATTGTCTGCTGCTAGAATGTTACGATTCGTTGGTCTTGCAATATCAATTCCTTTATGGTAGCTTCCCCAGCGTGTTCCTTGGTAACTTGAAATGTATCCACCTACCGCCGGCCAAGATAATTTCCCAGTTCCTCTTGATGTAGATACCTTTATTCCTCTCAAAACAAGATGATCTACAGGTTCCTTGATTATTTTTTCACTAACAATATCTTCTTCGATTATTCGACCATTTTCCCGGGTAATACTATAGCTAATAACTCTCTCACCATTTTGTCCTTCTTGCTGAACTTTTGTATCGCCTCGCCACATATTGGCATCATCTTTTGTTTCTATTTGGAATTTAATTTCTTCCTGGACTTTCTTTGCTTCCTCGACAATTACCTTTACAATCGGTTCATATACAGTGACATTTAATTCTGCACCAATTTGTAATAATGTGTTTTCAGTTATATTAGCATTAAGCGCGATAAGTTCTTCTTTCGATAACTCGTGTGCTACCGCAATTGTACTTAATACATCACCAGGTTCTACAAGATAGACATCATCCTCTAACGTCCCAAGATTTAATTGTTTGACCGCTTCCTTAACAGATAAAACTTTTTTAGGATCTACTGCCATTTCCATAGTTTCTATTTCTTTTGAAAGTCTCACATCTAAAACCATTGTTTCATCAACAGATGGTCCATCCAAGGAAGTATCCTCTTCTTTTGCATCCATAACTTTTGCTAACTCATCCTCTGAGACATATTGAAGTTTTAACTTTTTACTAACTTCCTCGTAATCCTCTTCGCTTCTAACATAAGCCACTTCTTTTCCATCAACAATTAAAGCGACCGCCTCAGCTTTTATATCTAATCTTTTTTCAAGTTCTCTTAGCGTTGAAGTTGTATTAGCCTTTAATTTAAAAACAAATTCCGGTACTACCGTTACATCTGATCCAAGAATAAAATTAAGATCTTCATAAGTTTCCTGGTATTCCCTAATAGCCTCATCTATAATTCTTTCAATTGAGTTTTCATCATCAATAGTACCAATTCGAGCACCATCAACATAGACGTGATATAGAGTTTCTAAGTTATGTTTAGGAGTACCTTCAGCCTTTACACTATCAGTATGTATAACTGTTGTTAACAATGTCGCTGCCAATAAGCTTGTCCCCATGGTTCTTTTATATTTACTTACAAATTTTTTAACCGATTGATGGCTTTTTTTTGTATAGCTTTTAATTTTTTTTTCGAGCTGTTCTAACCGATTATTAAAATCTATCATAGTTCTCCCCCTAGAAATTGTTTCTAAAACTATTTTATTTTTATTTTTATTTTTATTTTTATTTTAGCTAAGTAAAGTAGTATAACCTAGTGTATCTTATCATAATATTTAAATAGATACTTTAAAACCTACAAACCGTAACATAATTGTATAATTCAAGGAAAAATATTCCATATAAAACAGGATGTTACAAAGTTGACTCATATACCATAAAGAGCAAAAATAAAAGTCTATCAATTTAATGATAGACTTTTTATGAGTGCCGGCCAGAGGACTTGAACCCCCAACCTACTGATTACAAGTCAGTTGCTCTACCAATTGAGCTAGGCCGGCAAATGTTTTGGAAAATTAGTTTTGCTCTACTTTGTTTCACAGGATTATTCGGAAAGTTATTTTTTCTCCACTTCGTTTCGCAAAAAAACTTTGGTGGCTCGGGACGGAATCGAACCGCCGACACGAGGATTTTCAGTCCTCTGCTCTACCGACTGAGCTACCGAGCCATTATAAAGTTTCATAAAAAAATGGCGGACCCGACCGGGATCGAACCGGCGATCTCCTGCGTGACAGGCAGGCATGTTAACCGCTACACCACGGGTCCACAATTAAGAAGTTTAAAATTTGGTTGCGGGGGCAGGATTTGAACCTGCGACCTTTGGGTTATGAGCCCAACGAGCTACCAGACTGCTCCACCCCGCGATAATTTAAATAGTAATAGTTAAATGAAAGTTATTTTCACTAGCGTGAAAAAACTTTATTGGTGACCCGTACGGGATTCGAACCCGTGTAACCGCCGTGAAAGGGCGGTGTCTTAACCGCTTGACCAACGGGCCTCATAAAAGGAAAATTATTTTGCATGCGCATAAAACTCTGGAAAGTTATTTTGCTTTCGCAAACTTAAGGAAAGTTATTTTGCTTTCGCAAATTAAGGTAATTTATTTTGCATTCGCAAAAAAATTTGGTGAGCCATGAAGGATTCGAACCTTCGACCCTCTGATTAAAAGTCAGATGCTCTACCAACTGAGCTAATGGCTCGTCTCTTGACGACAAAATTAATAATACCATCTTTAAAAGATCAAAACAAGTGTTTTTTTAAAAATAACTAAAATACTTGAATTTTTATTTTTAAACTCCTTATAAAATTACATTAAAAAGGGATAATCCATGTTTTGGATTATCCCCAAACATATAGTTAGGCTTCTCCAATAAAATAATTGATCAGCTATTTTCTTTACGAGACCTTAAGCAAAAACTCCTCTTACAAGATTGGTTTGATTACGATCTGGACCAACTGAGAAGATTGTTAACGGAATACCGCTAAGTTGAGAGACACGTTCTAGATAGTGACGAGCATTTTCAGGAAGCTCGTCAAGAGATTTAACCCCTGTAATATCTTCTTTCCAACCTGGTAACTCCTCATACACTGGCTCACATTCAGCTAAAATCTTAAGACTGGCTGGAAACTCCTTCATTAACTCACCACGGTATTTATACGAAACACAAATCTTTAACGTTTCAATGCCTGTCAATACGTCAATTGAGTTTACTGACAAGTCAGTAATACCACTTACTCTTCTTGCATGACGTAAAACGACACTATCGAACCAACCAATACGACGCGGGCGTCCTGTTGTCGTACCATACTCATTTCCAACTTCACGAATCCGATCACCAATTTCATTAATTAATTCGGTTGGGAACGGACCATCACCTACACGGGTTGTATAAGCTTTCGAAACACCTACTACATGATTGATTTTTGAAGGACCTACACCTGAACCGATTGTTACTCCACCAGCTATTGGATTTGAAGATGTTACAAACGGATAAGTTCCTTGGTCTATATCTAACATTACGCCTTGTGCACCTTCAAAAAGAACTCTTTTGCCTTCATCTAGAGCATCATTTAAAACAACTGAAGTATCGACAACGTAATGAGCAATTTCTTGACCATATTGGAAATACTCATCTAAAATTTCTTCTTTCGTAAATCCTTCAATCTCATAAAACTTCTCGAACATACGATTTTTTTCTTTAAGGTTGCGCTCTAATTGAATTTCAAATTCTTCACGATCAAGTAAATCAGCGATTCTAATCCCTACACGGGCTGCTTTGTCCATGTATGCAGGACCAATTCCTTTTTTGGTTGTGCCGATTTTATTAGCGCCTTTGCTCTCTTCTTCAGCAATATCTAATTTAATATGATAAGGAAGGATAACATGAGCACGGTTGCTAATTTTTAAATTACTTGTATCTACACCTTCATCATGTAAATATTTCAATTCTTGAACTAAAGCTTTTGGATCAATAACCATGCCATTACCGATAACACAAACCTTATCCTTATAAAAAATTCCTGAAGGGATTAAATGTAGCTTGTACTTTTTACCACCAAAAACAATTGTATGACCTGCATTGTTTCCACCTTGATATCTAGCTACAACCTCTGCTTTTTCAGACAAATAGTCGGTAATCTTTCCTTTGCCTTCATCGCCCCATTGAGTTCCAACAACAACAACTGATGCCATGTATGTCCACCTCCGAAAATATCTTACTTATGTATTTTTAACTAATTCTAGCTTATTCATGTAAAACCATAGTTAGTGTATCAATTCACTGCACTAAAGTCAATTTAATCCGAACAATTTTATTGTATTTTATCTATTTGTTCGTAAAATATCAATGTATCTCGACACAAAAGATGATGACTCGATTGAATCATCATCTTTGCCTAGCGATTATCAATTTTTTCTGGATACATATCGTGATTAAATAAGCGTTGTTTTGCCATTTCTGCAAACATCGTTGCTTCTTTTCCATAATTTGCATAGGGGTCAATTGAAATACCACCTCTTGGAGTAAATTTACCCCTTACTTCAATATATTTTGGGTCCATTAATTCAATTAGATCCTTCATAATCATGTTAATACAGTCTTCATGGAAATCTCCTTGATTCCGAAAACCAAAAAGATATAGTTTTAAAGATTTACTTTCGACCATCTTTTCACTAGGAATATAGGAAATATAAATCGTTGCAAAATCAGGTTGTCCAGTTTTCGGACAAAGTGTAGTAAACTCTGGACAATTGAATTTCACCCAATAATCATTGTCTACATGCTTATTTTCAAAAGTTTCTAAAATTATTTTATCGTATTTAAATTTATAGTCGACGTTTTGATTACCTAATAGTGATACTCCTTCTAGCTCACTGTCTTCTCTCATTTTCAAACCTCTCTTTTATTGCCCCAAAGCAGGGCGTGTAGTTGGGGTAGCACTCTTACCTCGTTGAGTTCGCGATCAGTTACTACTTTATCGACTAACCATGCTAATTTTTGTAACAACACAAACGCTAAGTCCTCAGCCTTTTCAACTTCTAAATCTGAATTACCTACTTGTAAAAAAAACGGCACATCAGGAAATCTTTGATGAATCGCTTTTGCATAACTCAAATCATTTTCATTAAAAATGACAACTTTTAAACTAACGTGATCTTTGTTCACTCTTTTAGCAAGGCGCTCGATAATGTCCTGTAAGCATGTTACATCTGTTTTCATTCCACTACTAGGCGGCTTAGGAGAGATTGTTAAATCATCAACTTCAAGCATCCAGTCTTGCCAGACACTTCCTTGTGTTTCAAGACCGACTTTAATATTAAGTTTGTGTAGAGCCACGATGAGCTCAGCAATTTGCTTTATAAGTGCTGGATTCCCACCTGAAATCGTCACGTGTTTAAAATTTTTATAGCCGATTTTCTCTAGTTCTGCCATAATTTCTGCACACGATAACATTTGAATGTCAGCTTTTCCTGAACCATCCCAAGTATAGGCAGAATCACACCACGAGCATTGATAATCGCAACCTGCCGTTCTTATAAACACCGTTTTTTTACCAATTACTGCTCCTTCACCTTGAATGGTTGGACCAAAAATCTCTAGAACTGGTATTTTCATTCCATCCACTCTCTCCTAGCTTCAGCATAGCTTGTCGGGGTTTCATAAAGGCGAACAAACTCAACTCTAGGTTGCTGTGTTTCAAAAGAATCATCTTTTAAATAGTCAGCCATTCTTTCATATATCCAAACAACCATATTTTCGGCTGTTGTATTCATCGGGGGTAACGATTCATTTAAGTAGCGATGGTCTAAATAAATTTCAATTTGCTCTTTCCAAATCTTTTTTATATCTCCAAAATCGATCGCAATACCGATGTCATCCGTCAGTGAACTAATCCCAAAAATAGCTTTATACGTATGGCCGTGTAAGTTTTTACACTTACCTTCATAGTCATGGAGATGGTGGGCTGAATCAAACGTAAACTCTTTACTTACCAAAACTCGCTTATGGTGATACTTCAGTTGTTCTTTTTGGATATCTTCACCAAGCTTCTGCAGCTTATCGACAATCCGAAATCCAAATAATCCGTCATTCTTACACATTACTCTGTACCCCCTCTTTGTTCACTAGAAACTTGCGCAATCCTTCACTACGAAGTTTACAAGCAGGGCACTCGCCACAACCATCACCAATAATATTGTTATAACAAGTAAGTGTTTTTTCTCTGATATATTCAAAAGCTCCAAGCTCTGCAGCCAGAGCCCAAGTTTCTTGTTTATCAATCCACATTAATGGTGTATGAATGACAAAGTTATGATCCATCGCTAAGTTTAGTGTCACATTTAGAGATTTTACAAACGTATCACGACAATCTGGATATCCAGAAAAATCAGTCTCACACACACCAGTAATGATATTATTTATCCCTTTTGTTTTTGCAATTATCGCTGCAAAAGATAGAAAAAGATGGTTTCGTCCCTCAACAAATGTTGTTGGTAAACTTCCTTCATGACTATCTTCTATTTCAATGTCACTTCTTGTTAATGCATTAGAAGTTAGTTGACCTAAAATAGTCAGATCAATAACCGTATTTTCTACTTTTAGTTCAGCAGAAATCCTTTTTGCCACTTCTATTTCTTCACTATGCCTTTGATTATAGTCAAAGGTTACTGTTTCTACTTTATCAAAATTTTTCAGTGCCCAAAACAAACAGGTTGTTGAATCTTGTCCCCCGCTGAACACCACTAATGCCTTTTTCACTATTAAACACTCCTTAGTTTTTTTTAACGAGAGGAGATCGCGAACTCTCGATAGATGGAAAATAAAAAAGCTGAAAGTTGGAAAGTAGAAAGTTGGAAGGTAGGTCAAAGGATTCTAAAGGCAGTTGGTTATTTGGTTAGTTGGTTAGGCGTTAGTGGTTAGGAAGATCAAAAGCTTTAAAAACGATAGTTTCGCTTTTTCTCTGCCTTGCACTTATTTTCTAACTTTCCAACTTTCCAACCTTCTACTTTTTCTCTTATTTTCCAACTTTCCACCTTTCCAAATTTTTACTTTTACGCTCCGGCACCTACTGGCATATCATCAAACCGACGTTCTAAATTAACAAATTTATTATACTCTTTTACGAACGCAAGCTCGACCGTACCAATCGGTCCGTTTCTTTGCTTAGCAATAATGATTTCAATAATGTCTTTTTTCTCACTTTCTTTATCGTAATAATCATCGCGATAAAGAAAGGCAACTATATCCGCGTCTTGTTCAATACTCCCTGATTCACGAATATCAGACATCATTGGTCGCTTATCTTGCCTCGACTCAACACCACGCGAAAGTTGTGAGAGCGCAATGACTGGAACTTCTAGTTCTCTTGCCAAAGATTTTAATGACCTTGAAATCTCCGATACTTCTTGTTGACGATTTTCACCACTACGGCCATCACCACGCAAAAGCTGCATGTAGTCAATTAAAATCATTCCAACGCCTTTTTCTTGTTTCAATCGACGGCATTTTGCCCTTATTTCATTAACACGTATACCAGGTGTATCATCAATATAAATACCTGCTTTTGACAAACTACCCATTGCCATCGTCAGCTTTGACCAATCTTCTTCTTGAAGGGAACCTGTACGCAGTCTTTGTGCATCAATATTTCCCTCTGAACAAATCATCCTCATGACAAGTTGAGAGGCACCCATCTCTAAACTAAAAATCGCTACATTTTCATCTGTTTTTGTGGCAATATTTTGAGCGATATTTAATGCAAAAGCCGTTTTACCAACAGATGGTCTTGCAGCAACAATAATTAAATCGTTCTTCTGAAATCCTGCTGTAATTCGATCTAGCTCAGAAAATCCTGTTGCAATGCCCGTAATATCCCCTGTTTGATTTTGCAGCTTTTCAATATTGTCATAAGCCTCAACGAGAACATCCTTAATCGATATAAACGCACTGGTATTTTTTTTGTGCGATACTTCTAAAATTGTTTTTTCAGCTTCATTTAAGATAGTATCAACATCTTCTTCTTCAGCGTACCCTTCAGAAGCTATGTTTGTAGCAACTCTAATTAATCGCCTTAATAGCGATTTCTCTTCAACAAATTGAGAATAGTAATCTACATTTGCTGCTGTCGGAACTGAATTTGCTAAATCACTTAAATAAGAAACGCCACCAATTTCTTCTAGCCACTTTTTATCTTGCAATTCAGCCGTTACCGTAACGAGATCAACCGGTTCACCGCGTTCAGCTATTAGGATCATCGCACTATAGATCCGTTGATGTGAGGCTCGATAAAAATCGTCTGCTGCTAGTCGCTCGGAAGCTGTTACCAGCGCTTCTGGTTCAAGAAAAATAGCTCCAAGCACCGCTTGTTCTGCTTCAATATTTTGTGGTGGAGTCCGGTCAGCGAATAAATCACTCATAATAATCACCTACTTTATTTATGAAGAAACTTTGTGAATCTGCTATGAATAATTGTTCGCTAAAAATTAACAGCTACCCTTCAATCACATTAACACGGATCGTCGCTATTACTTCTGGGTGCAGTTTAATTGGAACATTGGTAATGCCTAGTACTCGAATCGGATCGTCCAATTCAATTTTACGTTTATCTACTTTCTTTTTCATTTTCGCTAACTTTTCAGCAATTTGCTTACTTGTAATAGCCCCGAAAAGCTTGCCACCCTCGCCAGATTTCGCTTTAAGTTCGACTGTTAATTTTTCGATTCCTTCTTTATAGGCTAATGCTTCATTAAGCTTTTCTTCAACGCGCTTTTCTTCGCCTTGTTTTTTCACTTCTAATGTTTTTAAGTTACCTGAATTTGCTTCAGCTGCAAGTTTGTTTGGTAAAAGGTAGTTTCTTGCATAGCCTTCAGAAACATTTTTGACCTCACCTTTTTTAGCTTTACCTTTTACTTCTTGAAGAAAAATTACTTTCATTGTTCTTTTCCCCCTTTAAAATAATTATCAATTTTTTCCATTAATAATTTCTCTGCCTGATCTATCTTAATATCTTCTAGTTGCGCTGCTGCATTAGATAAGTGACCACCACCATCAAGCATTTCCATTATTAATTGCACATTAACATCACCTAATGAGCGAGCACTAATACTAACTTTACCATCTTTTCGATTAGAAATTACAAAAGAAGCTACCACTCCACTCATCGAAAGCAGTGTATCAGCGGCCTGAGCTATGAGGACTTGATTACAGACCTCATCTGAATTCCCTCTGGCAATCGCAACACCATTTCGATAAATATGAGCAGACTCAATTAAACGAGACCGCTTTATGTACTCTTCTAAATCTTGTTGCAGCAACTTTTGTACTAAACTTGTATCAGCTCCTTGGGATCGTAAAAAAGATGCTGCATCAAAAGTTCTTGACCCCGTTCGGATCGCAAAGCTTTTTGTATCAACAATAATTCCAGCTAAAAGAGCCGTTGCTTCAAGCATATCGAGCTTTGAGTGCTTAGGTTGGTACTCTAGCAGTTCAGTGACAAGCTCAGCCGTTGATGACGCATATGGCTCCATATAAACGAGTACAGCCTCATCAATAAATTCCTCACCACGACGGTGATGGTCAAGGACAATAACCCGATGGATTTTATTTAAAAGTCTAGGTTCGATAACTAGAGATGGTTTATGAGTGTCAACAACAACTAAAAGCGTGTTAGCTGTCACTTCCTCTAACGCCTCATCTGGACCAATAAAATGTGTCCAAAGGCTATCGTGTTTTTTGACTTCTTCCATAAGCTTAGTAACATCTTTACTGATATTATTAGGATCTAAAACGATGTAGCCTTCTTTACCACTTAGTTCAGCTAATTTAAGGACTCCGATAGCCGAACCAATTGCGTCCATATCAGGATTTTTATGTCCCATAATCATGACGCGATCGCTTTCCAAAATAAAATCGCGAATTGCATGAGAAATAACACGAGCTCTTACTCTCGTTCGCTTTTCAACAGCGTTAGACTTGCCGCCGTAAAAACGAACTTTACCCTTGTTCTGTTTAATGGCAACCTGATCTCCGCCTCTCCCTAGCGCTAAATCTAAACTAGATTGAGCTAAGACACCAAGTTCTTGAAATGTTCCTTGACCACTACCTAGACCTATACTTAAAGTAATCGGCGTCTTTTCTCGGCGTGTTGCTTCTCTTACTTCGTCTAATAAGTCGAATCTTGTTTCTTCAAGCCGTTCTAACACTTCTTGACTAAATATCGCAATAAAACGGTCTGACGATGTTCTCCTTAGAAAAACTCCGTATTCCTTTGACCACTTGTTTAGGGCGGACGTTACATGACCCATCAAATTACCTTTGATTTGATCTTCCATTCCTTGTGTAACTTCATCATAGTTGTCTAAATAAATTATAGCAATAACAGTTTGTTCCTTTTCGTACAGCATTTTCACATGAGTCTCTTCGGTAATATCAAAGAAATAAATAAGTCTTTGTTCTTGTTCAAGGATAGCCTGATAGACATTTTCTCCTAGTTGAATTGAAATTTCACTTTGTTGACTATCATTAAGAGCTTCGGCAAGTTCATCTGCTATTTTAGCAACAGGTTTACCAAGACAATCTTCTTCAATTAATGACTCCACCCAAGGATTAACCCATTGTATTTTTTTATCTTCATTATAAAGAAGTATTCCAATAGGTAATTTTGTAACTGCTGTTTCGCCAGCTTTATTGACTCGATAAGAAAGCGTAGAAATATATTTTTCTAAATCTTTTACAAATGAGCTTTTTGCCTTCACAGTATAAATTATTAAGAATCCTAAACATAAAAAACCAAAGAGACCAAATGCCCACTGATACTTCGTTAAGATCCCAATAAAAATTGCTGCCACAACAAACAAAGCAATCACATGATATCCATGCCACCGTTTTAATAAGAACTCTGGCATAATTTCAACTCCTAATTAATCCGCTTTTTTAATTCTTTTTCTAAGTTCAAATCCTAAGTCAATTATACCTAATATTCGATAGATATAAAGGAGATTCGGTATAAAAAAGGTTACGATTATCAACCCTATCGGAATTGACTTGTTAAAATTTTTAGCGTGGCAGTAATAGAAAATCACAGCCAAGCCCTGAATGGTCATGGCGATCTCTAACAACGGGAATAAGTTCGACATAACTATATAAATAGTCGTTCCTTCTTCTAGACCGATTAAAATAAAAATAGATGCTACTAAGTAATACCATAAAAATGATTTAGGGAAAGCCCAATCTCTAAATGGCTTAAATCGAGATTCGTTTACCTTTTCACCAATTCTTTTTAATACTGCATAGGCAATAAGTTGAACGAGTAGAGCATAGAAAATCCCGGTTGAGATAATAATTGATGGCGCTAAATATACAAGCTGGTCAATAAATCCTAGATACGGATCCAATTGTGAACCTGGATCTTGTCCAATTGTCGAAAGCATTGATTCCGCCGCTTTAATAGATTCCATCATTAACTCTTGAATAACTTTAATTGGATTTAAGTCAAAAATGACGATACTAAGAACAAAATATAGTATTAAATTAGTAATATAAGCTAAACTTCCACCTAATAGAACAATAAAAGCTGATTTTTTCCTTCTGAATAACTCACCTACTACAACGCCGCTACTACCAAATAGAATTGCCATAGGAATAAGTAGCAAACCACCGATAATAAATGACACCAAAGTTGCTACTACTCCAAGTATCAACCCAGCTTTCCAACCATTTCTTACTGTATAAACAATAAACGGTATTGGTAATATCCACATTAAAAATGAACCTATTATCGGTAAAAAAACTGCCATAAAAGCAATTACAGCAAAAATCGCTGCGAAAATTGCTCCTTCAGTCAGTACTTTTGTATTTTTCAATAAAAATTCCCCTTTTCTACCGATGATCGCTTTTGTGAAGCAATCAATCACTACAAAGACATTTTACTTCCATCTCGTAATTATATACGAAGTTTTCTATTTTGAAAAATTTATCAAACGGAAACAAAATAGAAACTGCTCAATACAACCAATTTAATTATTTAAATAATTAAATTGGTTCTAAGAACAAAATAAAAAGGAGGTGGACAATGAGCCTACCCCCTTTTCGATATTACTTATTCCGCCGTAACGTACGGTAATAAAGCGATTTGACGCGCACGCTTAATTGCAGTCGTTAATTGACGTTGATACTTAGCTGATGTTCCAGTTACACGACGAGGTAAAATTTTACCACGCTCTGAAACGAAACGCTTAAGTAAGTCAGTACTCTTATAGTCGATTTTCGTGATCTTGTTTACAGTAAAGTAACATACTTTACGACGCTTTGCGCCACGACCACCACGGCCACCGCCGCCACCTTCTCTACCACCACTACTAGGACGTCCTCCCATTGCCATTCAAAAAACCTCCTTTCCGAAAAATTATATTCACAAAGGGCTATAACCCTCTTAATTTTTTGTTGAAAACTTACTCTTTAAAACGGAAGATCATCATCCGAGATGTCTATAGGCTTGCCATCACTAGCAAATGGATCATCAGCTAAAGATTGATTATTCCGTCCTTGATTCTGATTCTGATTTTGATTCTGATTCTGTTGTTGGTTTGGGTTAGAGTTCCCGCCACTATTAGGTGGTGGACCGAAATCTTCAGTACCCTTACCAGCACTACTAGAACCCTTCGACTCAAGAAATTGTACACTATCTGCAACAACTTCAGTTATAAAAACTTTTTTACCTTCATTATTTTCATAACTGCGAGACTGTAAACGGCCGTCAACTCCAGTTAAACTTCCTTTACGCAAGTAATTGGCGACATTTTCTGCTTGCTTGCGCCAAACAACTATATTAATAAAGTCTGTTTCTCGGTTGCCTTGTTGATTTGAAAATGGTCTACTTACAGCAAGTGTAATACTCGCAACAGCAATTCCGTTTGGCGTATACCTGAGCTCTGGATCTCTTGTTAGGCGGCCAACGAGAACGACACGATTAAGCATCAGAACCCCTCCCCATTTTATCGACTAGTTCTTATTCTTCGTCTTTTGTAATAAGTAAACGAATAACATCTTCGTTAAATTTCATTAAACGATTGAATTCTGCGATAGCTGCTGGTTCAGATGTTACGTTTAAGAGCACATAAAAACCTTCGCGAAAGTCGTCAATTTCATATGCCAAACGACGCTTTCCCATTTCAGTAACCTTATCTAGAGTAGCTCCATTGTCAGTTAAAATCGTGTTGAAACGTTCGATAAGCTCCTTCTTTGCAGCTTCCTCGATGGTTGGTCTAATAATGTACATGATTTCATATTTACGCATTTGTACGTCACCTCCTTTTGGTCTAACGGCTCCTTAAAAGTAAGGAGCAAGGGGCGAATAGTAACAATTAGATATGTTATTTACTCGCATTTAAAGATTATAACAGAATAAGATAATCAAAACAAGGACTTATTATCTTAACTCTCACAAAAAAACCATTTAAGCTTCAGCCTAAATGGTTTTTTTGTCAATGGTACCTTTTAGACATTAAAGCGGAAGTGAATGACATCGCCGTCTTTAACAATGTATTCTTTCCCTTCTAATCTCACTTTCCCTTTTTCTTTTGCTGCCGCGTGACTACCAGCTTCAACAAGGTCATCATAAGCAACAACTTCAGCACGGATAAAGCCACGTTCGAAGTCTGTATGAATTACTCCTGCTGCTTGGGGTGCTTTTGTTCCGTCACGAATAGTCCATGCGCGAACTTCTTGTACTCCTGCTGTAAAATATGTGGATAAACCTAATAAGTGATAAGCTGCACGAATTAATTGGTCCAGACCACTCTCTTTAATTCCGAGTTCTTCTAGAAACATTGCTTTTTCTTCTGCATCAAGCTCTGAAATTTCTTCTTCAATCTTTGCACATACAACGATTACCTCTGAATTCTCAGCTGCTGCAAAATCTTTCACTTTTTGTACAAGTGGATTATTATCAGTATCGGTAAGACCATCTTCAAGAACGTTAGCCACATATAATATCGGTTTCATCGTTAATAAATGCATACCTTGGACTAATTTTTTCTGTTCATCTGATAACTCAACAGTTCGAGCAGGCTTTTCATCCTCAAAAGCTTCTTTAAATAAAAGTAAAGCTTCATACTCAGCGATTGCTTCTTTATCCTTTTGTTTCAATAACTTCTCAACACGACTAACTCGCTTGTCGACAGATTCAAGGTCAGCTAAAATCAATTCGAGATTAATGATTTCTATATCTCTGATTGGGTCTACGCTTCCAGAAACATGAGTAACATTATCATCTTCAAAACAACGAACTACATGCGAAATCGCATCTACTTGACGAATGTGTGATAAAAATTTATTTCCTAAACCTTCACCTTTACTTGCTCCTTCTACAATCCCAGCGATATCAGTAAATTCAAACGCTGTTGGCACTACTTTTTTCGGCACGACAATTTCTGTTAATTTTGTTAATCGATAATCTGGCACTTCTACTATTCCAACGTTTGGATCAATTGTACAAAATGGATAGTTAGCAGACTCAATACCAGCTTGAGTTATTGCATTAAATAACGTCGATTTTCCTACGTTAGGTAAACCAACAATTCCAGTTGTTAAAGCCATTTAACTGACACTTCCTTCATTTCTATTTATTTTTTAAGTTTGATTCATCATTAGTCCTCAACTTCACAATTATAGTGATTTAACACGTAAAAAACAAGCTTTGTTAAGCTTGTTTTAATAATATTTAGAAAAGCTGCTATTAATTCACTTTTTTTATAATCAACGCTGATTTACTCAGAGTTCTTTTCTGTGATTTTTTTTAATTTTCTGGCAAACTCTTTTCTGGGAATCATCACACTATGATCACAGCCAAGACATTTAATTCTTATATCCATTCCCACTCGAATAATTTTCCAATGGTTTTCTCCACAAGGATGAGGCTTTTTCATCTCAACAACATCATTTAAACCAAATTGTTTTTGATTTTCCACCACAGTACCCCCCCATTTATTAAAAACCACTTTTCATTTATTTACAATTCTTTAGTCATTATACAATACAACGTGATTCGATTCTATATTAATATTAACTTCTGCTTGAATGAATTTCATTGGCTTTTTTTATAAGGTAAGAAAGTATAAAATTTTCGTGTCTGTCTAGCTTCAGCGCCTAGCCGCTCGAGGTCACTTCAACCTATGACATGTAGCCAAAGAGCGGGCTACATGTCATAGGTCTCCAGTGCTTGTCGCGGCTGACCAAGGCGCTTGCGCTTCTCTTAGAAGAAAATAACTTTTAGTTTAATGAATTTCATAATTCTAATTTCACGCCATTAGGACACTATATTTATTGGTATTATGAAATTCACTCAGTTAGGTTGGATTAAAAGACTTATTTAAAAGTGGGTATAACAAAATTGCTGCTAAAATGTATAAATTTAAAATACCATAAATAGGATATAATACTCCGATTAATGTGGAGAAACCGATCGTCGTTAAAGGAATCATGGTTAATATCAGAAAGAAAGCAAGTGCCCACAACGGAACTGAAACATACTTTCGAAATCTTGTTGTTAACCCAAACACACCCGCGGCAGCTGTTGTATAGATGGCCAACCATAATAACCCAGACATAACAAGAACCATGAAATATGGATAATGCTTTAAAATTGCAAATAAAGGTATCTCGTAAAACATGATATCATGCGCCACTTTAATTAATGATTCATTATATAAAAATGAAATTGCTCCTAAAATTACCCCACTTCCTACACTAGCTATCCAGATTTCACCTTTGGATGATATTTCATGACCAACTCCTGCCATTACTGCAACAAGAGGTAATATATTTAAGGCTGTAAAAGTAAATGCTGCTGGCCAATTACTTTGTTTGTTGATATTTACTTCAATTGAAAAACCTTCTAGTAGTTGAAATGAAAATAATATCCCCACTAAAAATACTATTAATATTGGAATTATAAATGAATTCATTACTGTAATCCCTTTTGTATCCCAAAAAAATAGAAAAACTAATAATGAAGAAATAATAATAATTCCGATCCAGTATGGAAAATTTAAAACTTCTAATGTGGCTCCTCCACCGGCTAACATAATCACAGTAGTAGAAAAAAGATACAAGATGATCATGTAATCATATAAACTAGTTAATTTTTTTCCCATTAGTAATTTTAGAACGACCAAATAATCAAACGTTTTTTGTTGATAACTTATACTCATTACTACAAAAACGCATATGCTAAATAAAATAGTGAATAAGACAAT
Source organism: Bacillaceae bacterium IKA-2 (assembly GCA_031761875.1). Classification (GTDB taxonomy): domain Bacteria; phylum Bacillota; class Bacilli; order Bacillales; family Anaerobacillaceae; genus Anaerobacillus. The sequence goes on along the minus strand of CP134492.1, from coordinate 262,185 downwards.
GGCTAAACTACTTTCAGTACCAAAAAACTCCCATAGTTCTCTGCCTGATGCATAACCTGCACCAATCATTGTTCCTATAATTAAAAACATCCACTTCAGTCCAGCTTTTATCATTTTCAGGTATCCTTTCATAATCTTTACTCTTGGCTATGTATAGAACGGTAAAAAATATTCCATACTGTTAGTAAAATTCAAAAATACCGGTAATCATAACTGCTGAAAAGTTTTACCGCCTTGATCTTCATCTTCAGAGCTCTAATTACCCTAATCTTGAACAAAGACTGTTACTACTAAGTTGGGAGGTCGTCGAATGATTACACGTGATTTTTTCAGAAAAAAACCATCACCATTTCGGGTCCATGTCGACGAGAAAAATGCTAGCTATGACTTTGTTAACCATCTATTACAATTTCTACCAAAAGAAACTAACAGAGACATAGTACTAGTTTGCATTGGAACTGATCGTTCTACTGGTGATGCACTAGGACCTTTAATTGGTACTCAGCTAATACAATCCAAACTTACTTGTTTTCACGTATATGGAACATTAGAGGAGCCCGTTCATGCGGTTAATTTAGAAGAAAAAATGATTAAAATTAATAATCAGTTTGATAACCCCTTTATTATTGGCATTGATGCTTGTCTAGGACGCACCACTAGTGTTGGCATAATTTCAATCAATGATGGACCTGTAAAACCTGGAGCTGCAGTAAATAAAAATCTTCCATTGGTTGGAAACATTCACATTACTGGAATTGTCAATGTTGGTGGTTTTATGGAATATATGGTCCTTCAAAACACCCGCCTTCATCTAGTAATTAAAATTGCGCAAACAATTGCTAAAGGTTTACTTATTGCAGACAACAGACTGAATAGAGAGCGCCAACGTACCCTTTTGCAAGAATCTCAGTCACATTTTTTTTCTGGTAACGTGTAAGAGAAGACCAATCGCCTTCGAGAAGCTAGCCAGTGAAACAAGAAAAGACAACTCCTTACATGTATATGTAAGGGTTGTCTTTTTTTATACATAATATATTTACAAGCTAGTTCAATCATTGAGGTACATTTAACTAAAAAAACTTAAAATGTAAACAGTCACACCAACTACAAGGATGGCTGGTAGAAGATTTGCCACTCTTATTTTTGTGATTCCAAGTATATTTAAACCAATTGCCAAAATCATCACACCTCCTGTTGCAGTCATTTCCACTATAAAAGTGTCGATAATCTCTTGGGGAATAAAGTTTACAATTTGAGTCGCTAAAAGAGCAATGATTCCCTGGTATATCATGACCGGAAAAGCAGAAAATAACACGCCGATTCCTAATGTACTTGTAAATAAGATTGCCGAAAAGCCATCCAACATTGATTTCGTATACAAAACTGAATGGTCATTTCTTAAGCCACTATCTAAGGCTCCGAGGATTGCCATCGCCCCAACTACGTAAATTAACGTTGCAGTTACAAACCCTTTTGCAAAAGAGCCTTCTTCCTTTGCTCCTGTCTTTTTTTCTAACCACTTCCCTAAAAAATTAAGCTTCCCCTCAAGGTCCCATCTTTCACCTAGCAAGGCACCTATAGCTAAACTACCAATCACAACTAAAATATTTTCACTTTTTAGCCCCATACCAATACCAATCACTATGACCGCTAACGCGATTGCTTGCATAACTGTCACTTTTACTCTTTCAGGAATATTTCTTAACTGTGTTCCAATTAAAGAACCGATAATTATTGCTAATCCATTTATAAGCGTTCCAAACAAAACCATTTTTTTCCCCTATCCTAATAAACCTTCTTTAATCTCCTTTAATATCTCAATCCATTTATCTATTTCTTCTATTGTATTATAAAGTCCAAAACTAGCTCGCAAAGTTCCCTTTTCTGCTGTTCCTATTGCCTCATGTGCTAAAGGAGAGCAATGAAGGCCAGCTCGAAGCGCTACATCATAATGTTGGTCTAGTATCATTGCTATTTCTTGAACATCAGTTCCGTCTATCACAAATGGAATAACTGCTAGTCTTTTTTTATCTCGATCTGGCCCAAAAACAGTAACACCTTGTAGAGTTTCTAATTTCTCCAAGGCATATTTTGTTAACTTCCACTCATGTTGAAAAATCTCATTAATTCCGATTTTCTTTATTTCTTCAATGCCAGCTGATAACCCTGCAATTCCCGGTGTATTCAAGGTGCCACTTTCATACCGACTAGGCCGCTCTAAAGGCTGTTCTACTGCTTCAGAATGACTTCCCGTCCCACCATGAAAAAGAGGGTTTAAATTTATATTTTTTTTCACTATCAACACACCTGTTCCTTGTGGGCCTAATAATCCTTTATGGCCTGGAAAAGCAAGCATATCAATGTTCATTTTCTCCATATTAATTGGAATGACACCCGCTGTTTGTGCAGCATCGACTAAAAAGGTTATATTTTTTTCTTTGCAAATTAATCCAATCATTTCAATTGGAAAAATAGCGCCTGTTAAATTAGATCCATGGCTTGTAACAACTAATTTTGTCTTTGTGTTAATTGCCTTTATAAAATCTTCTTTATTTATATGACCATTATGGTCACTTGCTATATATGTCACGGTAACTCCCTTTTCAGTTTTTAAAAACTCCAAGGGCCGGCGTACCGAGTTGTGCTCATAACTAGTGGAGATGATATGGTCGCCCTTTTCAAATGGTAACCCTTTAATAGCCTGATTTAATGCGTGTGTAGCATTTTGACAGAAAAATACATTTTTAGGGTCTTTTTCTCCAAACAATAATGCTAGTTTTTGTCTTGTTTCATAGATAACAGATGCCGCTTTATTTGCTAACTGATGTCCACCACGACCGGGATTTGCACCATATTCATTAATAGCTTTAGCCATAGCTTCGGCAACTGACTTAGGTTTTGGAAAAGAAGATGCTGCTTGATCAAAGTAAATAATTGTCATCTTTGATTCCTCCTAATTCTTTTAGAAAAAAGAAGTCCAACCCTTAAGTACTGGGTCAGACCTCTTAAGATTGATTACATATGTTTATTACTATTATTCATTTCCTTCTATTAATGATAAAATTCTTTCTAAATCAGCTTCCGAGAAAAATTGAATTTCTATTTTTCCCCTTTTTTTATTTTTCTTTATCGCAACAGCCGTTCCTAATCGATCTCTTAAAACCGCTTCTCTTTCTTTAATAAATATTGAAGACTCCGGTTTTTTTCGAATAGTTTCACGTGAAACATTTTCATTTATAATTTGAACAATTTGCTCTAATTGACGGACATTTAATTTTTCATCTAGCACTTTTTTTAGTAACGGTATTAATTTTTGCTTATTTTTTAACCCTAATAAGGCTCGAGCATGTCCCATTGAAAGTTTTCCTTCTTCAACGAAACTTTGAACCTCTCTTGGTAGCTGTAATAAACGGAGATGGTTTGCAATATGTGGTCTGCTTTTCCCTAAACGACTAGCTAGTTGATCTTGAGTTAACTTTAAATGTTTCATTAGTTTATCGTAAGCGAATGCTTCTTCGATTGGATTTAAATCTTCTCTCTGAAGATTCTCTATTAAAGCAAATTCCATCATTTTATCTTCAGTTAACTCTTTTACAACTACAGGAATAGTATGGAGTCCAGCTTCTGTTGCTGCACGGAAGCGACGCTCGCCAACAACAATTTCATAACCCTTAATACTTTTACGCACTAATAATGGTTGTAAAACGCCATGGTTCAAAATAGATTCTTTTAATTCAGTAATTGATTCCTCAGAAAAAAATTTTCGCGGCTGATATGGATTTGGTCGCAATTCTTTCAAAGGTAATTCCTGAATTAAGACAGATTTATCATCTAGTGCATCTGGAAATAATGCTTCTAAGCCTCTACCTAAGCCTTTTCCTAATCCTTTAGCCATTCCGAACCACTTCCTTTGCCAACTCTACATAAACTTCAGCACCCCTTGATTTCGGGTCATAAGTAATAATCGGTTGTCCGTGACTTGGAGCTTCACTTAAGCGAACATTTCTTGGAATAATTGTTTTAAAAACTTTTTCTTGAAAGTATTTTTTCACTTCTTCAATAACCTGAATCCCTAAATTCGTTCTTGCATCAAGCATTGTTAGTAATACTCCCTCAATTTCTAAGCTCGTATTTAAATGTTTTTGAACCAATCTTACAGTATTCAAGAGCTGACTTAACCCTTCAAGGGCATAGTATTCACATTGAACGGGAATCAAAACAGAGTCAGCTGCAGTTAAAGAATTTATCGTTAACAACCCTAGAGACGGCGGACAATCAATGATTACATAATCATATTCATTGTATACTTGTTCTAAAGCTCTTCGTAAACGTACTTCCCTTGAAATTGTTGGTACGAGTTCTATTTCTGCCCCTGCTAATTGCATTGTAGAGGGAATAATATGCAACCCGGGTACAACTGTTTCTGTAATAATAACATCTTTTGGATCCATATCATCAACTAAAATATTGTAAATACAGCTTTCAACTTCGCCTTTGTCAATTCCGAATCCACTCGTTGTATTTCCTTGGGGATCAACGTCAATTAAAAGTACTTTTTTCCCAATATGAGCAAGACAAGCACTTAAATTAACAGCGGTGGTTGTTTTACCAACCCCTCCTTTTTGATTTGCGATTGCAATTACTTTCCCCATTCCTCCACCTACCTTACCATTACATTTCTGATTGAAACAATACGAACCCAGAGCCTAACCTAAAGGCTATGCTCGCAAAAATTTCTTTTATTATAAATTTTAAATAATAAGTAACTTGATTGAATTTTATAACACCTAAAAATATACACATTTATTTGTGAATACAATCACAATTTCTTTTTTTTAGGAATACGAATTGTGAATTGATAGTAATCATCATGATCTTCTTCATCTGTATCAATAGAAAGACCACTTTTGACAACCATATCTACCGATTGACGTATTGTATTCATTGCTATTCGAATATCACGAGAAAATGCTTTTTTAGTCGGTTTCTTCTTTTTCAGAGGGCCTTCTAATATTTTTTTTACAAGTTCCTCTGTTTGTTTTACATTTAAGCCATTTTCCAATACTTCTCTCAATACTTTTTCTTGAGGTTCTTTCATTTTTAAAGCAAGAAGCGCTCTTGCATGACGTTCTGAAATGGTTCGATGTAAAATTGCCTCTTGTACCTGTTGAGGTAACTGCAATAACCGAAGTTTATTAGCTACTGTTGACTGTCCTTTTCCAAGTCGTTGTGCCAGGCTTTCTTGAGTCAAACTATGTAGTTCTAGTAGTTTAGAATATGCCATAGCTTCTTCAATAGCCGTTAAACCTTCACGTTGTAAGTTTTCAATTAACGCAACGGATGCAGTTTGGGCATCATTATATTCTTTAACAATGGCAGGAATATACTCCCAACCTAGTTTCGTTACTGCTCTCCAACGACGTTCTCCAGCAATAATTTCAAATTTACCATCACGCTCGCGCACAATAATAGGTTGAATAACTCCATGAGTTCTTATCGTTTGAGCAAGCTCATTAATACGATCATCAACAAATACCGTTCTTGGTTGGAAACGATTTGGAACAATATCCTTGACACCTATTTGCCTTACTTCTTCGTTTTCACTTACTTCTTTTGGTTCCTCTAATAATTCTTCGCTCTTTTCATTAAAACCGAACAGGCGTGAAAACGGCTTCATCGGGACACCACCTTCTTAAAACTACCATCATATTGCTTATTCGAGACTTATGATATGAAATCCTTCTTTGTCTTTCTATAATACCATTAAAAACAATAAAAATGTTTCACGTGAAACATTTTTATTGTTTATTTCAAGAATAAATTTCTTAATGCAGATTCAGCCCCAATAAGATACTACATCTAGTTTTTTCTAGATTACAAAGGTTGCTTATTTGGGGTTCCAGGTTTCCGAGGATATAAGTTTGGTGTTTTTTTTCTTTTTTCTATAAAAATAAAATGCCTCTGACTCTTTTCAAAAGGCAATTGTAAATTTTCATTTCTTACTACTTCCCCACCAAGCGTTGTAATTGCTGTTTTTCCATCAACTATTTCATTTACTACTTCTGGACCTTTCATTGCTAAGAATATTCCTCCAACTTTCGCCAAAGGAAGACAAAGTTCAGCAAGTACAGCCATTCTAGCGACGGCTCTAGCGATAACCAAATCATATTTCTCCCGATGTTGTTTGTTTTTCGCGAAAGTTTCTGCTCGATCATGGAATAATGAAACATTCTTGAGCTCTAAAGTTGAAACAAGATGTTGTAAAAAGGAAATTCGTTTATTTAAAGAGTCGACAATCGTAATTTTTAAATTAGGAAAGCAAATTTTTATCGGAATACTAGGAAAACCTGCTCCTGCACCAACATCAACCACATTAAGTGGTTTTGTAAAATCCTGGAAAAACGCTACGCTAATAGAATCATAAAAGTGCTTTAAATAAACATCTTCCTCTTCTGTTATCGCAGTTAAATTCATCTTATTATTCCATTCTACAAGTTCTTTAAAATACAGCTCAAATTGCTTCTTCTGTATTTCATTAAGAGAAATCCCCTTCTCTTCTAACATCTCATAAAATTGAGTTTTATTCATCTTGATCACTTTCTTTCGTTCTTTTTAGTTTTCCTTGCTCTAAATACACTAATAAAATTGATATGTCAGCTGGATTAACTCCCGAAACTCTAGAAGCTTGTCCAACAGAAAGTGGTCTTACCTGACTCAATTTTTGACGTGCTTCAGTGGCTATTCCTGAAAAAGAATGATAATCAAGATTTCCTGGAATTTTTTTATTATCCATTTTCTTCATTCTTTCAATATGTTGTAGTTGTTTTTCAATGTAACCAGCATATTTAATTTGAATTTCAACTTGCTCTGCTACATCAGCTGAAATTTCTGTTTCACTAGGAAAAAGATCAGCTATGAATTGATAGGTAATTTCAGGTCTTTTTAATAATACAGCTGCCTTAAAACCATCTTGTAATTGTGAGGAACTAATTTTTTCCAAATATGATTGGACTTCTTTTGTTGGTTTCACAGTTAATTTTTCAAGTCGCTCGGTTTCTAGGATGATTTGAGCCTTTTTCTCGATAAATTGCTTGTAACGCTCTTCTGAAATCAAGCCAATTTGATATCCTATTTCTGTCAGTCTTAAGTCAGCGTTATCATGTCTCAAAACTAAACGGTGCTCTGCTCTTGAAGTTAGTAAGCGATATGGCTCATTCGTACCTTTTGTTACTAAATCATCAACAAGAACTCCTATATATGCTTGGGATCGATCAAGAATAATTGTTTCTCTTCCAGAAGCCTTTAATGCAGCATTAATTCCAGCAAATAAACCCTGCCCTGCAGCTTCCTCATATCCAGATGTACCGTTTATTTGACCTGCTGTAAATAGATTTTTAACGAGTTTCGTCTCAAGTGTTGGCCAAAGCTGAGTGGGAACAACTGCATCATATTCGATCGCATAGCCCGGACGCATCATTTTAACATTTTCAAGTCCTTTTATTGTTTTTAGCATCTTTAATTGTACTTCTTCCGGTAAACTTGTTGAAAAACCTTGAACGTAGACCTCACGCGTATTTCTACCTTCTGGTTCAAGAAAAATTTGGTGTCTAGGTTTGTCACTAAAACGGACAACTTTGTCTTCAATCGACGGACAATAACGAGGTCCAGTTCCTTCAATAACTCCAGAATACATCGGTGAACGGTGTAAATTAGCCTTAATAATATCTAGAGTTTTATCTGTTGTATACGTTAACCAACAAGGCAGCTGCAAACCAATATTTAACTTTTTTGTTTCATACGAAAACGCTCGTGGGGTATCATCTCCTGGTTGAATTTCAGTAACGCTATAATCAATCGTATCACCTTGAACACGTGGTGGTGTCCCTGTTTTAAATCGAACTAACTCAAAGCCTAAATCTCGTAAATTATAGGATAATTTAATCGAAGGCTGCTGGTTATTAGGACCACTCTCATAGGCTAATTCGCCAAGAATCACTTTTCCACGTAAATATGTTCCTGTTGTAATAATTACCGTTTTCGCTTTATATGCTGCACCAGTACTCGTAACAACTCCATTACAAACACCTTCATTTACAATCAATTTATCGACCATTCCTTGGCGTAATAACAAGTTTTCTTGTTCTTCGATCGTTTTTTTCATTTCATGTTGGTACAAAAATTTATCTGCTTGAGCGCGCAGTGCACGTACAGCCGGTCCTTTTCCTGTATTCAACATTCTCATTTGAATATGTGTTTTATCAATATTTTTTGCCATTTCACCACCAAGGGCATCAATTTCCCTAACAACAATCCCCTTTGCAGGACCACCAATTGATGGGTTACATGGCATATAAGCAACTGCATCTAGGTTTAACGTTAATATTAATGTATTGGCTCCCATACGTGCAGCCGCAAGGCCTGATTCAACCCCTGCATGTCCTGCCCCAACAACGATAACGTCAAATTCACCAGCATTGTATTCCATCTATTTTCCTCCTATTTAATAATGTTAAATTAATATAATATGTAAATGCTTCGAAAACCCACTTACACTGATCTAACATTATTCAGTCAAGATTATTTTCCTAAACAAAATTGAGCGAAAAGTTGATCAATGAGACTTTCAGAAACTGTATCTCCGATTATCTCACCCAAAATTTCCCACGTTCTTGTTATATCTATTTGAACCAAATCTATTGGTACATCAATTTCTAGCGCTTCAATAGCTTCTTCAATTGATATTTTTGCTTGATGCAATAAGGCAATATGCCTTGAACTAGAAACGTATGTTAAATCGCTACCTTCAATATCGCCTTGAAAGAACAGTTGCGAAATTGCTTCTTCCAATTCATCTAACCCCTTGTCTTCTACTAAAGAAGTTGATACAACAGGCCTTCCTTTAGCAAGCAGCTTAACTTTATCTAGATCTATTTTCATAGGAATATCTGTTTTGTTAACAATAATAATGGCCTCTAACTCTGCTATTATTTCAAACAAACTTTCATCTTCCTCTGTTAACGGATCTCCATAATTCAAGACAAGTAAAACAAGTTCAGCCTTTTTTACTACTTGTCTTGAGCGCTCAACTCCAATTTTTTCAATAATATCTTCAGTTTCTCTAATCCCAGCTGTATCTAAAAGACGCAATGGGATACCGCGAACACTAACATATTCTTCAATAACATCCCTAGTTGTACCTGGAATATCAGTAACGATCGCCTTCGCTTCATGAACTAAACTATTAAGTAAAGATGATTTACCTACATTAGGTCTTCCGATAATAACTGTAGACAATCCTTCACGTAAAATTTTTCCTTGCTGTGCAGTACTAAGAATATATTCAATTTCGGTTTTGACATATTGTGCTTTTTCTAGTAAAATTTGATTTGTCATTTCCTCGACATCATACTCTGGATAATCAATATTAACTTCTACATGGGCTACTGTCTCTAATAAAGCTTGTCTTAATTGCTGAATTTTTTTGGAAAGTCTTCCTTCAACCTGTCCAATTGCGACATTCATCGCTTTATCTGTTTTAGCTCTAATTAAATCAATGACCCCTTCTGCCTGCGATAAATCAATCCGACCATTTAAAAACGCTCGTTTTGTAAATTCACCCGGTTCAGCTAATCGAACCCCTGATTGCAAAACCTGCTGCAATACTCTGTTAACAGAAACAAGACCACCATGGCAATTAATTTCAACAATATCTTCTCTCGTAAACGTACGCGGTGCTTTTAAAACTGCAACCATTACTTCGTCAATAACTTGCCCTGTATTATTTTCCATGATATGCCCGTAATGAATCGTATGGCTTTCTACCTCTAATAAGGAATGTTTACCTTTATATATTTTATTAACTGCTGCTACCGCATCATCGCCACTCACACGGACAATCCCAATAGCGCCTTCACCCATTGCTGTAGAAATAGCGGCAATTGTATCTAACTCCATTTACTTCACCTCTTTTATGTTAAAACAAAAAATTAATTTAATTTACTTACAGTTCCTAATTAACAAGAATATCACATTCTATAATTAATAAAAACATTTCAAATCAGTCTTTTTAATTATTGTCCCCGTTTTCAAGTATTATCAATCAAATGAAATTATCAACAGTTAGCATTTTTCAAAGTTATTAATTATAAATAAAAAAAGTTTTCAACATGTGTATAACTATAAATCGCAGTCAGTTACCCTTAGAAAGTAAGAGATTTCAACAGCTTTACTAATAACTACTGGTTTGGGTTTGGGTTTGGGTTTTCCTTTCCAACTTTCCAACTTTCCAACTTTCTACTTTCTACTTTTCCCCTTTACACAAAAAAGCCTACACCAGTTTATCGACCGGCACAGGCTTTTTGACTTTTATTTATTTAGCTGGAGCAACAACAATCCGACGATTTGGTTCAGTACCCTCAGAATATGTTCTAACTCCTTTAATATCTTGCAGTGCAGTATGAATAATTTTTCTTTCTAAAGCATTCATAGGCTCTAAAATAACTTCTTTCCTCGTTCTTACTGCTTTGTTACCTAATCTTTTAGCTAATTGTTCTAAAGATTCCTTACGACGATCTCGATAATTTTCAGCATCTAAGACAATTCGAATATAGTGTTCGGAGTAGCGATTCGCGACTAAATTAACTAAATATTGTAATGAATCAAGAGTTTGACCTCTTTTTCCAATCAACATTCCTATACCTTCTCCGCTTAGATCTAAAAGAATTCCTTCTTTTGTTGTCTCTTGCTTTATCTTTATTGAAACACCTATTTTATTCGTTACATCGGAAAGAAACTTTACTGCTTCCTCTGCTGCATCAGGTTGGATCTCAACTTCAACAACCGCTGGCTTAACACCAATTAATCCCAAAAAACCTTTACGTGGTTCTTCAAGAACTTGAATTGAGACCCTTTCTCTCGTTGTAGTTAATTGTTCTAGGGCAGATTGAACAGCTTCATCAACAGTTTTCCCTGAAACAGTTATTTTTTTCACTTTTTCTTCGCTCCCCCTGATTTAGTCTTTTTTGCTGATTTCACTGGTTGAGGTTGAGTACCTCCATCAGCAGTTGCAGTTGCAACTGTATTAGCACTTCCAACATTAGGGCCTGTAATAAAATAAGTTTGAACAATCATGAAAATATTACCAACTACCCAATACAAAGCAAGTGCTGATGGGAAAAATGCTGAAAATCCAATAATCATCACTGGCATAATATAAAGCAACATTTTCATTTGTGGATTATCAGTAACCATCATCATTTTTTGTTGAATAAAAGTAGTGGCACCAGCAACTAATGGTAAAAGGAAAATTGGATCTGGAGCACCTAAACTAAACCAAAGGAAATTATGTTCGGCAATTTCGCCTGTTCTAATAATTGCATGATAAAAAGCAAATAAAACTGGCATTTGAATAAAAATTGGCAAACAACCTGCAAGCGGATTCACTTTATGTTCTTGGAATAACGCCATTGTTTCCTTTTGAAGCTTTTGTTGCGTTTTTTGATCTTTCGCGCTGTGTTTTTCTTTTAATGCTTTCATTTGTGGTTGTAAAGCTTGCATTGCTTTTGAACTTCTTGTTTGTTTAATCATTAACGGTAATAGAAAAATTCGAATAATAATCGTTACAACAATAATTGCTAATCCATAATTATCGTTAAAGTAAATAGCTACTTCTTTAATGAGCCAAGATAATGGATAAACAAAATAATCTTCCCAAACTCCCGCTTTATTCTGTTCAGTAATGGGAACATCTAAATTTCCACAACCGGCTGCTAAAAGAATAAAGAGAAGTAATAATACGGCCAAACCGATTTTTTTCTTCACGACAACTTCCTCCTTGCACTCCAACAAATTCAATCTATTATAAAATAAAAATACTAATTGCTCTAAGTTTAAAGATAACTTATGTAACACTAATAATACAAGCCACTAATTGTTTATTTTTATTGTTATGATTTATTATTCTTTTTCTCAGGTACAGGATCCATTCCTCCTGGATGGAATGGATGACATTTAAAAAGTCGTTTTACAGTTAAAAAGCTACCTTTCAATGGTCCGAAACGTCTAATTGCTTCTAAACCGTAGTGAGAGCATGTCGGATAAAAGCGGCATGTCGGTGGAGTAAATCTAGAAATATATTTTTGATAAAAAAGAATAACTCCTATTAAAAGACTTTTTAAAAACTTCAACGAACTTACTCACCTTTCTTCTTAAAAGTACTTCCACGATAACAAACATGGGAGATACTTTTCTTCATTTCATGAAAATCCATTTCTAGACAAGGCTTTCTAGCAATAAGAAGATAATCGTAACTCTCCTTAAGATCACCACTTAGCTGAAAGACTATTTCCCTCATTAGCCGCTTAATTCTATTTCGACATACCGCGTTTCCCAGTTTTTTACTTACGGAGACACCTAATCTTAGATGAGTTTGTCCTTTTTTTTCAAGCGTATACAAAACAAATTGTTTATTGGCAACGGATTTCCCATCTTTAAAAATAAGAGAAATTTCTTCATTTTTTTTTACACGATTTTCCTTCTTCACCGGTACACCTCATTAGAAAATCACAAGAAATTCTTTATCTTACTTGCTTCATTTAAAAATAAATTAATTATCTAAATGAATGAATTTCATAATGCAGATTCTGCGCCACTTAGATAACACCAGGACACTACATTTAGTTGAATTAAAATGTTTCCAACTAAATGTAGCTTAGTGTGGCTAGTTTATTGGTATTATGAAATTTATTCAAATAAATAAAATCTATCTATTAAAACAAGTTGTTTATTCTCATCATATCAATAAAACAACTTTCTAAACCTTTAATTTAAAATTTAAAAAAATTTTACTAGAAAAAAGACCACTGACAACAGTGGTCTATGCAGACAATACTTTTCTACCTTTAAGACGACGACGCGCTAAAACTTTACGGCCACCCGGAGTGCTCATACGTGCACGGAAACCGTGAACTTTTTTACGCTTACGATTATTTGGTTGGAAAGTTGGTTTTGCCATTTATTACACCTCCCTGAGGACTTACTCTATATAAGACATTCTTATAGATTATAAAGAGTATTAACCCTAATTGTCAAGTCCACTCTTTTTAAAAATAATCCAGATTAAGATCCAATAGATGTATTTTATAAATTTTATAACTAAAACCAAGAAAATTTTATCTATCAAAACTAAATTGTTATTTACGAATTAATTTCATAATGCAGATTCTGCGCCACTAGGATACTACATCAAGTTGAATTAGAACATTTTCAACTTAGGAGCTTTATGTGGCTAGTTTTATTGATATTATGAAATTCTTTATATTATAAAAAAAGAAAATTTTATAATAAAAAATCACCTGTGGATATCTTTATCACGTTTTTTTTCTTATCCCTCACTTGTCTACATTTTTTACACAGTATCTTGTGTTGTGAGTAACTTCCGACCACAAGGTGTTGAAAATTGTGGATAAGTACATAGAATCTATTGCCTACATTGCTTTTTTCTGCTATTATATTAATGTTTTCACTTGTTGATATTTTAAAAACCAGTTAGGTTGTCCACATCCTGTGGGTAAAGCTGTGGACACTTTCCAAGCCTTGTTTATCTTCTATCCACAGTCATGTTTATAAGTTTGATTTTTTTACTTAGCTACTATAGTATAGATATTTCCACAAGGGTGTTAATTAATATTCATACATTTGTATTCAATGCACTTATACAAAACTTATACAAAATAATTTTACTCATCAATTACTAAAAAATAGTTGGTTTTAAGTAAGGAGGCCGCATTTTGCTACAAAATATAAATGATTTATGGAATAGAGCGCTAGCAGAAATGGAAGTCAAAGTAAGTAAACCAAGTTTTGATACGTGGTTGAAAGCTACAAAAGCTGAAGTAATTCAAAACGATACGATAACAATTACTGCACCAAATGAATTTGCAAGGGATTGGTTAGAAAATAGGTATCAAAATTTAATTTCTGAAGTATTACAAGAAATTACTGGAGCAGAACTAAAAGTAAAAATTGTCATACCAGAAAATGTCGAAAAGAATAATGTTAATATCATAGAAAAAATTGCGAAAATTCCTGAAAATAAAATTACAACAAACACGGGAATCCCTAAAAATATGCTTAATCCTAAGTATACTTTTAATACTTTCGTCATCGGCGCAGGCAATAGATTTGCGCATGCAGCATCACTTGCAGTAGCTGAAGCCCCAGCAAAAGCTTATAATCCATTATTTATTTATGGAGGAGTTGGACTTGGAAAAACCCATCTCATGCATGCAATTGGTCATTATGTTATTGAACATAATCCTAATGCTAATGTCGTTTATTTATCGTCCGAAAAATTCACGAATGAGTTTATTAATTCAATTCGTGATAACCGTGCCGTTAACTTTCGCAATAAGTATCGAAATGTAGATGTCCTATTAATTGATGATATTCAATTTCTCGCTGGAAAAGAACAAACTCAAGAAGAATTTTTTCATACATTTAATGCTCTACATGACGATAGTAAGCAAATTGTTATTTCTAGTGATCGACCACCAAAAGAAATTCCTACTTTAGAAGATCGCTTACGTTCTCGTTTTGAGTGGGGTTTAATTACAGATATTACTCCTCCAGATTTAGAAACACGAATTGCCATCTTACGAAAAAAAGCGAGAGCAGATAATTTAGATATTCCCAATGAAGTCATGCTTTACATTGCTAACCAAATTGATACAAACATAAGAGAGTTAGAAGGCGCACTTATCCGAGTAGTTGCCTATTCATCTTTAATTAATAAAGATATGAATGCCGATTTAGCAGCTATTGCCTTAAAAGATATTGTTCCAAACTCAAAACCTAAAGTAATTACAATTCGTGATATTCAACGTGTAGTTGGAGAGCATTATAGTGTTAAGTTTGATGATTTTAAAGCCCGAAAAAGAACACAAAGTATCGCATTTCCAAGGCAAATAGCAATGTACTTATCGAGAGAGCTTACAGAATTTTCATTACCAAAAATAGGTATTGAGTTTGGTGGTAGAGACCACACAACAGTCATTCATGCTCATGAAAAAATTTCCAGACTACTTGGAAGTGATTTAGAATTTCAAAAAAGACTTGAGGAAATTAAAGAACAGCTCAAAATTAAAAATTAATTTATCCGGTAAATTGTTAATAAAAGGGGTAGACTTACAAACAGTTTATCAACATGTGTAAAACTATATTTGCCATGTCACTTTCCTACTTATCCACAAATCCACAAGCACTACTACTATTACTACTACTTTTTATTTAAATAATAATAAATATATATAAGTTTTTCTTTTAAATTTTTCTTCTAAAAAAGAAATCAGTTCCAAAGCTTTAAGGAGGGTATATAATGCAGTTTGTCATTAATAGGGATCAATTTGTTCACAGTGTAAACCATGTTTCAAAAGCGATCTCTTCAAGAACAACAGTTCCAATTTTAACAGGAATAAAAATAGTTGCTGATCACGAAGGAGTTACGTTAACGGGGAGCGATTCAAATATTTCGATTGAATGTTTCATTCCCATCGAAGAAGATGGGATTCAATTTGTTCAGATTGTTGAAGAAGGTAGTATTATTCTTCAAGCAAAAGTTTTTGCAGAAATTGTAAAAAAACTGCCAGGAGATAAAATAGAAATAATTGTACAAGATCAATTTTCGACAATATTACGTTCTGGTTCATCAGTTTTTAATTTAAATGGTATAGATCCTGAGGAGTATCCACGTTTACCACAAATTGAAGAGGAAAATATTTTTCAAATCCAAAATGATTTATTAAAAAATATTATTAGACAAACTGTATTTGCAGTATCCAGTGCAGAAACGCGACCTATCTTGACAGGTGTAAACTGGCAATTGGAAAATAAGATGTTAACCTGTACTGCAACAGATAGTCATCGTTTAGCATTGAGAAAAGCTACCATCGAAACAAATCTAGAAAATTTAACTTTTAAAAATGTTGTTATACCTGGAAAAAGTTTAATTGAATTAAGTAAAATTCTTGAAGATAATAATGACCTTCTCAATATTGTTGTTACAGAAAACCAAATTTTATTTAAATCAAAAAATTTATTATTTTTTTCAAGGCTTTTAGATGGGAATTATCCAGCTACACAAAATATGATTCCAGATCATTCAAAAACTGATGTCCTATTAGAAACAAAGGGATTTTTACAAGCAATCGAAAGAGCACTTTTACTTTCCCACGATGGAAAAAATAATGTTGTTAATTTAAAAACATTAGAAGATAGTATTATTGAAATCACTTCAGTAACTCCAGAAATTGGAAAAGTAACTGAGAGAATCAGTACAAAACAATTAACTGGTGAAGATCTAAGAATTTCATTTAATGGAAAAAATATTATTGATAGCTTAAAAATTATTGATAGTAATGAAATTAAAATTTCTTTTACAGGTGCAATGAGCCCATTCTTATTGAGACCAGTAGATCACGAAAATACATTACATCTATTTTCTCCTGTTCGAACTTATTAAAAAGTAAAGATAATTAGAAAAGCCGCTCGTCGCAAAATCAGCTATGAAGCAACTCAAGGATGTTGTCTTGAAGCTAGACAGAGACGGAAATTCTATACTTTACTTAACTTTTAAAAAAGCTACCTTTGAATTAATAACAATTCTGGTAGCTTTTTTATTGATAGGCTACTCGATGTTACTTAACTAATTAATTAACTTTTTAATATGTTTTAGTAGATTGAATTGTGTTAGTTAATCGAGTTTAGTACAATGTAGTTTAGGAAGTAAAATAAGATGCACGGATTTAAGAATCAATTTTAGTGAAGAAAGAAGGGCCATGCATTGGAAACCGAAGTAACTATTTCATCTGATTACATAACATTAGGAAAAATGCTAAAAGAAGTTGGTATTATTGATACTGGTGGAATGGCAAAGTGGTTTTTAAGTGAACATAAACTATTTTTAAATAATGAGCTTGAAGCGAGAAGAGGTAAAAAGTTATTCAGTGGAGATCTAATTACTATTCCTTCTCATGGAACTTTTAGAATTGTTGGAAGTGAAAGTTGAGATTGGAAGAAAATAAAGTATATAATTTTCGTGTCTGTCTAGCTCCAAGACACATCTTTGCGTTACTACTTAGCAGGTTTTGCGACGAGTAACCGCAGGAGCAGGCGCCTTGCGCTTTTCTTACTAAAGTGAGGGAAACTTTTTGCATATAAATGAATTAACATTAATAAATTATCGAAATTATTGTCATGAGAGAGTTTCCTTTGAAAATAGTGTAAATGTTATTTTAGGAGAAAATGCTCAAGGTAAAACGAATATAATGGAATCTATTTATGTTCTTGGGTTAGCCAAATCACATCGAACTACTCGTGACAAAGAGCTTATCTATTGGGACCAAGAATATGCTAAAATAGAAGGTAGCGCTGAAAAAAAGACTGGTCCTTTTACTTTATCAGTGATTATTTCTACAAAAGGAAAAAAGGTAAAACTAAATCGTTTAGAGCAGCGGAAATTAAGTGAGTATATTGGGGCTTTAAATATCGTTATGTTTGCACCAGAGGATTTAACTCTTGTTAAGGGAAGTCCTCAAGTACGTAGGAGATTCATTGATATGGAGATTGGACAAATTAATTCTGTTTACCTTTATCATTTGGCTCTATATCAAAAAATATTACAACAAAGAAATTTTTTATTAAAAGATATGCAAAGAAAAAAGAAAGATAATGGTGTGCTAGATATATTAACTTATCAGCTTATTGAAAATGCTGGAAAAGTAATTATGAAGCGTTTTGAGTTTGTGCGTATGCTGGAAAAATGGGCAAAACCAATTCATAAAGATATTAGTAGAAACACTGAAGAATTAAGGATTGAATATAAACCATCTATTAAGGTATCAGAAACTGCAGAATTGTCGAAAATAGAACAAGTGCTAGAAGAAAATTTTTCTAAAATGAAAGAGAAGGAAATAGAGAGAGGCACTTCATTAATTGGGCCTCACCGAGATGATCTTTTATTTTTTGTGAATAATAGAGATGTTCAAACGTATGGGTCACAAGGCCAACAACGGACAACAGCTCTTTCAATAAAAATGGCAGAGTTAGAATTAATTTATGAAAAAATTGGCGAATATCCAATTTTATTACTAGATGATGTTTTGTCAGAACTGGATGATTATCGACAATCTCATCTACTAAATACAATAAAAGGAAAAGTTCAAACGTTTGTTACGACTACAAGTGTTGCCGGTATTGATCATCAGACATTAAAAGAAGCTTCAACGTATATGGTAGAAAAGGGTAATATTGAAAGAATGAAATGAGGTGAAAAGGTGTTTATTCATTTAGGTGGAGATACAGTGATCCGTTCCAAAGATATTATTGCCATATTAGATAAGCAAGTTAAAGAAACTTCGGAAATAACTGAGAGTTTCCTCAACTTTCAAATGGAAAAAAACCAAGAAGAGGAAAAAAAAATGGATACAACAAAGGCTATCGTAATTACAAAAGATCAAATTTATTTTTCCCCTATTTCATCTGGAACATTAAAAAGAAGAGCTGATTTTGTTAAAGATATTGAGGATCTATAAATTAAGAATTGCGGGTGAAGGAAATTGACAATGGAACAACAATCTCAGGCATATGATGCAAGTCAAATTCAAGTGTTAGAAGGTTTAGAAGCGGTAAGAAAGCGCCCATCAATGTATATAGGATCAACTAGTAGTCGTGGACTACACCATTTAGTATGGGAAATTGTAGATAATAGTATCGATGAAGCATTAGCAGGTCATTGTGATAAAATAACTGTCACGATTGAGGAAGATAACAGTATTACTGTTGTAGATAATGGTCGTGGTGTACCGGTTGGAATTCATGAAAAAATGGGTAGGCCAGCAGTAGAAGTTATTATGACTGTTCTTCATGCCGGTGGTAAATTTGGTGGTGGAGGCTATAAAGTTTCAGGTGGACTTCATGGTGTTGGGGCTTCTGTTGTAAATGCATTATCAAGCACTTTAGAGATAGAAGTTCATAAAGATGGTAATATTTACTACCAAAAATATCATTGTGGGGCACCTAATGCCGATCTTACTGTAATAGGAAAAACAGAGTTACGTGGAACAAAAATTCGTTTTCTACCAGATAAAGAAATATTTACAGAGACGATTGAATATGAATTTGATATTTTAGCAACCCGTTTAAGAGAATTAGCATTTTTAAATCGTGGTTTAACAATAATTATTGAAGATAAACGAGAAGATGGCAAACAGAAAGAGTATTACTATGAAGGTGGGATTGCTTCATTTGTTGAACATTTGAACCGAACACGTGAAGTTTTACATGATCCACCAATTTTTATTGAAGCTGAAAAAGATGGAATAGCAGTTGAGGTAGCAGTTCAATACAATGATAGTTATACGAGTAATATTTATTCCTTTGCTAATAACATTTCTACCCATGAAGGTGGAACCCATGAATCGGGATTTAAAACTGGGTTGACACGTGTTATTAATGATTATGCTCGTAAAAATAATTTATTTAAAGATGTCGATGCTAACTTAACTGGTGATGATGTAAGAGAAGGTTTAACCGCCATTATTTCAATAAAAATGCCTGATCCACAATTTGAGGGGCAAACAAAAACAAAGTTAGGTAATAGCGAAGCAAGAACAATTACTGATTCTGTTTTTAGTGAATGTTTTGCTAAATTTTTAGGAGAAAACCCAGCTATTTCAAAAAAAATTATTGAAAAAGGATTAATGGCAGCAAGAGCAAGAGACGCAGCCAAAAAAGCCAGGGAATTGACGAGGCGAAAAAGTGCTTTAGATATAGGATCTTTACCAGGTAAACTTGCTGATTGTTCTTCAAAGGATGCATCAATTAGTGAAATTTACATCGTTGAGGGAGACTCAGCAGGTGGCTCAGCAAAACAAGGTAGAGACCGTCATTTTCAAGCTATTTTACCTTTACGAGGAAAAATCATCAACGTTGAAAAAGCACGCTTAGATAAAATCCTAGCTAATACCGAAATTAGATCAATGATTACGGCGTTCGGAACAGGCATTGGCGAAGAGTTTGATATTTCAAAAGCCCGTTATCATAAGATTATTATTATGACAGATGCTGATGTTGACGGAGCACACATCCGCACATTATTATTGACATTCATTTACCGTTATATGAAACCTTTAATTGAAAATGGTTATATTTATATTGCTCAACCTCCGTTGTATAAAGTTCAACAAGGCAAACGAATTGAATATGCTTATAACGAAAAAGAGATGATTGCTATTTTTGAACAATTAGCTGAGACACCTAAACCAATTACTCAACGGTATAAAGGTCTAGGAGAGATGAATCCAACACAGCTTTGGGATACAACAATGGATCCTAGTGTTCGGACAGTTTTACAAGTTACCTTAGAAGATGCAATAAAAGCAGATGAAACATTTGAGACGTTAATGGGAGACAAAGTTGAACCCCGCCGCGACTTCATACAAGAAAATGCTATTTATGTGAAGAATTTAGATATATAAGAGAATGCTTTGCATTTTTCTTAGGAAATTGGAGGTGAGCTTAGATGTCAGATCAACCTAGAGTAAAAGAAATAAGTATTAGTCAAGAAATGAAAACATCATTTTTGGATTATGCCATGAGTGTTATTGTTAGTCGTGCCCTTCCTGACGTTAGAGATGGTTTAAAACCAGTACATCGTAGAATTTTATATGCGATGAATGAATTAGGAATGACTTCAGATAAAGCTTATAAAAAGTCTGCTCGTATCGTCGGTGAAGTAATTGGTAAATATCACCCACACGGTGATTCAGCTGTTTATGAAACAATGGTCCGTATGGCTCAAGATTTTAGTCACCGCTACATGCTTATTGATGGGCATGGAAATTTTGGTTCAGTTGATGGTGATTCAGCAGCTGCAATGCGTTATACAGAAGCAAGAATGGCAAAAATTTCAATGGAAATGATCCGTGATATTAATAAAGATACAATTGATTTTCAAGATAACTATGATGGATCTGAAACAGAACCAAAGGTCCTTCCAGCAAGATTTCCTAACCTATTAGTAAATGGTTCATCAGGAATAGCGGTTGGGATGGCTACAAATATTCCACCGCATCAGTTAGGTGAAGTTATTGATGGTGTATTAGCTGTAAGTCATAATCCAGAGATAACAATACCTGAGTTAATTGAAATTATTCCTGGTCCAGATTTCCCAACTGGCGCTGAAATTATTGGTATTTCTGGTATACGTCGTGCTTATACAACAGGTAAAGGATCAATTTTAATAAGAGGAAAAGCAGCAATAGATGAAATGAAAAATGGAAAGCAACGGATTATCGTCTCTGAGCTTCCTTATCAAGTTAATAAAGCAAGATTAATTGAAAAAATTGCTGAACTAGTTCGGGAAAAGAAGATCGATGGAATTACTGATTTACGTGATGAGTCTGACCGAACAGGCATGCGTATTGTTCTCGAGTTACGCCGTGATGTCAATGCAAATGTACTTTTGAATAATTTATATAAGCAAACCTCGATGCAAACTAGTTTTGGAATTAACTTGTTGGCTCTTGTAGATGGACAACCTAAAGTACTAAATTTAAAAGAGTGCTTAGAAAATTATTTAGAGCATCAAAAAGTGGTCATTAAACGTCGTACTGCTTTTGAATTAAGAAAGGCAGAGGCCAGAGCTCATATTTTAGAAGGTTTACGAATTGCACTTGATCATTTAGATAAAGTAATTGCCTTAATTCGTGCTTCACAAACGACAGATATCGCACGCGCTGGTTTAATAGATCAATTCTCGTTAAGCTATGAGCAAGCTCAAGCAATTTTAGAAATGCGATTGCAAAGGCTTACTGGTTTAGAAAGAGATAAGATTGAAAATGAGTATGCAGAATTGATGAAGAGAATTGCTGAATTAACTGCAATTTTAGCAGATCCAGAAAAAGTGTTAGAAATTATTCGTGAAGAACTAAGTGAAGTAAGAACCCGATTTAATGATGATAGAAGAACAATTATCTCCATTGATGAAGATAGTTTTGAAGATGAAGATTTAATTCCAAGGACAGAGATTATTATTACATTGACTCATAATGGTTATATTAAACGTCTACCAATTTCCACTTACCGCAGTCAGAAACGTGGTGGAAGAGGTATTCAAGGAATGGGTACGAATGATGATGATTTTGTAGAACATCTATTTACAACATGTTCTCATCATACAATTTTATTTTTTACGAACAAAGGAAAAGTATATCGCTTAAAAGGTTATGAAATTCCTGATTTGGGAAGAACAGCAAAAGGAATTCCAATTATTAATTTGTTGCAAATTGAAAAAGGTGAATATATTAGTACAGTTATTCCAATTGAAGAGTTTAATGAAAATTATTTATTTTTCATGACTAAGCATGGGATTACAAAACGTACTGCTTTATCGTCTTTTGCTAAAATTCGTAAAGGTGGACTTTTTGCGATTAACATTCGTGATGATGATGAGTTATATGGTGTTCGTCTAACTGATGGCAAGCAAGAACTTATTGTTGGTACGAAAAAAGGAATGTCGATCAGGTTCCATGAAAATGATGTTAGGTTAATGGGACGAACAGCTGGTGGAGTTATGGGTATCAGATTACCTAAAGATGATCAAGTTATTGGTATGGATATTATTGAAGAGGGTTATGATGTTTTAATTGTTACTGAAAATGGCTATGGGAAGAAAACCCCCGTTGAAGACTATCGAGTTCAAAATCGTGGTGGTAAAGGTATTAAAACATGTAGTTTAACGGAAAGAAACGGTTGTGTTGTTTCATTACGCGTTGTTTGTGATAAAAATGATTTAATGATTATTACCGTAAGTGGTGTCATTATTCGTTTACATGTTCAAGATATATCAAGAACAGGTCGAAACACACAAGGTGTCCGCTTAATCCGCATTGGTGAAGGTGAAGGTGTCGCAACTGTTGCCAAAATTGATATTGATGAAGAAGCAATAGTAGCGGAAATTGAAGAATTAGATAAGCAAGTAATTGAAGAAGAAATAATGATTGAAGAAGATAATTCAGAAGAAAATCCAGAAGATAATTAAATAAAAACGTAACTAATTTCATATTCTTAAAGTAGAGGCTTACCATCATCTAAAAAATGAGGTAAGCCTTTTTATTTGTAAATATTTAACGATAAACAGTAGTTTAAATCTAAAAAATTAGATATAATTACCTAGATGTATTAGTGGTAAATTGTTACTTGGGGGAAAATGTATGAGAGTTGAAACGAATCAACTGAAGATTGGATGTATTTTATCTAAAGATGTCCAAAGCATAACTAATCAGGTATTAATGAGAAAAAATACAATTTTAACAGAAGAGTTTGTTACCGTTTTAAAAGTATTTTTAATAGATTATGTTGAAGTTGAGGAAACGCTAGTTAATGGAGAATCATTTAAACCTAGAGAGGTAATAGAACCTAAAGATAATCACAAAAATATACTTGATAAAAATGCTGATAAACCATTTTTAGACCTTTATTTACAAGCGGTACATACTTATAAAAAACTATTTCAAGGCTGGCAAGCTGGTACTAAAGTTGATATATTGAGCATTCGAAAAATTCTGCTACCTCTTTTAGAAAAATTAGATCAACAACCTGAAAAACTTATTTTATTACACCATTATGCAACTAAACAAGATTATATTTCTCATCATGCAGTGACACTAGGAGTACTATCAGCCTATTTAGGGAGAAAGCTTAACTATAAGAAAGCAGAAGAAATACAACTTGGTATTGCTGGAATGATGGCTGATAGTGGTATGGCAAAAATACCAAACAGTATCTTACAAAAAAAAGTTGCACTTACTAGTTTTGAATTTGAAGAAATAAAAAATCACCCATTGTATAGTTATAATATGATAAAAGGTATTCCAGGTGTAACGGATGGAGTATTAGTTGGCGTATTACAACATCATGAACGTGAAGATGGCAGTGGTTATCCAATGTCTTTGACTTCAAACAAAATACATAAGTTTAGTCGAGTTATTTCAGTTATTGATATTTTTCATGCTATGACGTCAGAAAGGCAATACAAACTGAAACAGTCACCTTATAAGGTGGTTGAATTAATTATAAAAGATAATTTTGGGAAATATGATATTAATGTTGTTCAATTATTGTGTAAGCTTGTTTCAAATTTTTCAATTGGAAAAAAAGTAAGACTAAATAACAATGATATCGGAGAAGTGATTTTTATTGAACCTCAATCTCCAACACGCCCAATGATACAAATTGAAAAAAGTAACGAATTTATTAAGTTAGCTAATAGAAGTGATTTGTATATTGAAGAAGTATTAAATTAGGTTAGAGAAGGACAGCAAAGGTTAATATTATAATTTTTAAGTGCCTATCTTGATAGTACCGAACAGTTATGATTCGCTAATTGGGCGGACTATTTTTCAATAGTAAATGAATAAAATAGGGAACTTTTTGCTTTGTAATTTCCAAAAATTCACAAATAAATGGTAAGTCATTAGAAGAAAAACTGTGAAATAATTCACCCCACCAATCTGTTTCATATCTACACACCATACTAAGATTATACAAGAGAAGATAATGAGTTAATAATTCTGGAAAAAAATTATATAGAGTTCGGTTAGCTGGTAGAAAAAATTGTTGTTTAGCAAAATCATATTGTAAAGGGGAACTTAGTAACGGTGTCGGTGCTTTTAGGCATGTAAAAAGCAATTGTCCCTTTTCATTGCTACAAGTATTAATATTAATTGAGTGTTCTCTTAAATAATTAACAATGCCATCTTCTGATAAATTAAGCGTGTCTAAAATTTTATTACTTGTAGAGTAGGTTAATTTGTTAATGCTAGTGAATGGATAAGAAAGTTTATCTTTTGAAATAGAGTAAAAGTAGGAGTGAAGTTCAGGAATACGCATCATTAACCCCCCCATTTTAAATTTTTCACCTTCTAAATGCCTCATTCGAAACATTTTTTCCGCAAAGTATGTAAACAAACCATTTTTTTGCACTTTAACTTCATCTTCTAAAAATTCGTATTGGCTCTTTTTTCTTTTTCTAGTCGATACTCCATGAGCTAAAACTTGAGTTGTTTGTGGGTAGTATGGATCTACTGTTAAAATTGCTGCTTTCATTAATTGAATCATTCCATAAAAAAGCAGGACAGGTTGTAGTTCATATGGAGCAATTAAAGATTGATCGTAATATTTTTTACCATGTTCGATAAAATAAATTAGCGTGTAGCTATTTTGATAAGATAATTTTTCTCCATCTGCAAAGTTTTGGTAACACTTTTTTAAAAATTGCTGGGTATAGGTTGAAGAATAGTGTGTTCGGAAATATTTCCAAGCATCTAAATGGTCCATTATCGCTTAACCTCACTATCTTTAAGAGTTGAAAGATGAAAAGTTGGAAAGAAAAAATAAAAAACCATACTAATAGTTGTTAAAGTATTTGACCATCCTAACCAACTGCCAAGTGCGGTTCAAAGCGCCTCTTTATGTCAAGTCTCCAACATACTCGCAGCTATCAAGGCGCTGAAGCTTTTCTGTGTCTAGCTACAGGCACCATCGGCTCGAACACTTCAGTCCTGCACTTGCGGTCTAAGAGCCGACCGCTACGTACAGGCCTTCCAGTTGGCAGGTGCCTTTCGCTTTTCTATGTCTAGCTTCAGCGCCTAGCTCCTCGAATGTTTCAACTTAAGCATGCAGAGGCAAAAAGCGCCTCTTTATGTCAAGTCTCCAACATTTTTCGAAGCTATCAAGGCGCTTTCGCTTTTCGTACTTGACAGTAGTTTGTCCAATTGATAAGCTACTACTAATATTTTGAGACGAAATTGAAAGAGGTGTGGTTTTAGATGTGGGAAAATAAGTTTGCTAAAGAGGGTTTAACGTTTGATGATGTTTTGTTAATACCAGCAAAATCTGAGGTGCTTCCGAATGATGTTTCTGTGAAAACAACTCTTTCCAAATCTTTAAAGTTAAATATTCCAATTATTAGTGCAGGAATGGATACAGTTACAGAAGCTAAAATGGCTATTGCCATTGCTAGAGAAGGCGGTCTAGGTATTATTCATAAAAATATGTCTATTGAAGCCCAAGCTCAAGAAATAAATATAGTAAAAAGATCTGAAAGTGGTGTAATTACCAATCCTTTTTATTTATCTCCAGATGCCCTTGTTTTTGATGCAGAAAAATTAATGTCTAAGTACCGAATTTCAGGAGTTCCGATTGTAGATGAAAAAATGAAGCTAGTTGGAATTCTTACAAACCGGGATTTACGCTTTATTACTGACTATTCGATAAAAATAGATACAGTGATGACGAAAGATAAGCTTGTTACAGCTCAAGTTGGAACTACTTTAAGAGATGCAGAAAAAATTCTCCAAAAATACAAAATCGAAAAATTACCTCTAGTAGATGATCAAGGAATCTTAAAAGGTTTAATTACTATAAAAGACATTGAAAAAGTAATTCAGTTTCCTAATTCGGCTAAGGATGAACATGGTCGGCTAATTGTTGGTGCAGCAGTTGGTGTTACGAAAGACGCTCTGGATCGAGTTAAAGCTTTAGTAGATGCCAGTGTTGACGCAATTGTGATTGATACAGCTCATGGTCATTCTCAAGGTGTAATTATGAAAGTAAAGGAAATTCGAGCTGCTTATCCTAAATTAACGATTATTGCTGGTAATGTCGCTACAGCAGCTGCTACAAGAGATTTAGCCGAAGCGGGGGCTGATATCGTAAAAGTAGGAATTGGTCCTGGATCAATCTGTACAACAAGAATTATTGCAGGAATTGGAGTGCCGCAAATCACGGCTGTTTATGACTGTGCTATTGAAGCAAAAAAACAAGGAATTACAATTATTGCAGATGGCGGTATTAAATATTCTGGTGATATCGTGAAAGCACTTGCGGCAGGTGGACATGCAGTTATGTTAGGCAGTCTCCTTGCAGGGGTTTCTGAAAGTCCTGGCGATCGTGAAATTTACCAAGGTAGACAATTTAAAGTTTACCGTGGTATGGGTTCATTAGGAGCTATGGAAAAAGGAAGTAAAGACCGTTATTTCCAAGAAAATAACCAAAAACTTGTTCCAGAAGGAATTGAGGGGCGCATTCCATACAAAGGGCCACTTGATGATACAATTCACCAATTAGTCGGTGGTATTCGGGCCGGAATGGGTTATTGTGGCACTAAGACTTTAGATGATTTACGAGAAAATGGACAATTCATAAAAATTACCAATGCGGGTTTAAAAGAAAGCCATCCTCACGACGTACAAATTACAAAAGAAGCACCAAATTATTCTTTATAAATCATCTTTAAATTTGTAAATAATGGATTTTATACCATCAAAAGTATAAAACTTCCGACGATGTCTAGCTTCAGCACCTACTTGTTCGATCACTTAAGAGAGGCTACTGTCCTGAGTTACTTCTTCTTGCCGACCTTCTAGTGATTGCTCTTGGTGACAAAGGCACTTGCGCTTTTGATAATAGACAGGACTTATTCCTGTCTATTTTTTTTTGAGTAATTATGTTAGAATTACGGTTATGTGAGAATTGAGAGGAGTAATTTTAAAATGTATAAATACGATAAAAAAAAGATAATAAGTGTCGTGATTTGTTTACTTATGTTCACGAGTTTACTTAGTTTTTTACCTCAAAAAACCGGTGCTACTTTTGATCCTAATGTAGAATCAGCCATTTTAGTAGACGGACAAACAGGGAAAATATTATTTGAAAAAAATGCTGATATCGAACTAGGAATTGCAAGTATGAGTAAAATGATGACGGAATATTTAATTTTAGAAGCTATACATGAAAATAAGATGAGTTGGGATCAAACTGTCCTTATAAGTGAGTGGGTTGCCAAACTTTCCCATGATGCTGGTGGATCGAATGTATTTTTAGAAGTTGATGGTTCATACACAGTAAGAGATTTATATGAAGCGATTGCGATTGAATCCGCAAATGCAGCTACGATTGCTTTAGCAGAATTTTTAGGCGGTGATTACGCAAATTTTGTCAAGCTTATGAATCAAAAAGCTGGTGAACTTAATTTAGAAAAATATCTTTTTGTGAATTCAACAGGATTACCTAATCGATCTTATAAAGGTAACCATGCAGAAGGAACGTCTGTTGATGATGAAAACCGATTGTCAGCTCGAGATACTATTAGATTAGCTTACCATTTAGTCAATGATTTTCCAGAAGTATTAGAGACCTCAAGTATTCCAATGAAGTACTTTCAAGGTGAAATAGTGACAGATAAAAACTGGATGGAGTGTAAAGAAGACTGGACTTGTATGAAAAACTGGAATGATATGTTACCAGAGTTAGAGCATTATTATGAAGGATTAGATGGTTTAAAAACGGGTTATACGAATTTAGCTAAGTATACATTTACAGGTACAGCAATGAGAGATAACACTCGACTAATTTCAGTTGTTATGGGCGCTGAAAAAATTGACACAAGATTTGTGGAAACAGCAAAAATACTTGATTACGGATTCAGTAACTTTGAACAGTTAGATTTAAGTACTTCGATAGAAGTTCAAGTTATTAAAGGAAAGGAAAAAGAGTTAATGATTTCACCAAGTGATCCTTTTACGGTCATGGTGAAAGCAGGAGAGAGTGAATTATACTCACCTTTTTTTGAATTAGATAATTCTTTGTTAGATGAAGAAGGAAATCTTATTGCCCCTATTGAAGCAGGACAAGTAGTTGGTTGGCTAACATATGAGTATTCAGGGGAGGATATCTTTACATATCTTACTGAAGATGGACATAATAAAGAAAGAGTTCCTGTCATTGCAGATGAAACAGTTGAAAAAGCCAATTGGTTCTCGCTAACAATGCGTGCTATTGGTGGATTTTTCTCGGGAATCTGGACGAGCGTTGCAGATACGGTTAAAGGGCTTTTCTCTTAACGTTATAAGCTTCGAGAGTGGGTCCAGTAAGATTACCGCACCATTCTCGCAGCTAATTTTACATGTTAGATTACAAAAAGCTGTATTAATGATAAAATAATAAAAATTGCTTTGGCTTATCATGCTGTATTTTGTTGATACTTTGATATAATAAAGTGAAGTAAAAATAGTAAAGCAATAGAAATAATCAAGATTACATAAATCAATAGGAGGAATTACATATGGGACAAACAGGTACAGATCGGGTTAAACGTGGTATGGCTGAAATGCAAAAAGGCGGCGTGATCATGGATGTTGTTAACGCTGAGCAAGCAAAAATCGCTGAGCAAGCTGGTGCCGTTGCTGTAATGGCACTTGAAAGAGTACCGTCAGATATACGTGCAGAGGGCGGTGTTGCTCGGATGGCAGATCCGACAATAACTGAAGAGGTAATGAATGCTGTCTCTATTCCAGTAATGGCTAAATGTCGTATCGGGCATATTGTCGAAGCAAGAATTTTGGAAGCTATGGGCGTAGACTATATTGATGAAAGTGAAGTATTGACACCTGCTGATGAAATTTATCATTTATATAAGCGTGATTTTACAGTTCCATTTGTATGTGGTGCTCGAGATATTGGCGAACTTGCACGTCGAATCGCCGAAGGTGCTTCAATGGTTCGTACAAAAGGTGAGCCAGGAACAGGTAATATCGTTGAAGCAGTTCGTCATATGCGGATGATTCAAGCTCAAATTCGTAAAGTTCTAACGATGTCTACTGATGAACTGATGACAGAAGCAAAAAATACGGGTGCTCCATTTGAAGTTTTACTTCAAATTAAAGAAAGTGGTAAGCTACCTGTTGTTAACTTTGCAGCGGGCGGAATTGCAACTCCAGCTGATGCAGCGTTAATGATGGAATTAGGTGCAGATGGTGTATTCGTTGGTTCTGGTATTTTTAAATCAGACAACCCTGAAAAGTTTGCTCGCGCAATTGTTGAAGCAACTACGCATTATCAAGACTATGAATTAATTGCCCGTTTATCAAAAGGACTTGGTACAGCAATGAAGGGAATTGAAATTTCTAGTATCCATCCTTCTGACCGTATGCAAGAGCGCGGTTGGTAAAATAAATGATTAAAATAGGAGTACTTGCTCTACAAGGTGCCGTTCGTGAACATATTAACTCTCTTCAAGCACCTGGTGTTGAAGTTGTTATTGTTAAAAAAGTTGAACAACTAGAGTACTTAGACGGACTCGTTTTACCAGGTGGTGAAAGTACGGCAATGCGACGTCTTATCGATAAATATCATTTTTTTGACCCTTTAAAGGAGTTTTCAAAAGCAGGTAAGCCAATGTTTGGTACTTGTGCAGGTTTAATTTTAATGGCCAAAAAACTTGTCGGTGAAGACGCAGGTCATTTGGATATTATTGATATGGAAGTTGAACGAAATGCCTTTGGTAGACAGAGGGAAAGCTTTGAAGCTGAACTAATGGTCAACGGTATTGGTGATGATATTATGGCTTTGTTTATTCGTGCACCACTAATCAAAAGAGTTGGATCAGATGTTGAAATTATTTCTAAATATAATGGTGAAATTGTAGCAGTAAGACAAAATCAGTTTTTAGCTTGTTCATTTCACCCAGAGTTGACTAAAGATACTCGTTTTCATCAATATTTTGTTGATATAGTCAAAGAAACGAAGGCTAAATGTTTAAACACTTAGGCTTTGGGAAAAATAAGCTTAAATACAGTGAAGGGGAATAGTAGCATTTGTCACTATTACTAGAGAGTCGATGGTTGGTGCAAATCGATAATAGTGTTTTGTGAATCCGTCCCAGAGTAGATTACAGAACGAAGCAAGCAGGCATTGTAAAGAAAATTACTGATTAAAGATGATGATGGAAAATAGACCATCATACAGATCAATTACTTTCTTAGACATACCTAAGCTTCAACTAAGTAATTCCGGTTCATCTACCGTTAGATAGATGCTAAGAGGTATCACAAAAAGCGTTACGCTTTTCGGTATGTCTAGCTTCAGGCGCCATCGGCTCGACCACTTCAGACCGACAATTGCGGTCAAAGAACAGTCCGCTTCTTGTCGGTCTTCCAGTGGTTATTGCCAATAGGCGGGCGCCTTACGCTTTTCGGTACTATTAGGGTGGCAACGCGGGTTAACTCTCGTCCCTTTTATTTGGGACGAGAGTTTTTTGTATAATTTTTAACTATATAGAGGGAGGAAATAGAATGTTAGATGTTAAATTGTTACGAGCAAATTTTGATGAAGTGAAAGCTAAGCTTGAAAATCGCGGTGAAAAACTTGTTGATTTAGACCGTTTTGGTAAGCTTGATCAAAAACGAAGAGAGCTTATTGGTGATGGAGAACAATTAAAAAGTCGTCGTAATTTAGTTTCTCAAGAAGTGGCAAAATTAAAACGAGAAAAACAAGATGCTGATCAGTTAATTAAAGAGATGAAAGAAGTATCAGATAAAATTAAGCATTCAGATGAACAACTTCGTGAAGTAGAGGGGCAGTTAGAAGAAATTTTATTAACAATTCCTAACATACCTCATGAAAGTGTTCCAGTTGGTTTAACAGAAGATAATAATGTAGAGATTCGTACATGGGGCGAAGTTCCTGATTTTAAATATGAAGCAAAGCCACATTGGGATATTGCAACGAATTTAAATATGTGTGATTTTGAAAGAGCAGCAAAGGTTACGGGAAGCCGATTTGTATTCTATAAAGGAAAAGGAGCCCGTCTAGAACGAGCCTTGATTAATTTTATGATGGATCTTCATCAAGATGAACATGGCTATGAAGAAGTACTACCACCATATCTTGTTAATCGTACTAGCATGATCGGAACAGGACAACTTCCCAAGTTTGAAGAAGATGCTTTTAAAATAAGAGAAGAAGACTATTTTTTAATACCAACAGCAGAGGTTCCTGTAACAAATATGCACCGCGATGAAATAATCGAAGGGGATCAGCTGCCAATTTCGTACACAGCGTATAGTGCTTGTTTTCGTTCTGAGGCAGGTTCAGCTGGAAGAGATACAAGAGGGCTAATTAGACAGCATCAGTTTAATAAAGTAGAATTGGTTAGATTTGTAAAGCCAGAGGAATCTTATCAGCAATTAGAACTTCTAACAGGGCATGCCGAAAAAGTTTTACAGCTCCTTGAGCTCCCATACCGAGTTATGAGTATGTGCACAGGTGATTTAGGTTTCACTGCAGCCAAAAAATACGATATTGAAGTCTGGATTCCAAGCGCTGATACTTTTCGAGAGATATCTTCTTGTAGTAACTTTGAAGCTTTCCAAGCTAGACGCGCCAATATTCGATTTAGAAGAGAAGTAAAGGGTAAAACAGAATTTGTTCATACACTAAATGGTTCAGGACTAGCAATTGGAAGAACTGTTGCCGCTATTTTAGAGAATTATCAACAGGAAGATGGTAGTGTTGCTGTTCCAAGTGTATTAAAACCTTATATGGGTGGATTATCCATTATTAAATAGAGTTAACAGATTGACGCTTTAACGGATTACTATAGTAAAAAACCTCTTAAAAAAAATAATTAAGTTGATTTTTTAGTTAATTCCAACAATTCAATTACTATTTTATATGAATAAAATTGAATGTTTATGCATGTCGAATGGTGGAAAATCAGTAAAATAAACTAGTTATCAAAAAAAAGATTGTGTATATAATAGAATATACAGTAAATTAACAAAAGTTATTTTTTATGGAAAATACCTCTAAAACCATTATACTAAAAAAGTATATACTTATATTATATGTTATGATAAATTTATAACAGTAAAGAGTCTGAATATTATAGCTTTATAAAATTAAAAGAAATACAAATACAAATACAAAGTAAAGAAAACTCAGTGAGTTTTTGATAGAGGTGATATCATGGCTAAAAAAATACTAGAAGTAAAAGGTTTAAAAACATATTTTCATTTGGATGGAAAAATTGCTAAAGCAGTAGATGATGTTAATTTTGATGTTTATAGTGGAGAAACATTGGCATTAGTTGGAGAATCTGGAAGCGGTAAAAGTATTACAGCTCTAACAGTGATGGGATTGATCCCACAACCACCTGGTAAAATTGAGAGTGGTTCTATCTTGTTTGATGGTAAAAATTTATTAGAGCTCAGAGAGCGAGAAATGATGAGAGTTCGCGGCAATGATATTTCGATGATTTTTCAAGAGCCAATGACATCGTTAAATCCGGTGTTTACAATTGGTGATCAAATTGCTGAAATGCTAACTCGCCATAAAAAAATGTCAAAAAAAGAGGCATATAAAAAAGCTGTTGAATTATTGAAATTAGTTGGATTTGCTAGGGCAGAAGCAATTATTGACGAATATCCTCATCAACTCTCAGGGGGCATGAGGCAAAGAGTAATGATCGCAATTGCCATGTCATGTGATCCCAAACTTATCATTGCCGATGAACCGACAACTGCCTTAGACGTCACAATTCAAGCGCAAATACTTGATTTGATGTTAGAGATGAAAGAAAAATTCAATTCTTCCATTCTTCTTATTACTCACGATCTTGGTGTAGTAGCTGAAGTTGCAGATCGAGTTATGGTTATGTATGGGGGACAAATAGTCGAACAAGCCTCAGCGCAAGAACTATTTACAAATCCTAAGCATCCATACACAAATGGCCTTCTAGGTAGTATTCCAAGTATTGATAAAACTGTCAATAGATTAGAATCGATTTCAGGAACAGTTCCACCGGCACACCGTTTCCCTAAAGGTTGTCGATTTGCGCCTCGTTGTAAACATGTCATGGATAAGTGTCATGAAATAAACCCTGACCTTCTAGAGGTTAGTTTAAGTCATAAAGTTCGTTGTCACCTCTATGAAGAGTAAGGAGGAATTTATCAATGTCTACTAAAAAAGAAAAACTTGTTGAAATTAAAAATTTAAAAAAATATTTTCCTGTACAAGGTGGGGTATTAAAAAGAACGATTGGTTACGTAAAAGCAGTTGACGATGTTACATTCGATATTTATAAAGGTGAAACGTTAGGTATAGTAGGCGAATCTGGTTCTGGCAAATCAACGCTAGGTCGAGTTATAATGAGATTAATAGATCCGACTAGTGGTGAGGTTATTTTTGAAGAAAATGATATTGCATCGATAAGTCAACGAAAGATGCGGCCGTATCGTCGTGATATGCAGATGGTATTCCAAGATCCTTATGCATCGTTAAATCCCCGGATGAGTGTTGGTGAGTTAATTGCTGAACCAATGGTTGTTCAAAATTTGTTTACAAAAAAAGAACGAAAAGAAAAAGTTATTGAATTATTACGTAAGGTAGGACTAGGACCGGAAGCCACTAGCAAATATCCGCATGAATTTTCCGGTGGGCAAAGACAAAGAATTGGTATAGCGAGAGCCCTTGCTATTAAACCAAAGTTTATTATTGGAGATGAGCCCGTCTCGGCGTTGGATGTGTCTGTACAATCTCAAGTTTTGAACTTGATGGATGATTTACAAGACGAGTTTCATTTAACCTATTTATTCATAGCACATGATTTAAGTGTCGTAAAACACATTAGTGATCGTGTTGGCGTGATGTACTTAGGTCGTATAGTTGAATTAGCTAACAAAGATGACCTATATAATGAGCCGCTTCATCCGTATACAAAGGCACTATTATCTGCAGTGCCAGTTGCTGATGTAAAGGTAAAAAGAGAGAAAATTAGACTGACAGGTGAACTTCCGAGCCCGTCAAATCCACCATCTGGATGCACATTCCATACTAGATGTCCAGAGTGCTTCGATCGTTGTAAGGAAGAGCGTCCAGAGTTAATCGAGATAAAGCCAGAGCACTTTGTTGCTTGTCATCTATACACTAGTTAACTAGTGTATAGATGAATAAACTTTAATTCTTTAAGGGAGGTGCATACTATAAAAAAAGAAAATGTATCTGTTTTTAAAGATTTAAAAAAAAATTAAAACATAGGGGGATTACAATTTATGAAGAAAATTTGGTTAATGTTAGTATTATCGTTTGTTCTTGTCTTTGCGTTAGCTGCTTGTAATACTAACGATGCTCCAAACGAAACACCAGGTAACAATAACGAGCCAGCAAATGAAACAAATGAAAATGATCCAGAAGAAGCAACTGGAGCACAACAAGGCGGACAGATTAATGCTGCGATGTTCTCAGCTCCAGCAGGTCAGTTCAATCCAATATTTTATGGAGATGCGTACGAGGCAAACATTTTAGATTTTACGCATGAAGGATTAACACAATTAAGTGAAACTTTAGAATGGGAACCTTCTCTTGCAAAGAGTTGGGATTTCAATGACGAGTTTACTGAACTAACATACACTTTAAATGAAGGTGTTAAATGGCATGATGGTGAAGATTTTACGGCGGATGACGTAGTATTCACTTTCACTGCAATTGCTGACCCAAGATACACGGCAGCTGGTGGTGTACGTGTTGATTACGTAAACCAATTAGCAGGTTACGAAGAGTATCTAGCAGGTGATGCTGATACATTAGTTGGTGTAGAGGCAGTTGATCCACTGACAGTTAAATTTACATTTGCAGAGCCTAGTATTACTGCTCTACAATTCACAGCTTTTTCAATTATTCCAAAGCACATTTTTGAAGATGTAGCTGTAGAAGATATTCCAGAACATCCAGGTTCTATTGAAGCAGGTAGTGTAGTAGGTACTGGACCGTTTACATTAGCACAAATTCAAGAAGGTGAGCAATATATTCTTGAACCGTTTGCTGATTACTGGAAAGGTGCACCTCTTCTTGATCGTATTGTTTGGAAAGTAGTTAACCAAGATGTTATGGTTGGACAGCTTCAAATTGAAGAGCTTCATATGGTAGGTCTTCCAGGTGGAGTACCGGCAGCAGACGCTGAAGATGTAAATGCACTGCCAAATGTTACTCTTGTTGAAGATCAAGATTTTGGTTATCAATATATGGGATTCAAGCTCCATCATTCTGAGGGTGAACAAGATGACTGGACAGATAAAAGTGGTTGGATTCCAAATGAAAAGCTTCAAGACGTGAAAGTACGTCAAGCAATTGCACATGCAGTTAACCGTCAAGGTTTTGTTGATGGTTTATTATTTGGAAGTGCAGTTGTATTAAATGCACCATTCCCTGAAGCTTCATGGGCGTATAATGCAGATGCTGTAAGTCAATATGAGTACAGTGAAGACAAAGCAAATGCACTTCTTGATGAGGCAGGCTTTATCGATGAAAATGGTGATGGTTTCCGTCAATTTCCAAACGGAGATGAGTATGTATTAAACCTTGATTTTCCAAGTGGAAACGTAGTTCGTGAGCGTACAGCTCCAATTATCGTTGAAAATTTAGCAGCTGTTGGTGTTAAAGTCGACATGAGAAGTCCTCGTGAAGCGGCGGCTCACTTCCCGCTAATAGAAGAAAACAATACAGATTTTGATTTGTATTTAGCTGGTTGGGGTCTTTCAACTGGAGATCCAGATCCATCTGGAATTCACAGATCAACTGCTCCATATAACTACTTACGTTGGGACGATGCACATAGTGATGAGTTATTAGCAAAAGCATTAAGAGCTCCAGACGCTTTTGACCTTGATTTCCGTGCAGAAGTATACAACGAGTGGGCAGCTTATTATTCTGAGCAACTTCCAGCTCTTCCGTTATACAGTGCAAACGTAAACGTTGCATTTAACGACAAGTTTCATGGTTGGACAGTTAAACCACGTAATGTAAATTCAGATTCACATTTATGGTGGTTAGAACAATAATTTTTATTTAAGTTAGATTACAAGGGTGTATGGTCTAGACCTGCCATACGCCCTCTTTTACTGAGTAGGGGAGGACAATTATGCATAAGTACATCATCCGCAGGGTCTTGCAATTTATACCCATGCTTTTCTTAGTAACTGTTATCGTATTTGCGTTAGCTTATTTTGCTCCTGGTGATCCATTATCGGGTGAACAATTAGACCCAAATATTCCTCATGAAGTGTTGGAAGAGCGCAGAGAAGCTTTAGGATTAAATGATCCTGTTTATGTTCAATATGGACGGTGGATATCAAGTATAGCAGTAGGTGATTTAGGTCAATCTATGCATTACAAAGGTCGTTCTGTAGCAGATTTAATTAAATCGAGAATAGGGAGTACAATAAATTTATCGCTTTTTGCGTTATTTATTACTCTTGTTGTTGCGATACCGATCGGTATTTACTCGGCTAAAAATAAATATTCTTTCCTAGATTATGGTGCAACGACATTTGCTTTTCTCGGTCTTGCAACTCCAAACTTCTTTGCTGGATTAATAGCGATTTACTTTTTTGCTTTCCAGTTTGGTTGGTTTCCGTCACAAGGAACGATTTCTACTATTGGTTTAACAGGATTTGAATATTATATTGACAAACTTAGACATTTAATTTTGCCAGGATTAACGTTAGGACTTTCTAGTACAGCGATTTATATGCGCTATATGAGAACTGAAATGCTCGAGGTAATGGGAAGTGACTTTATTCGAACTGCTAGAGCAAAGGGCTTAAGTAACAATTCCGTTCTTTATAAGCATACGCTACGAAATGCCCTAATTCCAATTATTACATTGCTTGGTTTTGAATTTGGAACACTGTTAAGTGGCGCTGTTATTACTGAGGCGGTATTTAACTACCCAGGTCTTGGTACTTTATTTTTAAATTCAATTCAAAATCGAGATTATCCGGTCATTATGGCTATTAACTTAATACTTGCGGTATCAATTCTCGTAGGAAATCTCTTAGCTGACATTTTTTACGCTGTTGTTGATCCACGAATTCGTTACGATTGAGGTGATTGATTTGGGAGCTAATGAAAATATAATTGATGAAAAACAGCCAGAAACAGAAAAAAGCTTAAGTCCATTTCAACTAGCAATGCGCCGTTTCTTGCGTAACAAATTAGCCATTTTCGGAATTATTATTTTATCATTTTTCGTAATTATTGCGATATTCGCGCCTTTTATTGCAACACATGATCCCGTGAAATCGGATTTAAGTAACGTTTACGCAAAACAGAGTGCTGAAAATTATTTAGGGACAGATGCCTCTGGACGGGACAACTTCTCCCGCCTTGTATACGGGTCGAGGGTTTCGTTAACAATCGGATTCTCAGCGATGCTCTTTACGCTTTTAATCGGAGTTGTATTGGGTTCACTTTCAGGGTATTATGGCGGTAAAATCGATAGTTTAATTATGAGAGCAACAGATTTAATGTTAACGATTCCATTTTTATTACTGGTGTTAACAATTATGGCTATACTAGAAAAAGTTTCGATCGGTTTGTTTGTTGTGATCATTGCTTTTACAACATGGCCTAATATCACAAGAATTTTAAGGGGAACATTTTTATCGATACGAGAAAATGAGTTTATTTTAGGAGCTCGATCGATTGGTTGTTCCGACTCACGAATTATTATCAAGCATTTTCTTCCTAACGCAGTAGGTCCTATCATTGTTAATGCGACAATTATGATGGCAACAATGATTATCATCGAATCTGGATTGAGTTTTATCGGATTCGGTATTCCACAGCCAACACCAACTTGGGGGAATATGTTAAATGAAGCTCGTAGCTTACGAGTTTTAACTAATTTTACTGAGGCGTGGCTTCCACCTGGATTTGCGATTGTTTTAACGGTACTTGCGATTAACTTTATTGGTGATGGATTAAGAGATGCCTTCGATCCTAAAACGAGAAGTTAACTTAATATGACGATCGGTCAGTTTGACCAAATTGTGAAATCTCATACTCCTTAGTAGTAGAATTCATATTTGGTGAGATTGGCCATTTTTATGTTTGAAAGTAGTTAATAGAATAAGTGTTGAGCAAAAAGATGAGCAAAAGGATAGTGATAACTTCCTTCTGCTCTTTTTTGTGCATGAAAATATGTAAGATATTTACCGTTGTTTATTACTTTTACACATTTACGAGATAAAATATAACGTTTTTACTGATTATCTTATACTTTTTTGACTTTTATTTTAAAATAAAATTCAGGTAAAATCTATTGTTAAGTTAGTTTGGCTTACGTGTAATGATGTTTAGGATATTTTGTTCATAAATTCTTCACGCAAAATGTGATTTTCAACACATTGTGTAAAAGTATATTAAAGTATGATGAACATAGAGTTAAAAGCAACGCAAACAATGCAAGTTAAAAACACCGCAAACAATGCAAGTTTAAAACACAATAGTTGTTTTCGTTATTAGGTGAACTTAAACGTTACCTTAATATAATCTCTAAATCATGAAAGGAGAGAAACCGATGGGGGAAATGCTTAGAAAGTTAGATAAGAAGCTTTTATTATTTACATTAATTGGTATTTTTGTAGGTATTGTTCTTTTTGCAGGAACAGCAGGAACATTGAAGGCAACAGATACAGCTGATTTTTGCGCTAGTTGTCACGTTTATGAAAGCACGATCAATAATTTTAAACAGTCTAATCATGCTAACTTAAATTGTAATGACTGCCATACACCTAATGATAGCAAGTTAGGAAAGTATACGTACAAGGCTAAATCAGCTTTGAGTCATGGTTACATGCAAACTCTAGGTGCTAGCAAAATACCTACTGTTATCCATGCAACAGAAAGCTCAAAAGAAATAGTTCAACAAAATTGTGTTAGCTGCCATGAACCAAGCTTACAAAATGTTGACCATGGTGGAGCGTATGATAGCTGTATAGACTGTCACCGCCAAGTACCACATGGTAAAGGTGATTTCAGATCACAAGAAGCATTTGAGAAAAAAGAATTTTTCTTTGTAGAACCAGGTAGAAAATAATGAAAGGAATGAAAAAAATGGAGAGCAATCATAAAAAAACATTATTGTTGATGGTACTATCATTCATGTTAATGCTTATATTAGTAGGGTGCGCAAATTCACAAGCAAAAGATATAGAACCAATGGATACTGGAATTGATCCAGAAGAATGGAACAGCTACGCTTTTAAAGAAAAATTCCCACTACATTGGGAAAGCTATATGAAAAACATGGTGGATGAAAAAGAGCCAATTGCAAAAAGTGATCCTTCAATTGAGCCATTTTTACCGATCTTGTGGAACGGATTTGGTTTCGCTGTAGAGTATAACTTAACACGAGGCCATACCTATGCTTTCGAAGATCAAATGAACGTAAGACGTATTACAGGTAACCCAAATGCAGTTGCAGCTTGTATGTCTTGTAAAACGACATTATTCCCGAAGATGATCGAAGAGTTTGGCTATGACAATGCTTTTAAAATGAGTTATCATGATGAAGCAATGCCATGGATTGATGAAATGACAGCTTCTACTAAAACTGATGAGCTTGGAACTTATGGGCATGCTTCGGTTGGTTGTTCAACATGTCACGACCCTGTAACAATGGATTTACGTATCACAATGCCACAATTAACACTTTCTTTAGAAAACATGGATCCTGAAATCATGCAAAAGCAATTAGGATATTCTTTAGATACGATTACACAACATGACATGCGTTCACTCGTTTGTGCTCAATGTCACGTCGAGTACTTCTTTGACCCAACTAACAATGCACATACAACTATGCCTTGGGACAAAGGTGTTAGAATGGAAAATATGTGGGATTACTATGATGAGCTTTGGGGCTTTGATGAAGCCACAGGTGAATTAGTTAACCGTACTGGTA
This sequence comes from Bacillaceae bacterium IKA-2, assembly GCA_031761875.1. Classification (GTDB taxonomy): domain Bacteria; phylum Bacillota; class Bacilli; order Bacillales; family Anaerobacillaceae; genus Anaerobacillus. The sequence continues at coordinate 221,546 of CP134492.1, read as the reverse complement.
AAGAAGACTATTTCAAAGGTGAGTATGTATCAAGACTTACAAACACACCAATTCAAAAAGCACAACATCCTGAGTATGAATTATGGAGCTACGGCACTCACAAATCTGTATCGTGTTCGGACTGCCATATGCCTTACCAAAGAGTTGACGGTAAAAAGAAAATTTCTTCTCACCGTTGGGGTTCTCCTATGAACACAGTTGAAGAATCTTGCCGTACGTGTCACTCTGATAAATCAGAAACAGATTTGACTGATCGCGTAGACGACATTCAAAAGCGTTCCAAAGATGCTTTACTTGAGTCTCAAGAGCTTAGTGTAAGTGCAACTTACTATGTGAACAGATTAATGACACGCTTAGATGAAGGAAAAGATGTTGATCAAGTTAAAGTTAATGAAACACGTTATTTACAACGTAAAGGTCAATGGTTCTGGGATATTATCGCTGCTGAAAACTCATACGGTTTCCACAACCCAGACGCAGCAATTGATTCATTCAGATGGTCTATTCAAGCATCTTCTGAAGCAATTCGTATCGCAACAATTGAATTAGTGAAAATTGGAGAAGATATTGATGAGTTGGAGCGTCAAATCGAAGTTACTAAGGAAAATGTTGTCAATGAGACAGTTTCTCACGAAAAACATCTACAAGCAATTAACGAGTGGTTCCCGAACCATCGTGATAAAGAATAAGTAAGTTAAGAAACTCTTTTCAAAGGCTGAGTGCCTTTGGAAGGAGTTTTTTTGTGAACAGTATTCACTAATTTGGCATATAAAACGTGACGTAAAGCACAGTTACGGTCAGTGGAATTCAATGCATGTATCTGAAAAATAGCTAAAAGTGCATGAAATTATTTTTAAGATGTATTTCTAGCCTTGTTATTAATCTCTAAAAAGCTATTGTGACAGGGGTTCACAAAGTGTCTGACAAATAATTACCGTAGATTTAAACGTTCAGTCTCGATTTCTATGGCGTTCATAAATTCTTCACATTTGGGGTGACAAATCTCACTGCAGCGTCATTTTGCTAGGGCTAGTATTGGTCGTAGAAATAAGAAATTTTGTGTAAAAGGGGGGGGAGAAAGTGAAAGGCTTACTAAAAAAGATCAACAATAAGCTACTTTTATTTACATTGATTGGAGTTTTTGTAGGCATTGTTTTATTTGCTGGTACAGAAGGAGCGATCAATGCAACTGATACACCGGATTTTTGTGCTAGTTGCCATGTATATGAGCATGTCATTTTAAATTTTGAAAGCTCAAACCATGCTTCGTTAAAATGTAACGATTGCCATGCACCAACAGATAGTAAAATCGCGAAATATATGTTTAAAAGTGTAAATGCAGTTACTCATGGATATAAGACAACGATAGGGGCTAGCAATATCCCTACTATTATTGAAGCGAGTGATAAGTCAAAAGAGATTATCGAAAAGAATTGTATAAGTTGCCACGAACCAGGCTTAGAAAATATTAGCCATGGGGCAAAAGATAGTTGTATTGATTGCCACCGCCAAGTTCCACATCAGAAAGGTGACTTTCGTCCAGCCGCATGGTCCGTGCCAGGAAATTTTGATTTTAATAGATAACTATACTGAGAGGAATGAAAAATATGGGGAGCTTAAATAAAAAGTCAATTCTTTTGGCGCTGTTTTCTTTCTTATTAATGTTAGTTCTTGTAGCATGTAATAGCTCAGAAGCAGAAGAAAGTAAGCCAATGGATACAGGACTTGATGCCAATGAGTTTTTAAACACAGCCTTTAAAGATAAATTTCCACTTCAATGGGAAAGTTATATGAAAAATATGGAGAATGAAAAAGAGGTTATCTCAAAGAGCGATCCTTCTATAGAGCCATACCAACCGGCATTATGGAATGGCTATGGATTTGCTATTGAGTACAATTTAACAAGAGGTCATACTTATGCGATAGAGGATCAAGTAAACATTGCCAGGGTCAACGATGAGACAATTGGTTCTTGTTTAACTTGTAAATCAACCGTAGTCCCACTTCTTTTAAGTGATGACGAATTTGGTGATGACTACTGGAGCGCGAACTTTAGAGGTGAAATTCTTCCTCGAATGGTAGAGTTAGGATTAGGTGGAGAAAGCGATGAGTTAGGACAATATGGTCATATGGCAATCGGATGTTCGGACTGTCATGATCCTGTCACAATGGATTTAAGAATTACTCGCCCATCTTTTACTAAAGCAATGGAAAGAAAAGGCGAAGATTTATCAAAAGCTACTCAAAATGATATGAGATCTTACGTATGTGCGCAGTGTCATGTTGAGTATTACTTTGAGCCAGAAACCCAAGAGGTTACCTTTCCATGGGATAAAGGTTTAAAAGTTGAAAACATCTATGAATATTTTGAAACAATAGCTAAGGATAAAGGATTTGAATATGATTGGATTCACAATATTTCTGCGACACCATCTTTAAAAGCACAGCACCCTGAATTTGAGTTATCGAGCTATGGAACACATGGTGAAGCAGGTGTCTCATGTTCTGATTGCCATATGCCATATCAAAGAACTGACGGTAAAAAGAAGATTACTTCACACCGTTGGGGATCACCTTTAAAAACGATTGAAGAATCTTGCCGTACTTGTCATGCAGACAAGAGTCCAACATACTTAAAGGATCGAGTTGAAGATATTCAAGATCGTCACAAGGTAGGTTTACTTGAAGCGCAAGAACTAAATACAGTAGCGCATTATTATGTTAACCGAATGATTACAGCAGGAGTTTCTGAAGAAAAAATTAATGAAGCGCAACAACATGTTCGTAAAGCACAATGGTTCTGGGATTTCATGGCAGCCGAGAACTCAACTGGTTTCCATAATCCAGATGGCTCAATCGATGCATTTAGAATTTCGTCAATTGAATCTCAAGCAGCAATTGTTGTAGCAACCGAAGAATTGGTAAAAGTTGGTGAAGATCTAGATAAGCTAAGAAGTCAAATTGCAACGACAATGGAAACAATTGTGAATGAAGAGGATCCTTTAGAAAAGCATAAGCACGCCATCAACGAATGGTTCCCGGCACAAAAATAATTTTAATGATTAAAAGAACCGTACACAGTTTGTACGGTTCTTTTTGTGGTAAATTGTGTATAAAAAAACATATAAATAATACATTTATATGTGGAAATTAGTGTTATTTCAGTGATAATTTGCTTTCACAACGAAAATAGAGTGAAATTTTAAAAACAACCGAAAATAATTACACATTATCACATATACTTTTCACAGTTATTTCACTACAATCTGTGATTAATCTCACAGTTATCAAAGCCATTTAAGATTACAGTCAAGATAGGATAAAAATAATGTCATAGATAGATTAAAAGGGGAGAAACAAATGAAAAAAATCACTAGAGGTATAGTTTTGTTTACAATGATCCTCCTATTACAATTAACACTTTTGCCGCCTAACGAAGCTTATGCCGAGCAATCAAATGTCACGATAACTGAGATAAATATTAAAGTAATGCCAGAGTTTATTAATCCAGAAGAATGGGATTATGAATTGCCATCATTATTAGTTGGTTACCACGGAACATTTACAAATCATTCAGATACAGCCTATACGGGTGAATTAAAAGTAAGTGTCCCTACACAGTCACCTTATTTTAAAGAAGGTTTTGTAGCTAGATTTAAAAACCAAGAAGATGTTGAACCTTCAGTAGAGGATTATACGGTTAATGTAGAAGAACAAACTTTTTCTTGGACACCGAAAGAACCTATTGAGCCAAACGAAAATTATTATTTTGTTTTAGAATATTTCACTGCCTCTATTGAAGGAATAACAGATAGGAATTTCGATTTTACCTACACAGCAGAATCAGATTTGAAATTAGCAAATATAGCTTTTTATGCCCCGTTTAGATCAGAAGACTTTCAAATAGATAAAGAGCCAGATATCACGACAGAAACATTTGGTTTACAATTCTATTTGTTTGAATATAGCGATGTAAAGCTAGGAGATGTATTAGATTTTTCAGTGACATATAAGAAGGATGATATTGTAACAACAATGGAAGCTTATGATGACTTTGATGTCCCAGACGATGATGCTCATGCAGGAATGATGGGGCAAGATGGCAATCAAGCTAGCGCAGATGCAAGTGAATCACTTGTAAGTACTGAAAATATAATTTTAATTATCATCGCGTTAATCATCGTAGGTGCATTTGTTTTTATTGTCGTTCGAGGAAAGCAAGGCAAAGGACATATTTCAAATGAAAAAGGTACCTCACCTAAGAAAATTGTCAATAAAGAGGCAGAGATAAAAAAACTAAGAAAAATGTTAGCTGATGGTCAAATCGATGAAAAAACATATAAAGAAAAACGAGCCAAATTAGGATAAGGGGGAGTTTAAATGAAGAAAAATACAAAAGTTTTGTTAGCTGGAAGTTCAATTATATTGACGATTTTAATTCTATTAATTGCTGCTACACCAGGTGCTAGTGGAACTGAGATTACGATTCAGGAAGCTTTAGCTAATCCGGATAATTACGAAGATCGTTATATTACAACAGAAGGATTTTTAGTTGCTGACTCGGTTGATTGGCGTGCCGATGAAATTGAGCTTCGTTTTGATATCATTGATCCAGAAGGAAACACTTTATCTGTTTTCCACCATGGAGTTAGGCCTGATAATTTTTCAGAAGATGTCATTGTTATTGTTGATGGCTATCTTACAGCAGGTGAACCGTTTGTTGCAGAACGTTTGAGAACGAAATGTCCTTCTAAATATGAAGGTGAAGATCCAGAAAACTATGATACAGAATTCCATAAAGAAATGCTGAAACAAGACTAAATTAGAAAAGTGCTATTCCAGCGGTTACTTGTTGCAAAATCGGCTATGAAATAATTCATTGAAGTGTCTTGAAGCTAGACAGTAAGAAATGCTTAGCAAGAAATTAAGGCTTACAAAAAGAACTTTTGTTGAAGTCCTAATTTCATCTAAGCGATCTAAATGTAAAGAAGGTGGAACATGTGCATATTATCGGAAACTTAACCATTTATTTAGCGTTAGCGTTAGCAATTTATGCTTTTATCATATTTATAGTAGGTATTTTCAAACAAGATCAGAGATTTGTAGATAGTGGTAAGGCTGCAACGCTGGCTGTCTTTATTTTATCATCAATCTCAATGCTTATCTTATTTACAGTGTTAGGAACAAGTCAGTTCCAATTTGAGTACGTAGCTTCTTATACTAGTTCAGATTTACCTTTAGTATATAAACTTGCTGCACTATGGGCAGGAAATGCTGGTTCATTATTACTGTGGGCATTCTTTTTAACAATGTACACGGTAATGGTTGCTTATTCTAGAAAGATGAAAAACAACCCAATGATTCCTTATATCTCTGCTATTATGTTGGCAAATACAATTTTCTTCTATCTTATTCTAGCTTTTGTCACAAAACCTTTCTTATTACTAGACCGCGTTCCTATTGAGGGTCGTGGCTTGAACCCAATGCTCCAAGATCCGGGAATGATCCTGCATCCTGTAACGCTGTATTTAGGATATGTTGGTTTAGCAGTGCCGTTTGCCTTTGCGATTGCTGCCTTAATTCTAAAATCCACTGATGCATTCTGGTTACGGATGACACGTCGTTGGACGATTGTCGCTTGGTGTTTCTTAACGCTTGGTAACGTAATTGGTGGTTGGTGGGCCTATCTTGAATTAGGTTGGGGTGGATATTGGGCATGGGATCCAGTCGAAAATGCTTCGTTTATGCCTTGGCTCACAGTAACCGCCTATTTACACTCAGTAATGATCCAAGAACGTAAAGGGATGCTAAAAATTTGGAATATAAGCTTAATCATTCTTTCTTACGCGCTAACCCTTTTCGGAACGTTTTTAGTAAGAAGTGGTGTTCTTACATCGGTACACGCCTTTGGAGATTCGAACTTAGGAGGATACTTCTTAATCTTTATGGCACTGGTTGTTATTTTCTCAATATACGTCTTAATGAGTCGCTATCATTTATTAAAGCAAGATAGTGGTCAGTTTGAATCATTTTTATCGAAAGAAACTAGCTTTTTAGTGAATAATTTAATTTTAATTGGAGCTACTTTCGCAGTGTTTTGGGGAACGATATTCCCGCTAGTTTCAGAGGCTGTAAGAGGTACGAAAGTTACAGTAGGGATACCATTCTTCAATACGGTCATGTCACCCATATTATTAGCTTTAATTTTCGTCATGGCGATTTGTCCGTTAATTGCGTGGCAAAGGTCATCAATGAAAAACATAAAAGATAATTTTATGATCCCGGCTATTATTAGCCTTGTGATTGTTGGATTATTGGTAGGTTTAGGAATGAGAGCAGCGTATCCAATTATCGCTTTTGGTATCATTTCCTTTGCGTTATTAACAAACTTATTAGAGTTTTACCGCGGTGTTAAGGCACGTCGAAAAGTTACAAGTGAGGCGTACCCGACTGCATTATACAGATTAATGATTAGAAATCGTCGTCGCTACGGTGGATACATCGTTCACTTAGGAATTGGCTTAATGGCCATTGGTATTGTCGGCTCTGCTTTTGATAGTGAAACAATGAAAACTGTACCAAAAGGTGGAACGATTGAAATAGAAGATTTTGTTCTCACTTATGAAAATTTATCACAACAAAGAGAAGGACTTAATGATGTAATATTTGCAAATATCCGCGTTGAAAAAGCGGGTAAAGATTTAGGTTATATCCAACCAGAACGAATATTCTATGGTAACTGGGAGGAACCTTCTACAGAAGTAGCGGTACTTTCATCATTACGAGAGGATCTTTATGTTGTCTTAAGCGCTTGGGAGGAAGATGGGCGAGCAACATTTGTTGTCAAAGTCAATCCACTTGTTCAATGGGTTTGGATCGGAAGTTTTGTTTTAGTAATTGGCTCAATATTTGCTGTTTGGACTGGTAAATATGGAAATGTTACACCAAGGTATAAAGGACCAAAAAGGTTGGTGTCATAATGAAAAAGCTGATTTTTATCTGGACACTTTTGTTTATGATGATCGGAATTCCTGTATTCGCTAACGGGGAACAATATGACTATAAATCTCAGGAATTTAAAGAGGTTGCAAGCCAATTTATGTGTATGTGTGGCTGTGGTCAAGACCATTTCGAGTGTAACATGCAGGGTTGTGGTTTAAACGACTCATTTAAGATAGAAATAAAAGAAATGATGGATGATGGCTTGGGTAAAGCTGACATCAAAGACTACTACTTAAGTATATATGGGGAAGAAATTTTAACAGCGCCAGAAAAACGTGGGTTTAGTCTTACTGCATGGGTGTTACCATTCATTGCCATTGGTGGTGCCGGCACGGGAGTTTTCTTTGCTCTCCGCCGATGGATTGCAGTTAGTTCTGGTTTGAGTGAGACATATAATGAAACGACCGATGAAGATGATATACAAAATGAAATCGTTCAATCGATTATTGAAGAGGAACGTAAAAAGTATTATTAGGATGTGAAAAAAATGAAAGTAGTAAAGTTATTGACATTGCTTCTGATAATTTTCTTTAGTTCACATGCGATTACTTCAGCAGATGAAGCATCATATGATATAAACTCACCAGAAGTAAAAGATATTGCTAGCAAGCTTTCGATGCAAGACCATGAAACTCATGATCTTGGAACGTGTGCAACAAAACAAAGGTATTATGGTGAAATTTCAGAATTATTAAATGAGGGAAAAACAAAGGAAGAAGTTCTTGATTATTATTATAGTATGTATGGTGAAGAAGGTTTAATAGCTCCGAAAAAAAAGGGATTTAGTTTAACTGCATGGTTAACACCATTTGTTGTCTTGGGGATTGCTGGGTTTGCCTTGTTTATCGGGTTAAAAAAAATGATTAAAAACCAAAAATCGCCACTATTTGAAGAAACAAGGGAACCTAATATTGAAGATGAAATTACAACATCGATCATTGAAGAGGAACGTAAAAAGTATTACTAGGATGTGAAAAAAATGGCTTATATAGTTAGTTTGTTAATTGTAGGATTATGTTTATATTTGGTCATAACACCTTTGTTAAAACCGAAAGTTGCAACAAAAAAAGTTGATGAGGACGTTGGTTTTGAAGAAATTTCTCTGCCAAATGTTTATGCAACTTTAAACGAATTAGAAATGGACTATAACATGCAGAAATTAAATGATGAAGATTATAGCAAGCTGAAAAATGAATATGAAAAGCTTGCAGCTGAACTAATTGCTAAGGAGGAGCAAGACGAAGCTAAAGCTAAAACTAAAACTAAAACCTCAATCAGTAGCAATCGAGATCAAACCCAAGACCAAGACATTGAAGCTGAGATTGAAGCAGAGCTTGCTAAACTTAGAGAGGAAAGAGGGGAAAGGAAATGATATCCCCTATTTTAGCAGCAGCAATCACCCGATCTTCTCCGTCCTTTCACAATCCAGGACATATGAGAATGTGGTATGATTCTCCGTTAAGAAACTTTGATGCGCATCTTGTAACTGCAATTTTTGTGATAATTATTTTGTCTGGAATAGGTTGGTTCATATATTTCCAATTAAAGCACAGAGAGTTAGAAAAAAAAATTGAAACAGGCACAGATGAAAAATATTTTCATGATTTGGTTGTTAAGCAAAAGGTTATTTTAAATAAAATTTTAGAATTAGAAGAGATGCATAAAAAAGGCGAACTAGCTGATGAAGAATTTAAAACTAAATTAAACGCGTATCGACAGCATCTTATAAAGGTAAAAGTAGAATTGCAGCAGTTGACGGATTAAAGGAGAGTAAGCCATGATCGAAACAAAAGCACTCGTCAAAACAATTGGAGACAAAATGATTCTTCGTGGTATCAATCTTTCCATTAAAAAAGGAGAAACTGTTGCAATCCTTGGACCTAACGGAGCAGGAAAAAGTACGGTGTTAAAAATTTTAGGTGGCTTAATCAAGCCTACATCGGGAGAAATTAAAATCAATGGAGTGGATTTTAAAAAAGATTCCTACGATAGTAAGCGAAAAATCGGCTTTTTAGCACATAACAGTTTTTTATATGATCACTTGACACCATTAGAAAACTTAAAATTTTTTGGCAAGCTTTATGGTGTAGTAAATATTGAAGAGCGTGCAAAGAAATTAATTGATGAGGTAGGCCTTAGTGTTTTTACTCATGATCCAGTTCAATCATTTTCTAGGGGAATGATTCAAAGGATAGCGATAGCGCGAGCAATCATTCATGAACCAGAAATATTATTGTTTGATGAACCTCATACCGGTCTTGATCAACAAGCTATTAAAATTTTAAACAATGTCATTAACCGAATGAAACAAGAAAAATCGACCATTTTAATGGTGACTCATGATTTTGGGCAAGCGATAGAAACGTGTGACCGCTTTATTATTATTAAAAATGGAAAAGTTGTTGGTGACTTAGAAAACATCGATAAAAACCTTGATGCTATCACGCAAAAATACATGGAGCAGGTGGCAAGCGTATGAACAACTTATTCAAAGCGGCTTTTATAATAGCTGGAAAGGATTTGTATTCAGAGTGGAAAACAAAACAAGTGGTAACAACGATGTTAATTTTTTCTGGACTTGTTATTGTAACATTCTCTTTCGCTTTTGATCCTTCGAACAACGCTGTTCGTGCCATCATTCCTGGCCTAATTTGGATAATTACGATATTTTCGGCTATCTTGGGATTAAATCGTTCGTTTTCGTCTGAAACAAAAAATGATAATTTGTTTGGGTTGATTGTGTCACCAACAGATCCAGCTAGTATTTATTTCGGAAAAGTAATTGCTAATTATTTATTTGTATTAATAGTACAGTTAATTTCAATTCCGGTCTTATTTTTATTATTTGATTTTAAGTTTATAGGTAATTTACCGCTCTTTATCGTTGTTGTTTTTTTAGGGACATTTGGTTTCATTAGTGTAGGGACCTTTTTAGCAGGGCTTGCAGCTAATTCGAGAAGTAGCGAAATGTTATTACCGATTTTACTTTTCCCTGTTGTTAGTCCAGTTATAATAGCTGCTGTGCAAGCAACGAAGATTTTATTAATAGATATTGAGCAAATAGCAAGTGCAATTTCTTGGATGCAATTAATGGGTGCCTATAATTTAATCTTTTTTGTTTTATGTTTAATATTATTTGAATATGTGTTGGAGGTGTAATAAATATGAGTAATCCGAATGATTTAATTGATATACCTGAAGAAACACTTTTATATAAGACGATGTTTTACATTTCTATTCCAATGGTTGTTATTGCTTTATATTTATCGTTTATTTGGACTCCTATTGAGAGGATGATGGGAGTTGTCCAAAAAATCTTTTATTTCCATGTAGCATCAGCGTGGGTTGCTTTCTTTGCATTTTTTATTGTCGCTTTGTTTAGCATCATGTTCCTGGTAAAGAGAAAACGAATTTATGATGTCATTGCTGGAATTTCTGCTGAAATTGGTGTTGTTTATACAGCAATTGTACTGACAACTGGGCCAATTTGGGCTCGCTCGGCATGGAATACGTGGTGGTCATGGGAACCAAGATTAACAACGTCCTTAATTTTATTTTTTATGTATGTTGCTTATATTATGATTCGAAAAATGGATGGAGCTTGGGAGAAGAAAGCCCGACTTGCTGCAGTGTTTGGAATTATTAGCTTCATAAACGTACCAATTGTATTTATGTCGATCCGTTGGTGGGAGTCAGCACTTCATCCAGTCGTTTTAGGTGAAGGTGGTAGTGAAGCAGGAGGTGGACTCGAGCCATCAATGTTATTTACGCTTATTTTTTCAGTATTCATGATGACAGTATTATATAGTGTCTTTTTACAAAAAGGAATTTATATTGAGAAATTAAAAATTCAGGCAGACCGTTTAAAAGAACGAATTCAAGAAAAAATGATTAGCTAAAAGGGAGGGATTTCAATGACATATTTATTTGCAGCTTATTCAATTATTTGGTTATTGTTAGCAGGTTACATGTTTTTGCTTGGAAAACGCCAAAATCAAATTGCGAAACAACTTAAGTTTTTGCAGGAGTTAGAGGAAAAGTGATCTCTATACCCATATGTTTAATATAGGGGGAGTTATGAATGAATAGGCAAAAAATAATTCAAACTGTTGTCCTAGTTTTTGCCATTGGAGTTTTAGTTACAATGGTGTTAGGATTGCGTTCTCAAGGGAGCGCGGTAGGCATTGGTGATGAAGGTTACAATTTTGAACTTGAGGATATGGATGGAAATACCCATCAATTATCTGATTATAAAGGCGAAGTAGTGATTTTAAACTTTTTTGCTAGTTGGTGTGAGCCTTGTAAAGCAGAGGCTCCGGAACTCGAGAAGTTTCATGCTGAATTTAAAGACCAAGCAAACTTGTTAATTGTTGTTAAAGGTGAGACGAAAAATACTGTTAAACGATATATCGATGAAATGGATTCTAAGAAGAAGTATATATTTGACTTTAATAATAATGTTTCAAGGAGCTATGGAGCAGTTGGGCAACCAGAGACGATAATCATTAATCAAGAAGGTATTATTGTTGATCATATAATCGGTGGAGTTTCAAGAGATTATCTTGCTGTAAAGTTAGATGAACTTATGAATTAAGCTAGTCTTTTTGAAGAGGTTGATCTTAATTGTTTTTTCACTACAGCTATATAAAAGGTTATAACCTTTTATATAGCTGTAGTGATTATAACTATTGAGCAATCTCTTTTTTTTTTAGGTAAGTGAATTTCATTCATGTATAATACAATAAGCTAAAGTGTTTTTTTGGGGGTTTTATTTTGTTAGAGAATAGCGACTTGGATTTTATGAAACTAGCCATAGAATCAGCAAAAAAAGCTGAAGAAATAAATGAAGTCCCCATCGGGGCAGTCATTGTAAAGGATGGCAAAGTTGTGGCAACGGCCTATAATTTAAGAGAAACTGAAAAGCGGGCTATTGCACATGCGGAATTACTAGCTATTGATCAAGCTTGTAAAAATTTAAATACATGGCGATTAACTGATTGTACCCTCTACGTTACACTTGAACCTTGTTCAATGTGTGCAGGTGCCATCATCCAATCCAGAATTGATCGTGTTGTATTTGGAGCTATGGATCCAAAAGCAGGTTGTGTTGGCTCAATATATAACCTCCTTTCAGAACCGAGGTTTAATCATCAATGTGAAATAGAATCTGGGGTTCTGGCGGAGGAGTGTGGTCAGCTACTTTCTAATTTCTTTAGAAAGTTAAGGAAGAGGAAGGAATTTTAGATCAATGCTCTGGGCTATAGCGAGCGTTGCAGCGGGAGTGCTAGGCTTAATGAGATAGAATATTAATATACAGATCTTCCCGTAGTTTCCTTTAACTTGTTTTTGTGTACACTTGCTTTTTAATGCCAAAACCACTATACTAAATTATGCGTCAAAGAAAAGGCGCTTAAAATTGTTTATAAATTTGTCGTGCTAGGTGGGGAGGTAGCGGTGCCCTGTAACTCGCAATCCGCTATAGCGAGGAGTAATCCCTTCCCTAGGTTTTGTTATCGTAGGGTCTGCCCTAAGTAAGTGGTGTTGACATTTGGGTTCTACGCAACGGAAACCCATGAATCCTGTCAGATCCGGAAGGAAGCAGCAGTAAGTGGATCCTTCTGTGTGCCGTAGAGTTGCCTGAATCGAGCTAACTGCTTAGGTAACGCCTGGGATAACTTAATCAAAGGAAGGTGCACGACATTAAATTTATATTAGAAGTAATTCTCACTCTGAGGGTTACTTCTTTTTATTTAATAAATGAACTAGGTTTAGGGTGAGTAATATTAACTGTGTATATGTATAAGCATTAGTAATTAACCTTTCATATTGAAGATAGACTTTGAAATATACAAACTGAAAAGGTATAATATCTATGAGAGAAGTATCCTGGGAGGTGCGTGGATGGGTTACCAAGCATTATATCGTGTTTGGCGGCCAAAACAGCTAAATGATGTTGTAGGCCAAGAACATATAACGAAAACTATTAAAAATGCACTCATACAAGAAAAGCTATCCCATGCCTATCTTTTCACAGGCCCACGTGGCACAGGAAAGACAAGTGCGGCGAAAATTATCGCTAAGGCAGTTAATTGTCAAAAAGCACCTGTTGAAGAACCTTGCAACTCGTGTGAGTCTTGCCTTGGAATTACTAATGGTTCAATTGTAGATGTTATCGAGATCGATGCCGCCTCAAATAATGGTGTTGATGAAATTAGAGACATCCGTGATAAAGTAAAGTTTGCGCCAAGTAGCGGGATGCGTTATAAAGTTTATATTATTGATGAAGTACATATGTTATCTACTGGAGCTTTTAATGCATTGTTGAAAACATTAGAAGAGCCCCCACAACATGTCATCTTTATTTTAGCTACAACTGAGCCACATAAAATACCCTTAACGATTATTTCAAGGTGCCAACGTTTTGATTTTAAAAGGATATCAAGTGTTGCGATGATTAAGCGGATGGAGTTTATCTTGAGTCATTATGAAACAAAAGCAAGTCATGATGCGTTAGCAATGATTGCTAGAATTTCTGAAGGAGGCATGCGTGATTCATTAAGTTTGTTGGATCAAGCGATTTCTTACAGTGATGAAGAAGTCGCTTTAGAAGATATTCTTACTATTACCGGTGCTGTATCTCAAGGCCTCTTGATGGAGGTGGCCGAATCTTTGATAACCAATGATGTTTTAAAAGCTTTAACAGCTGTTGATAAACTTGTCTTAGCTGGTAAAGATCCGACACGTTTTATTGAGGATTTCATCTTTTTTTATCGAGATATGCTTTTATATAAAACAGCCCCAGAGCTAAATGACCTACTTGAAAGAGTGACGGTTGATGATCAATTTACGTCTCTATCTAAAGATACAAAGACTAGCTGGATTTATAAAACGATTATGGTTCTAAATGAAATATTACAAGATATGAAATGGTCAAGTCATCCTAGAATATTCATTGAAGTAGCTATTGTGAAAATTTGTAATAGCAACGAAGAAACTGAACAAGCGAATAATGAGATCTATTCGTCGTTAATGAATAAAGTTCAAGAGCTAGAACGAAAGTTAGAAAATTTAAATCAAGATTCATCAACTCAAGCAACTGCGGTCCAGGAAAAGTCTAAGAAAAACCAAGGACAGTTCAATTTTAAAACTGGCAAAAGTGGTTTTAATAAAGGACAAGTAAAAGGGATGTTAGCGCAGGCCTCAAAACAGGATTTACAAAAGGTCACTAGTAGTTGGGGAAAAGTAATGGATTTAGTAAAAAAACAAAGTGCTCCTGCACACGCTTGGCTTGTTGACAGTAAGCCAGTAGCGGCTTCAAACGAAAGTATTTTACTTGCATTTCAAAATGAAATGCACAAAGACATGGTTGATACGAAATTCCGTACGATGGTCGAAGAAGTGATCGCAAATGTATTTTCTCAGCAATATAAAATTTTGACATTACTAACCAATCAGTGGGAAACTATAAAAGAAGAATTTGTTCGAGGTCAGCGTGGGGAAACTAATTCTGCAAATGAAGTTGATCCCCTTGTTGATGAAGCTATAAAGCTAGTTGGTTCAGATTTAATTGAAATTATAGAATAATGAAGGTGAGGAAATTAAAATGAAAAACATGGGAAATATGATGAAGCAAATGCAAAAGATGCAAAAGCAAATGGCACAAGCTCAAGAGGAACTTAAAGAAAAAACAGTTGAGGGAACAGCTGGTGGTGGTATGGTAAAGGTTACTGTGACTGGAGAAAAAAAGATCTTAGAAGTAATTATATCAGAAGAAGTTGTTGATCCTGATGATGTAGAAATGCTTCAAGATTTAATTTTGGCAGCTACAAACGATGCATTAAAGAATGCGGATGAATTGATTAATCAAGACATGGGCAAGTTCACAAAAGGGATGAATATGCCAGGAATGTTTTAATAAATAAGTGTAACTAAGGCTCAGCAAGCGCTAAAACTTGGCTGAGCCAAAGTTTTCAATGTCTAGCTCTAGCGCCTAGGTTCTCGAATGTTTCAACTAACCATGCAGAGGCAAAAAAACGCCTCTTTATGGTTAGTCTCCAACATTTTTCGAACCTACCAAGGCGCTTGCGCTTTTCTTATAAGGGGGGAGAGTTTTTGCAGTATCCTGAACCGATATCCAAATTAATAGAAGGCTTTATGAGATTGCCGGGAATCGGTCCGAAAACAGCGGGTCGGTTGGCTTTTTTTGTATTAGATATGAAGGAAGATGATGTCTTGGATTTTGCTAAGGCATTAGTAAATGCAAAAAGAAATCTTACGTATTGTTCAGTTTGTTATAACATAACCGACTCAGATCCATGCTATATTTGTGAAGATCAAAAAAGAGATAGATCTATTGTTTGCGTTCTTGAAAATGCAAGAGACGTTATTGCTATGGAAAAAATGAGAGAGTACCATGGTCTTTACCACGTTTTACAAGGGGCTATTTCACCAATGGAAGGTGTAGGACCAGAGGATATAAAAATCCCGGAATTATTGAAGCGTCTTCAAGATGAAACAATCCAAGAAATTATCTTAGCGACTAACCCAAACATTGAAGGCGAAGCTACCGCTATGTATATCTCGAGGCTAGTAAAACCAACTGGAATTAAAGTTACTAGAATTGCCCATGGTCTTCCTGTTGGCGGTGATTTAGAATACGCTGATGAAGTAACTCTTTCAAGGGCAATTGAAGGTCGTCGAGAATTATAGTAGAGGAGAAATAGTGATGCTTTTTAAAAAGAAGGGTAAAATAAGAGAACTTGAGGATCAGCGTCTTGTTAGTCATATTGCAATGCTAAAGGAAAATCTAATGATTCGAACTCAATTATTAAAGAATAGTATAGACCCTTCAGAAGAAGTTATCTTTAAATTGAAACTAACAGAAGCGAAATACATCTTTTTATTAAAAGAAGCAAGAGTAAGAAATGTGAGCGTGGGAAAATCAAAATAATGATTTTCTTATGTTCTTTTTTTTTTGCTATAGAATACGATAAATAAAGAAGGCTTGCCACAAAAAAGGAGAGGTTTGAATGGATCCAATTATCGTTGTTACATTTTTTGGAGGAATTATTTTTTTGTTGTTAGTGTTAGGTGCACCAATTAAACCATTACGTATTGTTGGACAAGGAATGATTAAGTTAATTATTGGTGCATTGTTTTTATTCTTTTTAAATGCTTTTGGCTCGGCATTTGATTATCATATCCCAATTAACTTTGTCACAACTACTGTTTCGGGTTTTCTAGGAATCCCAGGAGTATTATTACTAATTGCAATTGATCAACTAATTTTATAAATATAATGATAATGCTTATTAAGTTTGTCGATAAAAAGTACTAGATACTTTTAAGTTTTAAGGTCTTGCATAAAGGGTGTAGTGATGATATAGTAATAAACGGCCTTCAAAAACAGACATTAACACAAAATTAACAAATTTAGTTATTGACAGTTAATGATTGAAGTGATATTATATTAGGAGTCGCAACAAACGCGATTTAATATTTTAATAGGTTGTTGACACGTAAAAATTATTGTGATATAATAATTTTCGTTGTCGCAAAACAACAAAAAGCTAATTGGAATACCAAATTAGTGAGAATGTTCTTTGAAAACTGAACACACAGCCAAGCGAAGTAGAGATAGTAATATCTCGTCAATGCAAGAAATAGGATGGGGAGCCCGACTAACGTCGAAGCGGACACATCTTATGTAAGAAGAGCTAAATCAAACAACACTTTAATGGAGAGTTTGATCCTGGCTCAGGACGAACGCTGGCGGCGTGCCTAATACATGCAAGTCGAGCGGAATTTTGAGAGCTTGCTCTCAAAATTTAGCGGCGGACGGGTGAGTAACACGTGGGCAACCTGCCCTGTAGACTGGGATAACTTCGGGAAACCGAAGCTAATACCGGATAATCTTTTTTGTCACCTGACAGAAAAGTAAAAGTTGGGTTTTACCTAACACTACGGGATGGGCCCGCGGCGCATTAGCTAGTTGGTAAGGTAATGGCTTACCAAGGCGACGATGCGTAGCCGACCTGAGAGGGTGATCGGCCACACTGGGACTGAGACACGGCCCAGACTCCTACGGGAGGCAGCAGTAGGGAATCTTCCGCAATGGACGAAAGTCTGACGGAGCAACGCCGCGTGAACGATGAAGGCCTTCGGGTCGTAAAGTTCTGTTGTTAGGGAAGAACAAGTACCGTTCAAATAGGGCGGTACCTTGACGGTACCTAACCAGAAAGCCACGGCTAACTACGTGCCAGCAGCCGCGGTAATACGTAGGTGGCAAGCGTTGTCCGGAATTATTGGGCGTAAAGCGCGCGCAGGCGGTCCTTTAAGTCTGATGTGAAATCTCGTGGCTCAACCACGAGCGGCCATTGGAAACTGGGGGACTTGAGTACAGAAGAGGAGAGTGGAATTCCATGTGTAGCGGTGAAATGCGTAGATATATGGAGGAACACCAGTGGCGAAGGCGACTCTCTGGTCTGTAACTGACGCTGAGGCGCGAAAGCGTGGGGAGCAAACAGGATTAGATACCCTGGTAGTCCACGCCGTAAACGATGAGTGCTAGGTGTTAGGGGTTTCGATGCCCTTAGTGCCGAAGTTAACACATTAAGCACTCCGCCTGGGGAGTACGACCGCAAGGTTGAAACTCAAAGGAATTGACGGGGGCCCGCACAAGCAGTGGAGCATGTGGTTTAATTCGAAGCAACGCGAAGAACCTTACCAGGTCTTGACATCCTTTGACCACCCTAGAGATAGGGCTTTCCCCTTCGGGGGACAAAGTGACAGGTGGTGCATGGTTGTCGTCAGCTCGTGTCGTGAGATGTTGGGTTAAGTCCCGCAACGAGCGCAACCCTTGATCTTAGTTGCCAGCATTTAGTTGGGCACTCTAAGGTGACTGCCGGTGATAAACCGGAGGAAGGTGGGGATGACGTCAAATCATCATGCCCCTTATGACCTGGGCTACACACGTGCTACAATGGATGGTACAAAGGGTCGCAAAACCGCGAGGTCGAGCCAATCCCATAAAGCCATTCTCAGTTCGGATTGCAGGCTGCAACTCGCCTGCATGAAGCCGGAATTGCTAGTAATCGTGGATCAGCATGCCACGGTGAATACGTTCCCGGGCCTTGTACACACCGCCCGTCACACCACGAGAGTTTGTAACACCCGAAGTCGGTGGGGTAACCTAAGTTTACTTAGGAGCCAGCCGCCTAAGGTGGGACAGATGATTGGGGTGAAGTCGTAACAAGGTAGCCGTATCGGAAGGTGCGGCTGGATCACCTCCTTTCTATGGAGTTAAAACTCTAGTCGATACTTTTACTTTCATTAGTAGAAGTACGCTTACGTTGTGTGTTCAGTTTTGGAAGAATAATCTCCCAATTTTATAAAGGCAATTTAGAAGCAAGTAGTTCGAGAAAGCAAGTGGGACAATCCCCGGAATGTACATAAGGTACATGAGGACGATTGGCACACGCCGCTGACGAAGAAATACGAAGCTTATCAATTGGCTTTTCGTTCTTTGAAAACTAGATAACAACAATAACAACACATTTAAGTTTTACCGGAAAGTTTGTAAAAACGTGAAGGTAAATTTGAGTAGTCAAGAATTCAATTCGACGTAGAAATCCTTTTAACAGGTGTTTTTGTAAAAAGACACCAGGTATTTTTTTGAGAGAAGCGAGTAGTTCAAGGAAACAAGCGAGGCGATCCCCGCAATGTACTTTTGGGTACATGAGGACGATTTCGAGCGCAGTTGACGAAGAAATGCGAAGCTTATCACAAAAAGATTAGGTTAAGTTAGAAAGGGCGCACGGTGAATGCCTTGGCACTAGGAGCCGAAGAAGGACGGGACGAACACCGAAATGCTTTGGGGAGCTGTAAGTAAGCTTTGATCCAGAGATATCCGAATGGGGGAACCCACCATCCGTAATGGGATGGTACCCATAGCTGAATACATAGGCTATGAGGAGGCAGACCCGGGGAACTGAAACATCTAAGTACCCGGAGGAAGAGAAAGAAATTATCGATTTCCTGAGTAGCGGCGAGCGAAACGGAAACAGCCCAAACCAAGGGGCTTGCCCCTTGGGGTTGTAGGACACTCTATACGGAGTTACAAAGAAATGAAGTAGACGAAGCGATCTGGAAAGGTCCGCGAGACAAGGTAACAGCCCTGTAATCGAAACTTCATTTCCTCCAGAGTGTATCCTGAGTACGGCGGGACACGTGAAACCCCGTCGGAATCCGGGAGGACCATCTCCCAAGGCTAAATACTTCCTAGTGACCGATAGTGAACCAGTACCGTGAGGGAAAGGTGAAAAGCACCCCGGGAGGGGAGTGAAAGAGATCCTGAAACCGTGTGCCTACAAGTAGTCAAAGCCCGATGTCTTTTCCTTTGGAAAAGGCTGGGTGATGGCGTGCCTTTTGTAGAATGAACCGGCGAGTTACGATTACGTGCAAGGTTAAGCTGAGAAGGCGGAGCCGCAGCGAAAGCGAGTCTGAATAGGGCGAATGAGTACGTGGTCGTAGACCCGAAACCGTGTGATCTACCCATGTCCAGGGTGAAGTTCAGGTAACACTGAATGGAGGCCCGAACCCACGCATGTTGAAAAATGCGGGGATGAGGTGTGGGTAGGGGTGAAATGCCAATCGAACACGGAGATAGCTGGTTCTCCCCGAAATAGCTTTAGGGCTAGCCTCGAGGTGAGAGTATTGGAGGTAGAGCACTGATTGGACTAGGGGTCCCCACAGGATTACCGAATTCAGTCAAACTCCGAATGCCAATTACTTATCCTCGGGAGTCAGACTGCGAGTGCTAAGATCCGTAGTCAAGAGGGAAACAGCCCAGACCATCAGCTAAGGTCCCAAAGTATACGTTAAGTGGAGAAGGATGTGGAGTTGCCCAGACAACCAGGATGTTGGCTTAGAAGCAGCCACCATTTAAAGAGTGCGTAATAGCTCACTGGTCGAGTGACTCTGCGCCGAAAATGTACCGGGGCTAAACGTATCACCGAAGCTATGGATTGACACCTTAGGTGTCAGTGGTAGGGGAGCGTTCTAAGTGCAGCGAAGTTAGACCGTAAGGACTAGTGGAGCGCTTAGAAGTGAGAATGCCGGTATGAGTAGCGAAAAGAGGGGTGAGAATCCCCTCCGTCGAAAGCCCAAGGTTTCCTGAGGAAGGCTCGTCCTCTCAGGGTAAGTCGGGACCTAAGCCGAGGCTGAAAAGCGTAGGCGATGGACAACAGGTCGAAATTCCTGTACCACCTCCTCACCGTTTGAGTAATGGGGGGACGCAGTAAGGTAGGGTAAGCGCACTGATGGAAATGTGCGTCCAAGCAGTTAGGCTAAGAGGTAGGCAAATCCGCCTCTTGTGAAGGCTGAGCTGTGATGGCGAGCGAAATTTAGTAGCGAAGTTCCTGATCCTACACTGCCTAGAAAAGCCTCTAGCGAGGTGAGAGGTGCCCGTACCGTAAACCGACACAGGTAGGCGAGAAGAGAATTCTAAGACGCGCGGGAGAACTCTCGTTAAGGAACTCGGCAAAATGACCCCGTAACTTCGGGAGAAGGGGTGCTCTATTAGGGTGTTAAAGCCCGAGAGAGCCGCAGTGAATAGATCCAAGCGACTGTTTAGCAAAAACACAGGTCTCTGCGAAGCCGCAAGGCGAAGTATAGGGGCTGACACCTGCCCGGTGCTGGAAGGTTAAGAGGAGGGGTTATCCGTAAGGAGAAGCTCTCAATTGAAGCCCCAGTAAACGGCGGCCGTAACTATAACGGTCCTAAGGTAGCGAAATTCCTTGTCGGGTAAGTTCCGACCCGCACGAATGGTGTAACGATTTGGATACTGTCTCAACGAGAGACCCGGTGAAATTATATTACCTGTGAAGATGCAGGTTACCCGCGACAGGACGGAAAGACCCCATGGAGCTTTACTGTAGCTTGATATTGAATTTTGATACAATTTGTACAGGATAGGTAGGAGCCTTAGAAACCGGAGCGCCAGCTTCGGTGGAGGCGTCGGTGGGATACTACCCTGATTGTATTGAAATTCTAACCTAGGACCGTGATCCGGTTCGGGGACAGTGTCTGGTGGGCAGTTTGACTGGGGCGGTCGCCTCCTAAAGAGTAACGGAGGCGCCCAAAGGTTCCCTCAGAATGGTTGGAAATCATTCGTAGAGTGCAAAGGCATAAGGGAGCTTGACTGCGAGACCTACAAGTCGAGCAGGGACGAAAGTCGGGCTTAGTGATCCGGTGGTACCGCATGGAAGGGCCATCGCTCAACGGATAAAAGCTACCCTGGGGATAACAGGCTTATCTCCCCCAAGAGTCCACATCGACGGGGAGGTTTGGCACCTCGATGTCGGCTCATCGCATCCTGGGGCTGAAGTAGGTCCCAAGGGTTGGGCTGTTCGCCCATTAAAGCGGTACGCGAGCTGGGTTCAGAACGTCGTGAGACAGTTCGGTCCCTATCCGTCGCGGGCGCAGGAAATTTGAGAGGAGCTGTCCTTAGTACGAGAGGACCGGGATGGACATACCGCTGGTGTACCAGTTGTTCCGCCAGGAGCATAGCTGGGTAGCTACGTATGGAAGGGATAAGTGCTGAAAGCATCTAAGCATGAAGCCCCCCTCGAGATGAGATTTCCCTTGGAGTTAATCCAGTAAGACCCCTTAAAGATTATGAGGTTGATAGGTCTCGGGTGGACGCGTGGTGACACGTGGAGCTGAGAGATACTAATCGGTCGAGGACTTATCCTAAAAATAAGACGAATTGAATTCAATGAAGCTCAAATCTTGAATGTGTGTACGGTTGTTATCTAGTTTTCAAAGAATGAATTTCTTTGACTGAAAATAGTTTAGTGGCGATAGCGAAGAGGTCACACTCGTTCCCATGCCGAACACGATCGTTAAGCTCTTCTGCGCCGATGGTAGTTGGGGGTTTCCCCCTGTGAGAGTAGGACGTTGCTAAGCAAAAAAAAGTACATTCGTAATTGAATGTACTTTTTTGTCATGAAGTAACTTCAATGATGCAACTCAGGATGTGAACGTGGTCAGTAGCTTTCTTGCTATCTAAAAAAAAAGCAGACCCTTGATTAGACAAGGTCAGCTTAAGAAATATTTAATAGAGACTGCTTTAGTTTTCGTAGTTTCTGTAAATAGTACTTGTAAAATGGATCACCCACATCGGAACTGACTATTTCACGTTCACAACTTTCGCAAATAAAAATATTATATATATGAATTCCTTTTTCCTTTAAAGCTCTCTGTTCGCAAATAGAACATGTTTCCCGGTATTGTTCTTCATTCATTAGTTGTCCACCTCCATATTCAATTCATTACCAATGAAGGACAAACTATACATAAAAAATTCTGAATTTTATTAAAAAATAACTTTTTTCATTTTATGCGTTATTTATTATCAATGTGTATGTCTCCATATTAATTACAAAAAAACGTTTAAAGAGGAAATTTCGTTTATAATAGAATTGGTGAAAAGTCCAGTTAATCGGAATGGAATAGAGTTTTTAATTTTAGTGAAAAAGGATTTGAATTAGGATGGACCAAAATAAAATACCATTGTACGAAGCTCTGTTAGCTCATAGTGAAGTAAACTCAAACTCTTTCCATGTGCCAGGTCATAAAAATGGTGCTGTTTTTTCAAAATATGGAAAAGAATTATATTGTAAGTTATTGGAAATTGATGTAACGGAGTTAAGAGGTTTAGATGACCTTCATTATCCTACCGGAGTAATTAAAGAAGCGCAGGAGATTGCTGCACATTTATACGGTTCTCTAGAATGTTTTTTCCTTATCGGAGGCTCAACAGTAGGGAATTTAGCAATGATCATGGCAACGTGTCAAGAGGGCGATACAGTTCTTGTCCAAAGAAACTGTCACAAATCTATTTTAAATGGACTTAGGTTAGCGAAAGTAGACCCAATTTTTTTACAACCTAACTTTGATCGAGAAGCACAAATTGCTACTTGTTTAGATGAGACGCTTGTTTTAGCAGCGATAAAGAAGTATCCAACTGCAAAAGCACTTATTATTACAAATCCTAATTATTATGGTTATACTTCTAATTTGCAAAATATTATTACGAAAGCGCATCAATATGATATAACTGTTCTTGTTGATGAAGCTCATGGCGCTCATTTTGGGCATCCATCTACTTTACTGCCGAAATCAGCTATCATAGAGGGGGCTGATATTGTTGTCCAATCTGCTCATAAAACGTTACCGGCAATGACAATGGGTTCCTATCTACATTGTAATGGTAAATTAGTCGACGTAAAAAAGCTAACCTATTACTTACAGCTCTTTCAATCAAGTAGTCCTTCCTATCCAATAATGGCATCTCTTGATTTAGCAAGGCACTTTTTAGCGACAATTTCGGAAAAAGAAATAGAAAATACTGTTGAGGCTATTACAGCTTTTAAAACGTATATTAACAAAATTCCTCAACTTAAAACAGTGCGAAGTGAACATTATCAGATAGATCCTCTAAAAGTAACGGTTCAATCTCAATGTAAGTTAACCGGCTTTCAGTTACAAGAACTTTTCGAAGAAGAAGGAATTTATACTGAATTAGCTGACTCATGCAATGTTTTATTTGTTATGCCATTAGTGATAACGACGAACCTTATTTTTATTGCTGAAAAAATAAAACGAAAACTAAGTGAATTTGAAATTATTCCAAGATATAATAAGCTAGATGCTTCTTTTACAAATAAAGTAACTAGATTGGCGATGACTTACCCGGAAATGAATGTAGCTGAAGTACAGCTAATTCCATTAAAAAATTCAGTTGGGAGAATTATTGCTGAAGAAATCATTCCGTATCCGCCAGGTGTACCTATATTAATAAGTGGTGAGAAGGTTGAAAAAATACATGTCGAATATATAAACAATTTAAAAGCAAGCGGAGCATATTTTCAAGGAGTAGATATTCTTGAAACAGGAGTTAAAGTTTTTACCTAACTGTAACCAAAATTATCCTTCTAAATGTGATAACATTTGAGGGAGCGATCCACAAACATGTAAAGTGAGGTTTAGATGATGAATGAAAAATTTATTACATTTGAAGGTGGCGAAGGAGCAGGAAAGACATCTGTCATTCAAGCTTTAGCTCACCATTTTAACGATATAGGTGAGAAGTTTACTACTACTAGGGAGCCAGGTGGTATTCAAATTTCTGAGAGCATCCGTGAAATTATTTTAGATACGAATAACACAGTTATGGACGCTAGAACAGAAGCTTTATTATATGCAGCGGCTAGAAGACAGCACCTTGTCGAAAAGGTGATTCCTGATTTAAAGGCAGGGAAGCTTGTGCTTTGTGATCGTTTTTTGGATAGTAGTTTAGTTTATCAAGGCATCGCTCGAAATATTGGTTTTGATGAGGTTTATGCGATTAATGCATTTGCAATTGAGGATTGCATGCCTAAGCTAACCTTATATTTTGACATTGAACCTGAGAAGGGGCTTTTAAGAATAGCAGAAAATAAGGATCGTGAAATAAACCGTTTAGACCAAGAAAATTTAGCTTTTCATTATCGGGTTCGCGAAGGTTATCTAAAGTTGTTAACAATGTTCCCTGAAAGAATAATTACCATCGATGCTGACAGGCCATTAAAAGAAGTAGTTGAAGAAACAAAGTCAAAAGTAACTGGTTATTTGAATTTGTTAAGACAAAAATAATTATAAAATAGTTCGTGGTGTCCATAAAATGAAGATTTTTTCAACTCTACAGGCTTTTTTTTTTAGAATATAAGAGTTCCTCAACTAGGCGCCATGTAGTTGTATCTGTTATAATAAGATAGTAACAAATGGAAAAAATAATGGTAACTTATTATTTCGCATGGAAAGTTTTTTTAATAGATAATGACTCTTCAAGGAGGTTTTAGGCAGTGAAACTTGTTGTGGCAGTTGTTCAAGATAAGGACAGTAATTATTTAGCTGACGCCCTTGTGAAAGGGAATTTTAAAGCAACAAAACTTGCTACTACAGGTGGCTTTTTAAAGGCTGGGAATACAACCTTTATGATTGGAACAGAAGATGACCGTGTTGATGATGCATTAGCAATCATTCAAGATAATTGTAAAAGTAGAGATCAATTAGTAGCGCCAATTTCTCCGATGGGTGGTAATGCTGATTCTTATATTCCATATCCAGTCAATGTAAAAGTTGGCGGTGCCACAGTTTTTGTGTTGCCAGTAGATCAGTTTGAAAGATTTTAGGTGAGGCTAAAATGACGTGGGATCAGTTGCTAGAAACTCAGGAAAAAGTCGTCAAGATTATTACAAATAGTATCAAAAAAAAACGGTTGTCCCATGCATATTTATTTGAAGGAGCTAAAGGTACTGGAAAGAGACAAGTAGCCTTTCAACTAGCGAAAACATTTTTATGCGATGAGAAAGAAGGAGTTAATGCGTGCGAAAATTGTCCTAATTGTAAACGGATCAGTTCAGGTAATCATCCGGACGTGCATGCAATTAAACCTGATGGCCAATCGATAAAAATTGAACAAATTCGCCACTTAAAAAAAGAGTTTTCCTACCGTGGTATGGAATCAGGAAGAAAATTTTATATTATTGAAGATGCAGAGAAGATGACAATAAGTGCGGCGAATGGACTTTTAAAGTTTTTGGAGGAGCCTGACGGTCAGTCTGTTGCTGTACTGACAACGACAGAAGCTCATCGATTGTTGAGTACAGTCTTGTCAAGAACACAAATTATCTCCTTTACTCCGCTAAGACCGCTTAAATTAATGAGTAATTTGGAGCAAAATGGTATTTCTAAGCCGATAGCAATGCTTTTAAGCCAATTAACTAATGATATTGAAGAAGCTAATCAGCTTTATGCTGATGAATGGATTGCACAAGCCCGAGTCATAATGATACAATTAGTAGAAGAAGTGTGTACAAGACCACATCAGGTTATGCTCACTTTACAAGAGAGTTGGTTTTCTCATTTTAAAGAGAAAAATCAATTAAATATAGGTTTTGATCTACTACTGTTATGGTATCGAGATGTGTTACGTACCCTAATAGAAAATAAAGATCAACTTATCTTTGTTGATCAGATTGATAAATTAGAACGGCATGCATTAAATAGCTCACAGCAGAAAGTGAGCCAACAGATGGCGGTAATTTTAGAAGCGAAGAGGCGTCTAATTGCAAATGTAAATCCTCAATTATTAATCGAGCAATTAATGCTGAGGTTGCAGGAGGGATAAAGTATAGTGCATCAAGTAGTCGGTGTTAGGTTTAAAAAAGCGGGAAAAATATATTATTTCTCCCCTGAAGATATAGATGTACAAAAAAGTGATCTAGTCATAGTTGAAACTGCTAGAGGTATAGAGTTCGGAAAAGTGGTTATTGGTAAAAAGCTTGTTGAAGACCAAGATGTTGTTTTTCCATTAAAAAAAGTAATTCGGTTTGCAAATGAGATAGACAAAACAACAGTCGAAGAAAATAAGCAAGCCGCCAAAGAAGCTTTTGACGTCTGTCATGAAAAAATTCAAGAACATACTCTTGATATGAAACTTGTTGATGTAGAATATACATTTGATCGAAATAAAGTACTTTTTTATTTTACAGCAGATGGTCGTATTGATTTTAGGGAGCTTGTCAAAGATTTGGCAGCAATTTTTCGGACAAGGATTGAATTACGGCAAATTGGTGTTCGTGACGAAGCTAAGATGTTAGGGGGAATTGGTCCTTGCGGTAGAATTTTATGTTGTTCCTCTTTTCTTGGTGATTTTGAGCCTGTGTCAATTAAGATGGCAAAGGATCAGAACTTGTCCTTAAACCCGACCAAGATTTCTGGTTTGTGCGGAAGATTAATGTGCTGTTTAAAATATGAAAATGATAATTATGAAACCGCGAAGCGACTTCTTCCGGATATAGGAAAGTCGATTATGACAGCACATGGAAAAGGGCGAGTAACTGGTTTAAATATATTAGAGCATCTAGTTCAAATTCAGTTAGCGGACGAGCGAGTCATGGAATATACTCTCGATGAGCTCATGAACGAAGGAGCAATACCTAGCAATACCTAGTCATACCAAAAATATTGAGGTGTTAAGTAACGTGGATAAAAACGAGGTCTTTTCACGAGTCAGTCTTATGGAAGAAAAAATAGGTGGTCTTTATCGTGAGTTAGGAGAATTAAAAGAGCATTTAGCACTTCTCCTAGAAGAGAACCAACATCTTAAGATTGAAAATGACCATCTACGTTCGCGAATTGAAAAAGAAGCGGAACAAGAGGAAGAAAAAAAGAAAACAAAACAAGGAAAAGAAAGAAATGATGTTGGAGAAGGGTACGATAACCTAGCTCGGTTGTATCATGAAGGATTTCACATTTGTAACCTTCACTACGGAAGCATTCGTAAAGAAGGGGATTGTCTATTTTGCCTGTCGTTCTTAAATAAAAAGTAGTACTTTTAGAGGCTTACCTTCCAATAGGAGCCTCTTTTTTTTTATAAGTGAATGAAATTCATTCAGGTAAGAAAGTTTAAAATTTTCGTGTCTGTCTAGCTTCAAGACACATCATTGCGTTACTTCATAGCAGGTTTTGCGACGAGTAACCGCAGGAGCAAGCCCCATCGGCTCGACCGCTTCAGTCCTTTTCGTGTTTTCTAGCGTTGACTTGCTTTTGTTTGCTATAATCAAAAAATGAACCTCCCATCGCTAAAGTAACGGGTGTTCTATCCGTATTTATAAATAATAAATCTGAGAGGAATTAAATATGGTTAGACTAGAGCAAGATGAACGAATTGATTACTTACCTAATCAGAACAATAAAATTATTCAAAGCTCTGATGTCTTTTCATTTTCAATGGATGCGGTTCTGTTAGCAAAATTTTGCTATGTACCGATTCAAAAAGGAAAAATAATAGATCTATGTACTGGTAATGGGGCAATTCCAGTCTTATTATCTGAAAGAAGCAAAGCGGAGATTACGGGTGTTGAAATTCAAGAACGTCTTTATCAAATGGCAATCCGTACTGCCGAGGTTAATGACTTACAACATCAAATTCATTTTTATCATGATGATCTAAAAAATACTGTTGAAAAACTAGGAAAAGAAAAATTTGATGTAGTTACATGTAATCCACCATATTTTAAAACAGTCACGGAAAAAGCCTGGAATGAAAATAAACATTTTGCTATTGCAAGACACGAAATTCATTGCAGCCTAGATGATGTGATTCGCGTCAGTAGCGAGCTGGTAAAACAAAAAGGAAAGATAGCGATTGTCCATCGACCAGAGCGGTTAATAGATATGATATTGGTTATGAAAAAGTATCAAATTGAACCAAAAAAAATTCAGTTTGTCCACCCAAAAACAGCCAAAGAAGCTAATATCTTACTTATTGAAGGAGTAAAAAGAGGGAGGCCGGGTGTAAAAATACTAAAGCCGCTTGTTGTTTACAATGAAGACAATACTTATACAGACAAGTTTAAGGAAATCTATTTTTCTTAATTAATTGATTTACGAGGAGTAGTGTAAAAATAATGTGGATACAAAAAAGTTTTCATAATGAAGAAGCAGGTGCCCTATATTTAGTTCCTACACCCATTGGCAATTTGGAGGACATTACATACCGAGCCTTAACTATTTTAAAGGAAGTTGATGTGATTGCGGCTGAGGATACAAGACAAACGATAAAGCTATGTAATCATTTTCAAATTCAGACAAAATTAGTTAGTTATCATGATCATAATAAACAAACGAGCGGTTATAAGTTGCTAGAAGATCTTCGTAACGGGAAAAAAGTTGCTTTAGTAAGTGATGCCGGAATGCCAGCGATTTCTGATCCAGGCTATGAATTAGTTGTAAGCTGTCTTGCAGAAAAAATTAATGTTATCCCTTTACCTGGAGCAAATGCAGCTCTTCCAGCTCTAATTGCGTCTGGGTTACCGACAGACCATTTTTTCTTTTATGGATTTTTAGATAGGCAAAAAAAGGATAAGAAAAAACAATTAGAGCAGTTAAAAAACATGGAAAGTCCAATCATTTTTTATGAATCTCCGCACCGTATAAAGGAAACGTTACAGCTAATATTGGAGCAGTTAGGTGATCGAAAAATCGCTGTTTGCCGCGAACTTTCAAAGAAATTTGAAGAGTTTATTAGAGGTAATATTAGTGAAGTAATTAGTCATTATGAAAAAGAAAATCCGCGGGGAGAATATTGCCTTGTCTTGGAAGGGGCTGATCTGGAACTTAACGGTACTGAGGCCCAGTGGTGGACAGAGTTGACAACACTCCAACATATCAATCATTATATTGTCCTTCAGTTATCTTCTAAAGACGCAATTAAACAGGTAGCAAAAGATCGTAACGTCCAAAAGCGTGAAGTTTACCAAATTTACCATAATTAGAAGCTGCAGCTAGACAAAAAAATAGGCTGACATATGGTCAGCCTATTTTAATGAAAATTATTTTGTTGTGCTTTGAACGTAATTCTGTAGTTCAACAATAATATCTTTTGCACCGCCCGGGCTTAAAATAATTTTCCCACCAGCTAAAGAAAGGTTATCGTCATTTACTTCACCAGTTACTTGGCAAGTCATGTTAGGCTTGTACTTCTTTAAAATAATTTTTTCACCATCGACATAAATTTCTAAAGCATCCTTTTCAGCAATATCAAGAGTACGGCGAAGCTCGATAGGAATAACGACACGTCCTAATTCATCAACTTTACGAACAATTCCTGTAGATTTCATTTTTTATCCCCCTAGTATAGTATGTTCTAAGATTTATATCGGAATTCAGCAATTTTCGACATATTTTTCTGTAAATCTAGAATACCAAAAATTCCAAAACAAGTCAATTATTATTTCAAGTTTTTGCTAGTTTTGTAGAATTTTTTAAAAAAATATTTTTAATTTGTTGGTATATCAACGTTTATAAGCTGTTGGCAATACTTGTATTTTTTCTGTAAAGGAAAAAAACGGGAATAAAATGGAAGAATTTAATTAAATTTTAAAAATTAACCAAGTGTTAATTCGACAAAAATAATAGTAATTCACTATAAATTCGACAAAAAATAATTGTTAATAATAATGTTTTTTGGACAAACTTGACAATAATATGTTTGTTTAGGTATATTTTTGCCAAAGGCTTTAAAAAAACCGTAAAGAAATTATGAACTCGTATATTTTTCCATTGAAGAGATAAGTAAAAAGGAATACCTATTTATGAGTGTTCATAAAGCAGAGAACCAGGGGAGCTGAAAACTGGTATAGGCTGAACTTTTGAAAATGGTCTCGGAGGAATCACCTTTAAGTTACTGTGTGATGAGAGGGTGACGTGGCCTGAGCGTTAGTCAGGTAAAGTTACAAAAGCGTAACTTACTGAGCCTTGACTCGTGAGAAGCAAGGGGAATTGGGTGGTAACACGTGAGAATATTAGCTCTCGTCCCTCTATAGGGCGGGGGCTTTTTGTCTAGCTGCAGCGCCTAGGTTCTCGAATGTTTCAACTAACCATGCAGAGGCAAAAAGCGCCTCTTAATGGTTAGTCTCCAACATTTTTCGAACCTACCAAGGCGCTTGTGCTTTTCTATGTCTAGCTGCAGCGCCTAGGTTCTCGAATGTTTCAACTAACCATGCAGAGGTAAAAAGCGCCTCTTTATGGTTAGTCTCCAACATTTTTCGAATCTATCAAGGCGCTTGTGCTTTTCTATTATAAGGAGGAAATTATATGTCTAAAAAAACATTTTATTTAACAACGCCAATTTATTATCCTAGTGACAAGTTGCATATTGGTCATGCTTATACAACTGTTGCAGGTGATGCGATGGCGAGATATAAGCGTTTACGTGGTTACGATGTGATGTACTTAACGGGAACAGATGAACATGGACAAAAAATTGAGCGAAAAGCTGCTGAAAAAGGTGTAAGCCCGCAGCAATTTGTTGATGAAGTTGTTGAAGGTATTAAAGATTTATGGGAAAAACTTGATATTTCTTATGATGATTTCATCCGTACGACTGAACCAAGACATAAAGAGATTGTCCAACAAATTTTTGAACAACTTCTTAAGCAAGGAGATATTTATTTAGATGAGTATGAGGGTTTGTATTGTACACCATGTGAGTCTTTTTATACAGAAAGGCAGTTAAAAGAAGGTAACTGCCCTGATTGTGGACGCGAGGTTGAGAAAGTAAGAGAAAAATCTTATTTCTTTAAAATGAGCAAGTACGCAGATAGACTTTTAAAGTACTACGAGGAGAACCCTGAGTTTATTCAACCGGAATCTCGCAAAAATGAAATGATTAACAATTTTATTAAACCAGGTTTAGAAGACCTTGCTGTTTCTCGTACTTCTTTTGAATGGGGTGTAAAAGTTCCAAGTGATCCAAAACATGTTGTTTATGTATGGATTGACGCCCTATCAAATTATATTACGGCATTAGGTTATGGCACCGATCATCAAGATAAGTATCAAAAATACTGGCCCGCTGATGTTCATTTAGTCGGAAAAGAAATTGTTCGCTTTCATACAATTTATTGGCCGATCATGCTTATGGCTCTTGATGTCCCGTTACCGAAAAAAGTATTTGGTCATGGGTGGCTATTGATGAAAGATGGAAAGATGTCTAAGTCAAAGGGGAATGTCGTTGATCCAGTTCCACTCATTGACCGTTATGGTTTAGATGCATTACGTTATTACTTACTGCGTGAAGTACCATTTGGTTCAGATGGCGTGTTCACACCCGAGAGTTTTGTGGAAAGAGTCAATTTTGATCTAGCAAACGACCTAGGTAATCTCTTAAACCGAACTGTTGCGATGATTAATAAGTATTTTTCTGGAGAAATTCCAGCTTACGTAAAAAATGCAACGGCTTACGATGAAACTTTAGTGGTCCTCGTTAATGAAACAGTTACAAAAGTTGAGGTAGCAATGGAGGATATGGAGTTTTCGGTGGCTTTGTCAGCGATTTGGAAACTTGTTAGTAGAACGAATAAATATATTGATGAAACCCAGCCGTGGCTATTAGCAAAGGCAGAAGAAAATCGCAGTGAACTAGGGTCTGTCCTTTATCACTTAAGTGAGTCATTACGCTATGTTTCGATTTTGATCCAACCGTTTATGACTTCTGCACCAAAGAAGATTTGGAACCAACTTGCAATTAGCGAATCTAAAACAAGCTGGAGCAGCATGGAAAGTTTCGGGGGTCTGCAAAGTGGTGTAAAAGTTGCTAAAGGAGAGCCGATCTTCCCACGTTTAGATGTGCCAGAAGAAGTAGCTGAAATAATTAAAATGATGGAAGCGTCAGCGCCGAAGCAACCAGAAAAAGAAGCAATAATTGAAGCTCCTGATGTTGCTGAAATAATGATTGAGGATTTTATGACGGTCGATATGCGAGTTGCTGAAATAATCAAGGCTGAACCGATTAAAAAAGCAAATAAGTTATTAAAAATTCAATTAGATTTAGGTTATGAAAAGCGTCAAGTTGTTTCAGGAATTGCTGAATACTATAAGCCGGAAGAACTAGTGGGTAAAAAAGTTATTTGTGTTACTAATTTAAAACCAATCAAACTTCGTGGTGAGTTGTCGCAAGGGATGATTTTAGCAGCCAAACATGGAGGGAAGCTAACGCTAGCAACAATTGAGCAATCGCTACCAAACGGGTCACAAGTGAAATAATAGCAATCGCAAAAAAAGATTTTTTGATGCTGAATTGAATGACAGTGAAATAGATGCGTTTTTACAATAAATTAGCGCTCAAAATTCAAACTTAAGCAAGTGGAGGTTTTTAAGATGTTGTTTGACACGCACGCACATTTAAATGCGGATCAATTTGAAGATGATGTAGATGAAGTGATAAAGCAAGCTCAAGCAGTAGGTGTAACGAATATCGTAGTCGTCGGTTTTGACGAAAAAACAATTCGCGGTGCGATTAAGTTAGCCGAACAGTATCAGTTTATTTATGCTGCTGTTGGCTGGCATCCTGTCGATGCCATTGATTTTAAAGAAGAGCATTTAATTTGGCTCGAAGAACTAGCTGCACATCCTAAAGTTGTCGCACTAGGAGAGATGGGCTTGGATTATCATTGGGACAAATCGCCAAAGGACGTCCAAAGCCGTGTTTTTCGCAAGCAAATTCAGCTAGCGAAAAAAGTAAAATTACCAATTATTATTCATAATCGGGATGCCCATGAGGATATTGTTCAAATTTTAAAGGAAGAAGGGGCGAGTGCGGTAGGAGGGATTATGCACTGTTTTGGTAGTAGTTTAGAAATTGCCAAACAATGTCTTGATATGAATTTTTATATTTCCTTTGGAGGTCCTGTTACATTTAAAAATGCTAAACGACCAAAAGAGGTAGCAAAAGAAATTCGCTTAGATCGCCTGCTAATTGAAACGGATTCTCCCTATCTAGCGCCCCATCCTTATCGTGGAAAGCGTAACGAGCCTCAGCATGTAAAGCTAATAGCGGAGGCAATTGCCGAATTAAAAGGGATAACATACGATGAAGTTGTCGAAAAGACAAATGAGAATGCGAAAAGACTTTTTTCCATAAACTGATAGTAAATTTTGTCGAAAATTATAAGACCTTGTCTAAAAGAACTTTCTTTTCTTTAGTTCTACAAAGATGACCGACCACATATGCTAGTCTTGTCGAACTGTTTTTGTTTCTTTTTTCATGAATTGCAGGGATAATATTACCTAATATACAAAGGAGGGAATTATTTACATTGACAAGATGAGCATAGACGTTTATAATTCGGTCGTTAGAAGGGGGAGTTTATATCTATGTTACAAAACATGAAAAAACTTTTTTCTGATGCTTTAGTGGGAAAAAAGACAATCGTGTTCATCCTTAGTATGATATTACTAGTAGGTGTTGGTAGTTTTATGGCTTATGAGCTAACAAAAACATCAGTTACACTGGTAATAGAAGGGGAAGAAAGATCCCAGAAAACTCATGCCAAAACAGTAGATGAGCTAATGTTAGAGAATAATATAGTAGTAGGAGAACATGATTACATTGAACCGTCGTTAGATAGTAAGTTAACAGACAATCTCAGTGTTGAGTGGTTATCAGCGCAATTAGTCTTTTTTACAAAAGATGGCGAAAAGGGACCGGCTTGGACCACGGCTAATACGGTAGAGGATTTCCTCGAAGAATTAAACTTGGAAATAAGAGAATACGATGAAATAACACCAAGTTTAGATTCTGCGCTTGTTGAGGATATGCAAATAACGTTTGAGTCTGCTTTTGCTGTCACATTACTTAGCGATAATATAGAAAAAGAAGTATGGACGGTTTCGACAACGGTCGCTGACTTTTTAGCGCGTGAAAAAGTCATTCTCGGAGAACTTGATAGAGTAGAGCCGACAAATGAGAAAATTGTTAAAGCGAATACAGATATCAATGTCATCAGAGTAGAAAAAGTCACCGATGTTGTTGAAGAAGCAACAAACTTTGCCACAGTAACGAAAAATGATAACTCACTTACTAGTGGAACTGAACAAGAAGTTCAGCAAGGTCAAAAAGGTAAGGTTGCTAAGCATTATCAAGTAATTTATGAAAATGGCGATGAAGTATCAAGAGAACTTCTCAAAACTGAATTAGTTTCAGATAGTAAAGACCGTATTGTCGCGGTTGGTACAAAACAACCGACACCAACTGTTTCTCGTAGTGTCGCACCTGCAAAGAGCGAACCTGCAAAGAGTACACCTGCAAAGAGCGAACCCGCAAAGAGTGCACCATCTACAGTGAGTGCATCTGGAGAATGGCGATCATTTACGTCAACAGCTTACACGGCCTACTGTAACGGTTGTTCAGGAATAACGAGAACAGGGATAAATTTAATTGAAAACCCGAATCAAAGAGTGGTTGCCGTTGATCCAAATGTTATTCCATTAGGCTCAATTGTTGAAGTAAGGTACAATGGCACTATTATGGGTCAGTATAAAGCTGCTGACACTGGCGGAGCAATTGTCAATAATAAAATTGATATTTTTATGGCAGAGCGTAGTGATGCTCTTAGATGGGGTCGCAAAAACGTTCAAGTACGAATTGTAAAATAAGTAATGAGAAGAGGCTGGCTTTAGTCAGCCTCTTTCTTGTTTCAAATTATTAGACGCTATATACTAAGAGAAGGTTTCATTTATGAAGAAAAAAATTTAATGAATTTGCTAATATTTATTCGACTCTACTAGGTACACTAGGGAACTTGTTATTGCTTAAAGTTACAAGCTAACTCGCTACTGATTCAAGTTACTAGATATAGCTTGATGTGACTATTTTATTGGTATTGTGAATTTCACTCAATTGGGGGATTTATGAAAATTAAAATTAAAGAAATTATTGTCGTTGAAGGAAAAGATGACACAGTGGCCGTCAAAAACGCGGTAGAGGCCGATACAATTGAAACGAATGGTTCAGCTATTGGTCATCAAGTTATCGAGCAAATAAAGCTAGCTAAGGAGCGCAGGGGAGTGATTATTTTAACAGACCCTGATTTTCCTGGTGAAAGAATCAGAAAAATTGTTAGCAGGCAAGTTCCCGGTTGTAAACACGCCTTTTTACCGAAAAAAGAGGCCATTTCCAAAAATGGGGGCAACCTAGGTGTTGAAAATGCAACTCCAGAAGCGATACGTCTGGCGCTCAAAGATGCTCAACAAGAAGAAGGAACGTGGGATGAACAGGTGCGTTGGGAAGAGTTAGTTGCATTAGGATTAATAGGTGGAAAAAAGGCTAGACAGCGCCGGGAACGCCTAGGAGAAATCTTGAAAATTGGCTATACAAATGGAAAACAGCTTTATAAGCGATTAATTGTCTTTAAAATAAGGTTAGAAGAGTTTTCTGAGGCAATTACGATTGTGTTTAAGGAGGAAGAAGATGTTGAATAAAGATATTGCAACCCCAAATAGGACAAATGAAATTTTGAAAAAGTATGGATTTTCTTTTAAAAAAAGCCTTGGACAAAACTTTTTGATCGATACGAACATATTGAGTAATATTGTTGACTGTGCGCGGTTAGAAACGAGTTCAGGTGCAATTGAAATTGGTCCAGGGATAGGTGGATTAACAGAACAAATAGCGAAGCGATGTGAAAAAGTAGTCGCTTTTGAAATTGATCGGCGGCTTATGCCAATCTTAAATGAAACACTGGCTCCTTACCCTCACGTAAAGATTATCCATCAAGATGTATTAGAAGCAGATATGCTTAGTGTCATAAATGAAGACTTTAAAGACCAACAGGATATAATGGTTGTCGCGAATCTACCTTATTACGTTACAACACCAATTTTGATGAAGCTTCTTGAAGAGAAATTACCAATCCGTGGGATTGTCGTTATGATTCAAAAAGAAGTTGCAGAGCGAATTTCAGCGCGTCCCGGGACAAAACAATACGGATCACTGTCGATTGCGGCACAATATTATGCAGAAGCGAATATTGAGATGATTGTTCCTAAAACAGTTTTTATCCCGCAGCCAAATGTAGACTCAGCAGTTTTAAAGCTTACTATACGAAGTAGCCCAGCTGTTAGTGTAAAAGATGAAGATTTTTTCTTTAAGCTAATCAAAGCAAGCTTCGCCCAACGCCGAAAAACATTAATGAATAATTTAACACATAACATATTTACAAAAGCTGAAAAGGAAAAATTAGAAACTGTATTACAGGAGTGTCAGATTGATCCTATTAGAAGAGGCGAAACATTAAGCATTGAGGAGTTTGCCAAATTAGCAAATGCTCTCAGCGGAATGGAAGTTCAAAAAAAAGTCAGATAATCAAGCTAGCCGATCTTCTTATCGCCACTCATTTCTATGGATGAGTGCAGCTAAGTAGTATTCACTTAATGAACTCCTTCCTCATAGGCTAGACAATGAGGAGGAGTGTGGATGAAATTTAAGGTTGGTGATATAGTTGTCCGAAAATCTTATCAATACGATATTCTATTTCGTATTTCAAAAATAGAATATCAAAGTAGTGCGATCATTGTAGGGGAAGAAATGCGATTGATTGCCGATGCCCCGTTAGCTGACCTTGTACTAATCGATTCTAATGAAAAAAAGTCGCGATCTGTCGCCGAAAAACAAAAACAAGCAAATTGTTATCGGCTTTTTAGACAAGATAGACGTTTATTAAATCAAAGAAGTGAGTATGAAATAACAGCGGGATATAGCACAGATTGTTCTTTTTTTGAATTGCCAGGAAGAATTTTGCACATTGACGGTGACTCGCATTATTTAAAGAAGTGTACAGACTTATATGAAAAATTAGGTGTTCCGATATATGGTGTCCATATGCCAGAAAAAGAAATGCCTCTACAAATAACTTCATTACTAGAGATGGTAAGACCAGACGTATTGGTCATTACTGGGCATGATGCCTACATCAGAAGTAAAGGGGCGCCAGATGAAGTGAAATCTTATCGAAATACGAAGTATTTTGCAGAAACGGTTAGAGAGGCTAGAAAGTATGAGCCCCATATCGATCATTTAGTTATTTTTGCAGGAGCCTGCCAATCGTATTTTGAAACTTTAATTAGAGCTGGGGCAAATTTTGCTAGCTCTCCGCTCCGGATAAACATCCATGCCCTTGATCCTGTGTACATTGCAGCGAAGATTAGTTTAACACCGTTTATGGACAGTGTAGGTATCTGGGATGTGTTGAAAAACACACTAACAGGTGAAAAGGGCTTAGGTGGAATTGAAACAAAGGGTTTATTAAGAAGAGGAATGCCAGGGATAGACAATCATGATGATCATTATACTGACAAAATGAAGGAGCGTTGAAGCTCCTTCATTTTTTTCTCCTATTTGAACAAAGCTTCGCGACGCATGCTTCCTTCAAACTCATTTAATTTAGATATGAGATTTACCACGTGCGATAATGATTCTATTTACATAAAATTCTAATTTTTAGCCATAATAACAAATGTGAGAAAAAAGTCAAAAATTTCGAGTAAATAGTATTGACAAACAAATTGTTTAATTGCTATAATTTATCATTTGCTTGACTTTTTTTAAGCCAATGTGTTACACTTTAACTAAGTGAGGTGGTTTCAATAATGGGCAAAACGTTAGTTGACATTAAGCGGACGTTAGACGCGAACATTGGAAAACGGATTACAATAAAGGCGAACGGTGGACGTCGGAAGACCATTGAACGTTCTGGTTTTCTTGAAGAAACATACCCGGCCGTATTCATTATTAAACTTGATGAAGATCTAAATGCCTTCGAAAGAGTATCATATAGCTATGCAGATGTACTCACAGAAACGGTTCAATTAACTGTTTGTGGTGAGGAAGATACTGTTGCTGTTGAAGTGGAATAGTTTTTGGTGAAAAAGAGGTGTACTCATATTGGGTCTGACTTCTCCCTAGAAAAGTATTGTAAATTGATGTGTTTAATAACATTAAATAATGCTTTTTAAGGGAGGTGCCTGATCTACAATAATATGAGCATACCTCTTTTTTTAGGTTTAAAATTTAGTAATAGTTAGGCGTGATTTAAACGCTTGGCTTTTTTTTGGGTATTATTTTTTAACTAAAGGATTAATAAGTTTATTAATAAATGACATACTAATACAGTCGTAACAAGTCAAAAGGAGTTGTTTTTAGTGTCAAAAAGACGAGGGATAATGTCTCACCAACTAAAAGAAGAACTTGCTAAGGAACTTGGGTTTTACGATACTGTTCAAAAAGAAGGCTGGGGTGGAATTGGTTCCCGTGATGCTGGAAATATGATCAAGCGAGCAATTGAAATGGCTGAACAACAAATTGTAAGCGAGCGAAAAAAGTAACACTACTAGAGGATTGTCAAAAAGTCTGGTAATCCTAGCTGTCGAATCACTTTTTAGGCTCTGATTATCTTTGTTTTTGAACAAGCATTACTACTTTGTTACGACAAGCTGACATTACTTGAGCTCTTGATGCTCAATAATAGTCAGTTTTTTTCTGGTTCACTTAGAAGAAGTTCAATTAGTTTATACTTATATAGATTCGGTTATCATTATAAAATTAGCAGATCACGCAATATTTGAAATATTGGTCGAGTAATCATATCAAATAATGTGGTATCAATCGACAACAAGTGATAAAATAGCGTAAGCATATGGAAGATGATAGAAGGTGAAGAAAGTGAAAATTTGTATAAAAGCCCCGGCGAAAATCAATTTATCTCTTGATGTCCTTAGTAAAAGAGAAGATGGATTCCATGAAGTCGAGATGATTATGACAACAGTTGATTTAGCGGATCGAATTGAATTGAAGCTTTTAAAAGAGGATAAAATCACTGTTGAAGTCTCGGAGGGATTTGTTCCTAGTGATAGCCGAAACATTGCTTATCAAGCGGCACAATTATTAAAAGAACGTTTTAAAGTAAACTTGGGTGTTGAAATTTATATCCAGAAAAATATCCCTGTTTCCGCAGGTCTTGCTGGCGGGAGTAGTGATGCTGCTGCTACTTTAAGAGGGCTTAATCAACTTTGGGATTTGAACTTGACCATTGATGAGTTAGCAATTTTAGGAGCTGAAATTGGTTCGGACGTTTCCTTTTGTGTTTATGGTGGAACAGCTTTAGCCACAGGTAGGGGTGAGAAGATCCGACACATTAGTGCACCACCACCTTGTTGGGTTATTTTGGCTAAACCGAAAATGGGTGTTTCCACGGGAGAAATTTATCGGAATTTAAAGCTAAACGATCTTTCCCATCCCAGTATTAAGCAAATGACTTCAGCAATTGAACAACGTAATTACCCAATGATTTGTGAAAACCTTGGAAACGTACTAGAAACAGTTACATTTAATCTTTACCCTGAAGTATCCCGAATTAAAGAACAGATGATTCGTTTTGGAGCTGACGGTGTCTTGATGAGTGGAAGTGGACCGACGGTGTTTGGGCTTGTGAAACACGAATCAAGAATGCTGCGGATCTATAATGGTCTAAGGGGATTTTGTGATGATGTACATGCAGTTCGCTTAATGGGAGAACGTTACTATTGATAAAATCCGTATGAAAGTGTACAATTAGCCATAAATATTCGGATTTTTGGAGGTAGTTATGAAGAAGTTTCGCAGAAGCGGTCGTTTAGTAGACATGACAAATTACTTAATACATAATCCTCATAACTTAGTACCGTTAGCATATTTTGCTGATCGCTATGCTTCTGCTAAATCCTCGATTAGTGAAGACTTAAGCATAATAAAAGAAATGTTTGAAGACCAAGAGGTTGGAATTTTACAAACGGTTGCGGGGGCAAGTGGTGGAGTGAAATATATTCCAACTGCCAATAAAGAGGAAATTAGAACCTTTTTAAATGAACTTTGTTTAAAGCTTGAGGACTCGAATCGAGTATTGCCTGGTGGCTATTTATATATGATGGATATCATTGGTAATCCGAAACTGATGACGGAAATTGGGCGCTATTTTGCGACGATGTTTGCTAATAAAAAAGTTGATGTGATTATGACCATGGCAACAAAGGGTATTCCTCTTGCTTATGCAGTAGCAACTTATTTGAATGTCCCTGTTTGCATCGTTAGACATGAACACCGAATTACAGAAGGATCGCTGGTTAGCATTAATTATGTGTCAGGTTCTACAAAACGAATTCAGACGATGTCTTTAGCGAAGAGAAGTTTGAAGGAAGGCTCAAATGTACTAATTATTGATGATTTTATGAAAGCTGGTGGAACAATTAGGGGAATGATTAACTTAGTTGATGAATTTCAATCCCATGTTGTTGGTACAGGAGTGTTAGTAGAGGCTGATCATGTAGAAGAAAGAATAGTTGATCAGTATATATCTATGACTCGTTTGTCAGAAGTGAATACAAAAGAAAAGATCGTAAAGGTCGAAATCGGAAACTTTTTTGAAAAATTAAAAGAAAATGGTTAAAATAAATTTGAGGTGAGTGGATTAACTTGAAAATTGTGCAAACAAATGAAGCACCAGCGGCAATAGGTCCGTATTCACAAGGTATCATTGTTAATAATATGTTTTATAGCTCTGGACAAATTCCGCTAAAGCCAAATGGCGAGTTAATTCAAGGTAATGTTCAAGAGCAAACCGATCAGGTATTGAAAAATGTTGCGGCTGTTCTTAAGGAAGCAGGCACTTCTTTAGAGAACGTTGTAAAAACAACTGTATTTATTAAGGATATGAATGATTTTCCACTAATTAATGAGGTCTATGAGAGCTATTTTTCTAGTCATAAACCTGCAAGATCATGTGTTGAGGTAGCAAGATTACCGAAAGACGTTTTAGTTGAGATTGAAGTCATTGCATTAATTAAATAGTATTGCAAAAAAGACAGATTTGCTAATCTGCCTTTTTTTTATGAACATTATGTGAACTATATGTAAAAAATCTAAAAAAAATTTTATTATTTTTGGATTTTTTTTCTAATTTAAAAAGGATTTCAGCTTTTAGCGTTGAATTTATATCCATATCAAAAGATTTATTCATCAATGAGAAAAGGTGGTGGCAGAAATGGAAATAACAGACGTAAGACTACGCCGTGTAAATACGGAAGGGCGCATGCGTGCAATCGCATCCATTACAATCGATCATGAATTTGTTGTCCATGACATCCGTGTAATTGATGGTAATAATGGAATGTTTGTAGCAATGCCTAGTAAGAGAACTCCAGATGGTGAATTCAGAGACATCGCACATCCTATTTCTTCTCATACAAGAGAGAAGATTCAGGGAGCAGTACTTACTGAATATGAAAAGGCTGGAGATATTGAAGAAGTTGTTGAGTATGAAGAAGCAGGAGCTTCGTAATAATTAATACGGATGACTGAGGGATAAGCAACCTTGGTCATTTTTTTATCTCTTCCTAAAAATTGAAAAAATGTCTAATAGTAGTTTATAAATGAAATATAACAGGTAAAATGTTTAAAATAAAAATGTATTTTCAGGAAATGT
Source organism: Bacillaceae bacterium IKA-2 (assembly GCA_031761875.1). Lineage (GTDB taxonomy): Bacteria > Bacillota > Bacilli > Bacillales > Anaerobacillaceae > Anaerobacillus. The sequence continues at coordinate 179,640 of CP134492.1, read as the reverse complement.
TAATGTTAGCTTGAAATAACAGTGGTTTTAAGATATATTCATAGTGGAAAAAGAGAACCGTTGGAGGGTAGCTATGAACAATTTTTTTGCGGTAATTTTGGCTGCAGGTCAAGGGACTAGAATGAAGTCCCGACTTTATAAAGTGCTTCATTCTGTTTGTGGCAAACCTATGGTACAACATGTTGTCGATCAAATATCACAGGTTGGGGTAGATGAAATAGCTGTTGTTGTAGGACATGGCGCCGAAAAAGTAAAAAATCATTTAGGTGATGGAGTTACTTATCTTGTCCAAGAAGAACAACTAGGAACAGGTCATGCAGTTATGCAAGCAGAGTCATTGCTAAGAGGTAGGGATGGTGTTACGATCGTTCTTTGTGGCGATACACCTCTTATTACGAAAAAGACTATGGAAGCCTTGCTTCACTATCATGCAAAGCAAGAAGCAAAAGCAACGATCTTGACAGCGGTCGCCGATAACCCTACAGGTTATGGTAGAATTATTCGTGATGATCAAGGAGTTGTCCATCGCATCGTCGAGGACAAAGATGCAACGGAATTAGAACGAGCAATTAACGAGATTAATACAGGGACGTATTGCTTTGACAATGCTTCTTTATTAGCAGCCTTAAAGGATGTAGGTAATGACAACGTCCAAGGAGAATATTACTTACCTGACGTGATTGAAATACTGCAAAGAGATAACCATTTAATCGCAGCCTATCAAACAGCAGATTTTGCTGAAACAATAGGTGTAAATGACCGGATTGCTTTAGCTAACGCTGAAACAATTATGAAAAAGCGGATAAATGAAACTCATATGCGAAATGGTGTTACGATCATTGACCCAAATAACACGTATATTGAGACAGATGTTGCTGTTGGGGTCGATACAGTTATCTATCCAGGTACAGTTTTACGTGGAAATACAGTCATTGGAAATGAGTGTCAAATTGGACCTAATACAGAAATTAATGACAGCTATGTAGGGAATAATAGTGTCATTAAACAATCCGTTGTTTCTAGTAGTAAGGTAGGCAATGATGTCCAAATTGGTCCATTTGCCCATATCCGACCAGAGTCTCAAATTAGTGACGAAGTAAAAATCGGGAATTTTGTAGAAATCAAAAAATCTAGTTTCGGTCGTGGGAGCAAGGCGTCACATTTAAGCTATATTGGTGATGCGGAGATTGGCATAGGTGTTAATATAGGGTGTGGCTCAATAACTGTAAACTACGATGGTAAAAATAAATATTTAACAAAAGTAGAGGATGGAGCATTTGTGGGTTGTAATTCGAACTTGATCGCTCCAGTTACAATTGGGAAAGATGCTTATGTAGCGGCAGGATCGACGATCACAAATGATGTTCCAGATAATGCTTTGGCAATAGCGAGGGAACGACAAACGGTAAAATCTGATTATTTGAATAAACGACAAGACAAATGAATGAATTTCAGAATACCATTATATTAGCCACATCAAGCTACTTGGTGGCGCAGAATCTAGTTTATGAAATTCATTCAAATAATTACGCAATTAGAATATGGGGGTAAATTGAATAATGGTCAAATATGGCGATCCGAGCTTAAAAGTGTTAACGTTAAACTCTAACAGAAAACTTGCAGAAGAAATTGTAGAGAAAATTGGGATCGAACTATCAAAAAGTTCAGTATCGAGATTTAGTGATGGTGAGGTTCAAATTAACATTGAAGAAAGTATCCGTGGTTGTGATACATTCGTTATTCAGTCAACGTCAGCACCTGCAAACGAGCACCTTATGGAGCTTTTAATCATGATCGACGCCTTAAAACGTGCTTCGGCAAAAACAATTAATGTTGTTCTTCCATATTACGGTTATGCCCGTCAAGATCGAAAAGCTAGAGCTCGCGAACCGATCACTGCAAAGTTAGTGGCTAACTTATTAGAAACTGCCGGTGCAACTCGTGTGATTTCGTTAGATTTACACGCAACACAGATTCAAGGATTTTTTGATATTCCTGTTGATCAATTACTTGCTGTACCGCTACTTTGCGATTATTTTGAAGAAAAGAAACTAGATGATATTGTTATCGTTTCTCCAGATCATGGTGGTGTAGTTAGGGCAAGAAAAATGGCTGATCGCTTAAAGGCACCTATTGCGATTATTGATAAGCGTCGCCCGAAGCCAAATGTATCAGAAGTGATGAATATTATTGGTGATGTCGAAGGGAAAACAGCAATTATCATTGATGACATCATTGACACGGCTGGAACAATCACTCTTGCAGCTAGCGCTTTATTTGAAAGGGGCGCGAAAGAAGTTTATGCTTGCTGCACGCACCCAGTTCTATCAGGTCCAGCCGTTGATAGGATTAATAATTCAAAAATAAAAGAATTAGTAGTCACTAACTCGATACCATTAAGTGAGGATAAGCTAATTTCAAAAATTAAGCCTTTATCAGTCGCATCTCTGCTTGCAAAGGCAATTGTACATGTTCATGAAGAAAGATCTGTTAGCATACTTTTTGACTAAAAGCATGTTAATATAAGAGGATGTTCAAAAAGTTTGGTAATCATGGCGGTGGCATCTCTGACTATTCGCCTTTTTGAACACGTACGATCAGCTCTAGTCGCTCATTTATTATTTTGATGGTTAATAAATAGTGATAACGGGTACAACATATAGACAACAAAAAAATTATGAGGTGGAATACAAATGGCTACAATTTTAAAAGCTACTAATCGTGAAAATTCAAAAAATTCAACATTAACAGGATTACGCAATAATGGGTTAACTCCAGCTGTTATTTACGGGAAAAATTTACCTAGTAAATCTATTTCAGTAAGTGCAATAGAGTTTATTAAAACTTTGAAAATTACAGGTAAAAATGGCGTTATTGATTTAACTACCGATGAAGGAACTTTTGAAGTAATTGCACACGACATCCAAAGAGAACCAATAAAAGGTGATATTCTTCATATTGATTTTTATAAAGTTGATATGAAAAAAGAAATGGACGCCAATGTTCAAGTACGCATAGTTGGTGAAGCGCTAGGTGTAAAAGATGGCGGGATTGTTCAACATACTCTACATGAGATTTCGGTCCGTGCGCTTCCTACTAATATCCCTGAGGAGATTGAAGTAGATATAAGCGAGTTGAATATAGGTGATTCTCTGCAAGTGGGAGATTTATCTAAATCTAAGCTATTTGAAATTAATAATGAACCTGAAGAAGGAATTATCTCGATTTTACCACCAGCGTTAATTGTTGAGTCAGATGAGGAGCTAGAAGAAGCGGACAAAGAAGCAGTACAAGCTGATGCTGAAAATTCTGATCAAGAAAAATAAAACTTCGAAAGGTATAGCCATTAGGTTATGCCTTTTTTCTAACAATAATGCTCCAGTGCCTCAATCTTCAAATGTTTCAACTTATACCATAAAGGGTCTGTAATACCTCTTTATGGTAAGTCGCCAACATTTTTCGAAACTACCAAGGCGCTTGTGCTTTTTTTAGAATATAATAGAAGGATGAGTTAGTTAGGGAAAGTGAGGAAGTATAGGTGAAGTTAATTGTCGGACTAGGAAACCCAGGAAAAAAGTATGAGACAACAAGGCATAATGTTGGGTTTCGTGCAATAGATAAAATAGCAGATAATTTAAATATTTCGTTGAATCAAGACAAGTGGAAAGGTCTATCTGGTTTCGAAACGATAAACGGAGAAAAAATTTTCTTGCTAAAGCCGCTTACTTACATGAATTTGTCAGGAGAGTCTGTTAGATTGTTAATAGATTTTTACAAAATTAATTTGGAAGACATTGTCGTCATTTATGATGACTTAGATATTCCGCCTGGGAAAATTCGTCTTAGGCAAAAGGGTGGTCATGGTGGTCATAATGGCATAAAGTCCTTATTAGCACACCTTGGTAGCGAACAATTTAAGCGGATAAGAATAGGTGTCGGAAGACCAGAACCGGGTGAAGCGGTTACTAATTATGTTTTGGGTAGCTTTTCTGCTGCTGAAAAAGTTGAGATTGAAGAAGCGCTTGAGCATGCTGCAAAAGCAAGTGAAGCTTGGCTTACGAAGGACTTTGTAAATGTAATGAATAGTTTTAATTAATAAGTAAATTTTATCTTGTATTTGCATATAAATGTTCCTTAAAGTTGATACTATAATAAGATTTTTGATCTAGTCTTATTTAGGAGGAATATAGATGGCTATCCAATATTGGTGTCGACATTGTGGAACTGATGTAGGTAAAATAGATAAACAAGATATTGAAAGTGAGAAATTGGGGTTTCATCAGTTAGACCAAAGTGAACGAACAGAAATGATTAGCTATGATAGCGCTGGAAATATGCATGTTAATACAATTTGTGAGGATTGTCAGGAAGCATTAACGAGAAACCCTCAGTTTCATGAAAGTCCTACTTTTATCCAATAACTAAATCGAAACATATTTATGATTAATTAGCTTTGGTTTATACCAAAGCGTTTTTCCGTTAATAAAAATACCATTTTGGGGGATTTTAGGAAATAAAAAGAAGTTAATTCAGCGCAGCTACCAAGGCGCTTGCGCTTTTCGTGTCTAGCTACAGGCTCCATCGGTTCGACCACTTCAGTCCTTTTCGGAAGCCAAAAAGCGGCTTCTGTCAAAGGCCTTCCAGTGGTTGTCACCGATAGACGGAGCCTTGCGCTTTTCAGTGTCTAGCTACAGCGCCTAGCTTCTCGAATGTTTCAACTAACCATGCAGAGGCAAAAAGCGCCTCTTTATGGTTAGTCTCCAACATACTCGCAGCTACCAAGGCGCTTGCGCTTTTCTTTAAAAGGGGGGATAACAGATTGTTAGGTTTGAAAAAGTTTTTTTTACAAGATGATGATGTAAGAGCAGTTATAGCTGGAATTGAAGCCGGGTTAAGTGAACAGATGGTTTCGGGTTTGTCGGGTTCGGCAAGGACCGTCCTACTTGCTTCTGTATTTGAGCAAACAAAACGTTCGCAGTTAATTGTGACAAATAATTTATTTCAAGCACAGAAGTTATATGATGATCTGGCTGGGCTAATTGGTGAGGAGTTTGTTTATTTATACCCGGTTAACGAGTTAATTTCATCGGAAATAGCGGTAGCTAGTCCTGAAATGAGAGGGCAGCGAATTGAAGTATTAAATTACTTAAGTGGAAAAACAACAGGAATTGTGATTACTCCGATTGCTGGGCTAAGAAGACTATTACCGCCTAAAGATGTTTGGCGAAAATCCCAACTCTATTTTAAAGTAGGCGAAGAAATAAATGTTGAAGAACAACTTTTGAGGTTAGTGCAAGTAGGATTTCAAAGATCAGAGATGGTTTCTTCACCTGGACAATTCAGTTTAAGGGGAGGGATTATTGATATTTATCCTTTAACTGAAGAAATGCCAATACGAATCGAATTATTTGATACCGAAGTTGATTCAATTCGTTTTTTTGACGTGGATACACAAAGATCTCAAAAACAATTAAAAGAGATTAGTGTTGGTCCAGCAAAAGAGATAATTTTAGATGAAGAACACTATCAGCGCGGAGCAAACAAACTAAAAGAGGGTTTATCTAGTAGTTTAGCAAAGTTAAAAGACACAAAAATAAAAGAAGCAATGATTGAGCAAATATCTTTTGACGTGGAATTACTCAGCTCGAAACAGCCTTTCGAAGGCATGTATAAATACATGTCACTTTATTATGAGAACACCATGACATTAATTGACTATTTACCAATGGATAGTGTCGTCTTTATTGATGAGATTAGTCGGGTTCAAGAAATGGGAGTTAGTCTTGATAAGGAAGAAGCGGAATGGCAAACGTCACTATTAGGACAAGGCGCTATAGTTGCAGATTTAATAATGTCTAGGCCTCTAGATGAAATTATTGAAAATACAAATATTCCTATTCTGTATTTTTCACTTTTCTTAAGGCATGTTCCGCATACAAGCCCAAAAAATATTATTAATTTTAATTGTAAATCAATGCAAAACTTTCACGGACAACTTAATCTTTTTAAAAATGAGCTAGATCGTTGGTCAAAAGCACAATATAACGTTATCGTTGTGGCTGCAGACAACGATCGAGCAAAACGATTTGTAGATATTTTCGAAGATTATAAGATTGAGGCAACTTTTTTAGGAAGTTCTCTTGATCTTAAAAATGGTTCTTGTCAAATTGTCGTTGGGCAATTAACAGGTGGCTTTGAGCTGCCTTTACAGAAACTGATTGTCATTACCGAAGAAGAAATTTTCACTAAAAAGACAAAACGTCCAAAGCGAAGACAAAAGTTATCAAATGCCGAAAGGATAAAAAATTACTCAGAGCTAAAAGTTGGTAATTTAATTGTTCACATTAATCATGGGATCGGTAAATATTTAGGAATTAAAACTTTAGAAATTGACGGTATTCATAAAGACTACCTAAACATTATCTATGCAGGTAACGATATGTTGTATGTTCCTGTTGACCAAATTGATCAAGTTCAAAAATATGTTGGACAAGAGGATAAAGCCCCGAAAATTTACGCATTGGGTGGGAGTGACTGGAAAAAAGTTAAGAAAAAGGTTCAGTCTTCGGTAGAGGACATTGCTGATGATTTAATTAAACTCTATGCTGAAAGAGAAGCGAGTAGAGGTCATGCTTTTTCAAAAGACGTACTGGAACAAAGGGAGTTTGAATCATCTTTCCTGTATGTGGAAACAGAAGATCAAATTCGCTGTATAAATGAAATAAAAGAAGACATGGAAAAAGAGCGACCAATGGACAGGCTTTTGTGCGGTGATGTTGGTTACGGTAAGACAGAAGTCGCAATCCGTGCGGCTTTTAAAGCAATTATGGATGGTAAACAGGTTGCTTTGTTAGTACCTACAACAATTTTGGCGCAACAACATTTTGATACAATCCGTGAGCGCTTTGTAGATCATCCAATTAATATCGGCTTATTAAGTCGTTTTCGAACTAAAAAAGAGCAAAATGAAACAATGAAAGGCTTGAAATCAGGTTCTATTGATATTGCAATTGGTACCCATCGCCTTCTATCTAAAGATATTAAATATAAAGATTTAGGTTTATTAATTATTGATGAAGAACAACGTTTTGGAGTAACCCATAAGGAAAAAATCAAACAGCTAAAGGCGGATGTAGACGTACTGACGTTAACAGCAACGCCTATTCCAAGGACGCTGCACATGTCGATGTTAGGTGTTCGAGATTTATCTGTCATTGAAACGCCACCAGAAAATCGCTTTCCAGTTCAGACATATGTAGTCGAATACAATGAAGGTCTCGTTCGAGAAGCTATTGAAAGAGAGCTTAGTAGAGGTGGCCAAGTATACTTCCTCTATAATAGAGTCGAAGAAATTGCCCAAGTCGCCGATAAAATTTCTGCGCTCGTACCGGATGCAAAAGTTTCATTTGCCCACGGGAAAATGAAGGAGAATGAGTTAGAGTCTGTTATTATTGACTTTTTAGAAGGCAATATCGATGTATTAGTGACAACAACAATTATTGAGACAGGAGTTGACATCCCAAATGTCAATACGCTAATTGTTAATAACGCTGATAAAATGGGTTTGTCTCAATTATACCAATTGCGAGGTCGGGTCGGCCGTTCAAATCGAGTGGCCTATGCTTATTTTACTTATCAGAAAGATAAAGTCTTAACAGAAGTAGCTGAAAAACGACTTCAGGCGATTAAAGAATTTACAGAATTAGGTTCGGGTTTCAAAATTGCGATGCGAGATTTATCGATTCGTGGTGCTGGGAACTTATTAGGATCACAGCAGCATGGCTTTATTGCGTCTGTTGGCTTCGATCTATATTCACAAATGTTAAAAGAAGCAATTGACGAACGAAAAGAACCTGAGCAACAAGTGAAAAAGCATCGTGAAATTGAAATTGACTTAAAAGTTGATGCTTATATACCCGATACGTATATCAATGATTCAAAGCAAAAAATTGATATGTATAAACGTTTTAAAGCGATTGAAACAAACGACGATATTGAGGATCTCGAAACAGAAATGATCGATCGTTTCGGAGATTTTCCAGAAGAAGTAAATTATTTGTTCAAGATATCAAAGGTAAAACTTTTAGCAAGGGAAGAGGGAGTAGAGTCAATTTCTGAAGATAAACAAAATTGTTCAATTTTATTAAGAGAAGAAGATAGTCAGCATATTGATGGAATGAAGCTTTTTGATATGATTAGCAAAATGGGACGTGAATTTTCAGTAGGCACAGCTGGGAAAAAAATTAAAATAATTATTAAAACAAAAGCACTGAAACCAATTAAGTACTTAAAGGCAATTGAGGAAATTTTATCCGGAATTTGGACGGTCAAAAAAGAGGAAAAGTAACGTTTTTAAAATTATTTTAAAACCCACTAAAGATTGAAGTGTATTATTTTCAAAAATTGGTGAATAGTTCTTTTCTAAAGAAGGATAATAAAGACAAGATTTAAAGATTGGTTTCTTTATTCTTGTTTTTAAAGTTGGTTCCCCTTTACAACAAGTAACTACAACAAAGAAAGAGAGGCATCAAAATAATGAAAGCAACAGGAATTGTACGTCGTATTGATGATCTAGGAAGGGTTGTAATCCCAAAAGAAATTCGTCGCACACTTCGAATACGTGAAGGCGATCCATTAGAAATTTTTGTCGATCGGGATGGAGAGGTTATCTTAAAGAAATATTCTCCAATTTCCGAACTAGGTGATTTTGCAAAAGAGTACGCCGAAGCCTTATTTGAAAGTTTAAATCATATTGTTCTTATTGCAGATCGTGATACATATATAGCGGTTGCAGGCGGTTCAAAAAAGGACTATGCAAACAAAGCAATTGGCGAAATTATTGAGACTGCTATAACTGATAGGCAAACAATTATTCAAACCACTAAAGGAGAGTATAATTTTGTTGGTGACTCTTCTGAAGAAGTCACAGCCTATGTCATTGCCCCTATTATAGCCAATGGTGACCCAATTGGCGCGCTTGTGATGCTATCAAAAAACGATCGAACAATGGGCGATGTAGAACAAAAGTTGTCTGAAACGGCAGCCGGGTTTTTAGCAAAACAAATGGAACAATAAAAAAACTCTAAAGAAGGGCAAAAAGAAGCTCTTCTTTTTTTTCTGCTTAGCATAACCAAGGCGCTTGCGCTTTTCGTGTGTAAGCTCCGGCGCCTAGCTTCTCGTGTTATACTAACTTAAAGTTTATGTTTGGTTATCAGGGGGAAAAACGATGGTAAGAAAGCTAGAAAATCCAAGGCGATTATGGCAAGGAGCTGTTTATTTATCTCTAGCTGCTATCGTTATAAAAATACTTAGTGCGATCTATCGTATTCCTTATCAAAATATTGCAGGAGATGTAGGCTTTTACGTTTATCAACAAATATATCCTATATACGGTATTGCTATTATGCTGTCAACATTTGGTTTTCCAGTTATCATCTCCAAGCTTATAGGTGAGCGAGAAAATGAAGAAAATCAGATTATTAAAAGTGCCTATATAAGCTTATTTCTGATAAGCTTTTTTGTATTTATCATTTTTTACGTAAATGCACCGCTACTAGCGCGAATGATGGGAGACGAAAATTTACTTATCCCGTTAAAAACTGTCTCATTTATTTTTTTCGTTATACCATTCCTTTCTGTTTTAAGGGGTTTTTTTCAAGGGAACGGGGAAATGTTACCGACAGCAGTTTCCCAAGTAACAGAGCAGGTTACTAGAGTTATTGTTATCTTACTGCTTACCTATTTTTTAATTAGCAACGGCTATGGACCCTATGCAGCAGGAACAGGAGCCGCAATTGGTTCTGTAATTGGCGGGTTGGTTGGTTTTATCACCTTGTTTATCTTTTACAAAAAACAAGGACGGACTGTACAGCAGCGGCGTAGTCGATTTAGCTTACGTTTAGTAAAAATTATCGTTATCCAAGGAATGATGATTTGTTTTAGTAGCCTTCTTTTAATCATCTTTCAATTTGTTGATGCAGTAACAGTGTTAAGAATTTTACTGGAAAATGGTGTACATATTGAAATAGCGAAAGTCTCTAAAGGGGTTTTTGATCGTGGACAACCATTAATTCAAATGGGAACGGTTATTACAACGTCCTTTTCGTTGATAGTCGTGCCTTTGATCGCTAAAGTAAGCTTGGAGGGTAGACAAGATTTAATTCAAAAGTATACTAGCCTTGCCCTGCGGATAAGTTTTTTAATGGGTGCTGCAGCTTCGGTAGGTCTAGCAATTATCATAGAACCGACGAATATTATGTTATTTAAAAATGAGACTGACTCAGTTGTCCTTGCTATTTTGGGAATGGCGATCTTGTTTACAGCTATTTTTTTAACTTCATCAGCTGTTTTACACGGCTTAAACAAAGTCTACGTAACAGTTAACCACGTTATCGTTGGTCTAATCGTAAAAATTATTTTAAATGTGCTACTCATTCCAATATTTGGTACAATGGGTGCAGCCGTTGCAACAGTTTTTGCATGTGCAATATGTGCTGTCTTAAATATAATTACATTACGAAAAATAAAAGCTCTGCCTCGTTTTTCAGCTATCGCTGCAAGCAAAGCTTTATTGTCGTTAATGGCCATGGCTATTGCTACTTTCATATGGAAACAGGGTAGTATCATTATTTATAGCGATCTGCTACAAAGTCGTTTAGGTAATATGTTTATTGCGTTAAGCAGTGTTGTCGTTGGGGCAGTGATTTTTATAGTTTGTCTTATTATTGGGAGAGTGTTTACAAATGAGGAGCTAGACCATATTCCAAAGCTGAAGAAGTTTGCAGTGTTGATGCAGTCAGAAAAAAGCGGATGAAACATTCAAGAAGGGAGCAATGTAATGAGTAAAATTTTTGTAATTGGTTTGGGTGCAGGTGATCTTAATCAAATGCCCCTAGGTGTCTATCATAAATTGATGAAAGCAGAGCATGTTTTTTTACGGACGAAAGAGCATCCTGTCGTGAAGCAGTTAGAAGAGCAGCAATTTACATATGAATCTTTTGATCACATTTATGAAAAAAATGATCAGTTTGAGGATGTCTATCAACAAATGACCTCACTACTTCTGGAAAAAGCAGCAGAAGAAGATATTGTCTATGCAGTCCCTGGCCATCCTTTTATTGCAGAAAAAACGGTGCAGCTATTACTAACACAAGCAAAAGATAAAGATATAAAAATTGAGATAGTAGGCGGGCAAAGTTTTTTAGATAATTTGTTTCAAGCCGTACAAATCGATCCAATTGAAGGTTGCCAAATTGTTGATGGAACAGCGCTTAAGAAGGTACAATTACAAGTAAGACAACATATCATTATTTGCCAAGTTTATGATGCGTTCATCGCAAGTGAAGTAAAATTAACATTAATGGAGTTATTACCCGATGAATATGAGGTTACGATTGTTACTGCAGCGGGAAGTAGTCAAGAAGAGATTCGAACAGTGCCTCTATATGAATTAGATCGAGTGGCAACATTAAATAATTTAACTGCAGTCTATGTCCCACCAGTGACGGATGAGTCAATCCTTTACCGTGATTTTGGAAAGCTAAGAGAAGTTATCGCCGAATTACGTGGTCCAAACGGTTGTCCCTGGGATATCAAACAAACCCATCAGTCTTTAAAAAAATATTTACTTGAGGAAGCGTATGAAGTTCTTGACGCTATTGATGAAGAGGATGATGATCATTTAGCAGAAGAGTTAGGTGACGTTCTTTTGCAGGTAATGCTCCACGCCCAAATTGGTGAAGATGCGGGATTGTTTACGATTGATGATGTTATTTCTACCATTACCGAAAAAATGATTCGACGACATCCTCATGTTTTTCAAGCAGGATATTTAGAGACTGAAAACGAAGTAATTGTTCAGTGGGATGAAATAAAAAAACAAGAAAAGATAGATAATGGTCAAGAGCAAGGCTCTCATTTGGCAGGAATTCCTAAAAGTATGCCAGCATTATATCGAGCGACTAAGTTACAAAAAAAAGCAGCAAAAGTTGGTTTTGATTGGGGTGAGCTAGCACCAGTTTGGTTGAAAGTTGAAGAAGAAATTGCTGAATTTATGCTTGAAGCCAAGCAAGATAATCACGAAAAAGCAGTTCAGGAATTTGGCGATATATTGTTTGCATTTGTAAACTTAGCCCGCTATTATGATATCGATCCTGAGCTAGCACTAGAATCAACGAATCAAAAATTTTATAACCGCTTCACCTACATTGAAGAAACGCTAGCAGAGCGTGGTGTTAGGTTTGATGAAGTAGACCTAGACTATTTAGACAAACTATGGGAAGAAGCGAAAGCTAATGAAAAAAGGGGTGAAAATAGATGAGATTGGATAAATTCTTAAAAGTATCTCGATTGATTAAACGTCGGACGTTAGCCAAGGAAGTTTCCGATCAAGGACGAATTTCGATAAATGGCCAAGTAGCAAAAGCAAGTTCAATAGTTAAAGTTGAAGACGAACTTAAAGTTCGTTTCGGTCAAAAAATAGTCACGGTCAGAATCGATAGAATTAAAGAAATGGCAAAAAAGGACGAAGCTGCGACGATGTACACAATTGTCAGCGAAGAAGCTGTTGATAGTAATAAATATAAGGAATAGAAAAAAGTTGGAAAGTTGGAAAGTTGGAACAAAAGTGATTAGTTGGGTAGTATTTAGTATTTAGTTGGTTAGGAAAAGCCAAAAGCTCTTAAATCATTTGACCTTCCTAACCAACTGTCCAACTGCACTTATAAATCTCTTTTCCCCTTTCCGCTTTCCAACTTTAAACTTTCCACCTGCCTTTCCAAAGCTTGTTCTATTTTCTCTCGTCACTACATAAAAATAGTGTAAAAGAGGTCGCTCAAAAAGAGCTATGAGGAGGAAATAGACATGGATCCACAACAATTTGGAACCACAATTGGAAGAGATAAAAAAGTTAGGGAACACAATATTACTATGCGAGGCAGGAAGCAAGTTGATATTACAGGGGTCAAGCAAGTAGAAAGTTTTGATAATGAAGAATTTTTACTGGAAACAGAGCAAGGTTTTCTAGCAATTCGCGGTCATAACCTTCATATTAAAAATTTAGATGTTGATCAAGGCATTGTTTCTATTGAAGGGAAAGTTTACGATCTTGTTTATTTAGATGCGCAGCAAAATGATAAAGCTAAAGGCTTCTTTGGGAAGTTATTTAAGTGAGCCTAACAGTCCAGCTTCAAACAATGCTTGTGATGGTGGCTATGGGTGGGTGGCTAGGAATAGCCATTGACACTTATAGCCGTTTAATTCGCGGCCGTAAATGGAATAAGTTTATTACAGTCATTAATGATAGTTTATTTTGGATTTTACAAGGCCTTTTTATTTTTTTTATATTGTTACAAATAAACGAAGGTGAAATGAGATTTTATATTTTACTAGCTTTATTGTGTGGCTATTCTATCTACCAAGCATTTTTATACAAAATTTATCAACTTGTTTTGGAAACAACTATTCGTATAATAGTAAAAATATTTCGATTTCTTAAAACCGCAGTTATAGTCATTCTCATAAATCCTACAAAAGAGTTATTGAAACTTTTATACACGGTGTGTATGATGATAATAAGAACTTTAAAAATAGTTATTTTTTTCCTATTAAAACTTCTATACTCGCCCTTCTTATGGGTGGGAAGAGGAGTTTGGCGAATTTTGCCGAACGAAAAATTTATAAAGTTTAAAAACAAGCAAGGATTTTTGAAAAAGATGAAGAACTATATAAAGCGATTGAAAAAATAAAAAAATTTAGCTTTCTGTAAGTGTTTGTTTAAGAGTGAGGATAATCAGAAATAACGAAGAAATTCGTTAGCTTGTATTATCGAATTTTTTGAACAGCCGAATAGTTAAACATGAAAGCAATAATTTTTCTCTCAAAGGGTGAGGATTATGAAAAGTGCTCAGCAAAGAAAAGTAAGAGAGTTTAACTCTTCATACAGAGAACAACAGGAAATAGCCATAGAAAAAAACTCTAAAAGTCAAAAAGGACTTTTTCGTCGTCTTAGTGCTTTAGGTATATTTGTGGTAATCGCAATTTTAGTAACAACCATAACCCTTCACTCCCAAAAGAGTGTTCTAGAGAATAGTTTCGAAAAAAAGCAACAATTAGAAATGGAAGTTGCGCGCACCCAGTTCATTGAAAGAGATTTGCTAGATGAAGTGAAAAATTTAAATAATCTAGAATATATCTCTGAGATTGCTAGACGAGATTATTATTTAACGAAGCCCGGAGAGATTATCTTCAAGATTACACCTAGGACTTCCGATTGACACTTGTTTTTTTGATCATGTATAATTAAATAGTATTATAATTCTGTTTTTAAGGAGGAGCATTTTCTTCATGTCAATCGAAGTAGGCAGCAAGTTACAAGGGAAAGTAACAGGAATAACCCATTTTGGAGCATTTATTGAGCTACCAGGGGGTAAAACTGGTCTTGTTCACATCAGCGAGGTAGCCGATAATTATGTTAAAGACATTAATGAGTTTTTAAAAGTTGGTGATGAAGTAGAGGTTAAAGTTATTGCGGTAGAAAAAGACGGTAAAATTGGGCTTTCAATTCGCAAAGCAAAAGATCGTCCGCCGGAAGAGCAACCTAGACCTCAAAAACGCCCAGCGCGTGATCAAGAACGACCAGGTAATAAACAATACAGTTCCCGTAATAGTAGTAATCGAACTAGCCAAGCCCGTCCAACGGTTTCTTTTGAGGATAAAATGAATCGCTTTTTAAAGGATAGTGAAGAGAGATTAACATCCTTGAAGAGAAGTACTGAATCAAAACGTGGAGGTCGAGGCGCTAAACGAGGATAACTTGCTGCATGGTGACAAGTTAATGGTTCTCATCGAAGATAAATTAAATAAGCGCAATGCATCCTTTTATTTAAAGGGTGCTTTTTGTTGTCTCGATTCTAGGCACTTGCGCTTTTCTTTTGTCATTTTTCGCCTTTCGGACAAGTTTCATTGTCTATTTGGAGAGACTCTTACTTGTTAGTTACATAAAATACAACCATTTAGAATTTTTTGGCAAGCTTACTAGAAACAAGTCGAACAATTTTTTAAATCAGCTCTGTTGTTTTGACAAAAATTGAGAGAGTGGTCTGTTTATAATAGAAACACGAAAATAGATCAGGTGGTGGGTAAAAATGTTTCGAAAAGTATTGAAAGCTGTTGAGCCAATGAGGGGGATCGTGTTGTCTGATCCGGTAAAATCAGGCAACAACTTAAAGGAAAGTGTTATAAGACGAATTAGTAGTTTTACTTCACTTATTTTTTATAAATGGGGCTTTTTAATTTTCATTATTGGATTTTTACTTGGACGGGCGATGATCTTGTCTGAAATGCTTCCGTTTATTTTACCATTCTTTGCAGCGATCCTTTTATTAAAGCAAGGTAAAGCAGTGATTGCTATGATCGGGTCTATTGCAGGAGCTACAACAATTGTTCCAATAAATGGTGTTTATGCGTTTGTTTCAATTTTACTACTTTTAGTACTATATCGGATATCTAGTAAAATATATGATAACAAACTAAAATTATTACCATTTCTAGTTTTTAGTTCGGTATTAATTTCAAAAGTCTTTTTGACCTACATATTAGCAGGGGAAATTTCTAACTATGTCTGGATGGTATCAGTTGTCGAAGGTAGTTTAAGCTTTATTTTAACGATGATTTTTATTCAAAGTGTACCGATCCTAACTGAACGAAAGCGGAAACATTCGTTAAAAAATGAAGAAATTATTTGTTTAATAATATTACTAGCTTCTATTATGACTGGAACGATTGGTTGGCTCTTTTATGGGATGGCGGTTGAGCATATGCTAGCTCGTTATTTAGTGCTGATTTTTGCTTTTGTCGGTGGCGCGGCGATTGGATCGACTGTCGGTGTTGTAACAGGGTTAATTTTAAGTCTTGCAAGTGTTGCTAGTCTATATCAAATGAGTTTGTTAGCTTTTTCTGGTTTGCTAGGTGGTCTTTTGAAAGAAGGGAAAAAAATCGGTGTTGGTGTTGGATTACTAGTTGGGACACTCCTTATTGGTTTATACGGTGAGGGGGACGGACAAATAGCGATAACTGGAATGGAATCTTTAGTTGCGATCCTAGTCTTTATGTTAACGCCGCAGAGTTTAATCATGAAAATAGCAAAATATATTCCCGGTACTGCGGAGTATTGGAAAGAGCAACAGCTTTATTTACGTAAGTTTAGAGATGCGACAGCCGGAAAGGTTGAACAGTTCTCAACATTATTTCAGAGCTTGTCAAATAGCTTTTCTAGTGCGAACTTAACAGGTGATATTGATGACCCAGAGCGAGAGGTGGATTACTTTTTAAGTAATGTTACTGAAAAAACTTGTCAAATGTGTTTTCGAAAACAACAATGCTGGACAAAAAACTTTGATGAAACCTATAACTTCATGCAAGAGATTATGGTTAGTTGTGAGGAAGATGAACAGATTTCTAAACGTTTAAAGTCGGACTGGTCTAGATATTGTTTAAAGTCAGAAAAAGTCATTCAAGTAATTGAACATGAATTGAATCATTATCAAGCTGGAAAAAAATTAAAAAAGCAATTGGTAGAAAGCAGGCGTCTTGTTGCGGACCAGCTATTAGGAGTTTCTAAAGTAATGGGCGACTTCGCTAAAGAAATTCAAAAAGAACGTGAAAACTTGCAAATGCAAGAAGAACAAATTTTGGATGCGCTTCAGGATGCCGGGGTTGATATTGGACATGTAGAAATTTTTCAACTTGAAGATGGCAATGTAGACATTGAAATTAGCGTTTCTACAAACGAGTATGGAGAATGCGAAAAAATTATTGCGCCAATGTTGTCTCATATTTTAGAAGAAACGATTGTCGTAAAGAAGGTTGAAAAAAGCTATTATCCTAATGGAAATACGAATGTATCATTTGGCTCGGCAAAGCAATTTGTAATTAAGACAGGAATTGCAACTGTTGCAAAAGGTGGAGCGTGGATTTCAGGAGATAGTTATTCAACAATGGAAATTGGCTATAATAAATATGCTGTTGCGATTAGTGATGGTATGGGTAATGGCGAAAGAGCACACTTAGAAAGTAATGAAACATTGCAGTTACTACAAAACATCTTGCAATCTGGCATAGAAGAAACAGTAGCGATTAAATCGATTAATTCTGTCTTATCTTTACGTTCAACAGATGAAATTTTCTCCACATTAGATTTAGCGATGATTGATTTACAAGATGTTTCAGCTAAATTTTTGAAAATCGGCTCAACCCCTAGCTTTATCAAAAGAGGAAATAAAGTTTTAAAGATTGAAGCTAGTAACCTTCCAATCGGAATCATTAATGAGTTTGAAGTGGACGTAGTTACTGAACAGCTTAAGGCTGGAGATTTACTAATTATGATGAGCGATGGCATTTTTGATGGCCCAAAACATGTTGAAAATAGCGAGGTTTGGATGAGGAGGATAATCACAGAATTAAAGTCGGAAGACCCGCAGGAAGTTGCTGATATTATTATTGAACATGTTATTAGAACAAGTGATAATCGCATTGAAGACGATATGACGGTAGTAGTTGCCGAAATAAAGCGAAACTTACCTAAGTGGTCGACGATACCGATGCAACAATTACCAAGCTTCAAAACGAAAAAAGCACAATGATAGTATATTCCCCTTTAAAAACGTGAATGATGGTAACATTCATGAAAATGTGGAGGGGAAAGTACAATGGGAAAAGGCTCATTAAAACAAATTTTATTATTAACTGATGGTTGTTCAAACCAAGGAGAAGATCCGATTGCTATTGCAGCTTTAGCAAAAGAACAAGGGATTACTGTTAATGTGATCGGTGTTGTCGATGAGGACCGGATTAGTGATCAAGGAATTGAGGAAATAAAAGCAATTGCGTTGTCTGGTGGTGGGATAAGCCAGGTTGTTTATACTCAACAGCTAGCAAAAACCGTACAAATGGTTACTAGAAAAGCCATGACCCAAACCATTCACGGTGTTGTAAATAGGGAACTGACACAAATACTAGGAAAAAATCAAGAAATAGAAGATCTGCCACCGGAAAAACGAGGACAAGTAATGGAGGTGGTTGACGAACTTGGAGAAACGATGGATCTTGAACTATTAATATTAGTAGATACAAGTGCTAGTATGAAAGGTAAACTCGCCATGGTCCAAGAAGCGCTGACGGATCTATCAATTAGTTTAAACTCTCGTATTGGAAGTAACCGATTTTCATTATATTCATTTCCAGGGAAACGAAAAGAAGTGGATAAATTAGTAAACTGGACTCCAAAAATAGAATCGTTAACAGGTGTTTTTCATAAATTGTCTTCAGGAGGAATTACACCAACAGGTCCGGCTTTAAAAGAAGCTATTGCGATGTTCCCGAGAAAAAGCAGAAGGAGTTTGATTTCTGATGAGCAGTATCATGAAGAATCAGGTATGTAATTTAACTTCGGGAACTAGAATTCTAGGAAAGTGGCATAAACACCCATACAAAATTGTCAAGGAGTTAGGGAATGGCGCTACTGGAACCGTTTATTTAGCAGAATCAGCAGTTGGATTAGTAGCTCTCAAACTAGGTCTAAATAGTATGGCGATTACGTCTGAGGTCAATGTTCTCAAGCATTTTTCAAAGGTCCAAGGACAAGTCCTTGGACCTTCTTTAATAGATGTTGATGACTGGGTTACAAAGGAAGGGAACGTTCCTTTTTATGCAATGGAATATTTGAATGGCCAGGAACTGCTTAGTTTTGTCCATGGAAGAGGAAGTGAATGGATTGGAATTTTAATCGTTCAACTACTTGGAGACCTTGACCGACTTCATCAAGCTGGATGGATTTTTGGGGACTTAAAACCAGATAATTTAATTGTTGTTGGGCCGCCGCCAAGAATAAGGTGGCTAGACGTTGGTGGAACGACGCTAATGGGAAGATCAATTAAGGAATATACAGAGTTTTTTGACCGAGGTTATTGGGGATTAGGAACTAGGAAGGCTGAACCAACCTATGATTTATTTGCAGTAGCGATGATTATGATCAATATCTGTTACCCAATTCGGTTTGAAAAAAATGCTGAAGGTTTAAAGCTCTTAAAAGAGAGAATTGGATCTAAGCCAATCTTAATGCAATATGAGAATGTGTTGCAAAACGCATTGCAAGGAAAGTATCCAAATGCTCAATTAATGAAAAAAGACGTTGTAGAATGTATAAGCAAATCTAAACACTCCGTTGTTTCGGCTAATGTAAAGCAATCTTCTCTTAAGACTAAAAAACGAAATATAAAAGTTCGAAAAAAAGGAAAAGAAAAATCAAACGGCTTTATCGAAACATTTCTTTTTGGGTCTTTCCTTCTTCTGGCATATATCCTATACTTATTTGGACAAATGATGTAGACTTCTCTTGATAGAGGTGGGATTATTGGGTAAGGCTGATCAAATGATGGATATATGCTTGCTTGCTGGGGAAATCATGCTTACATATGGCGCCGAGACATATCGTGTTGAAGAAACGCTAGAACGGATGGCAAAAGCAGCAGGCCTAAAAAATGTACATAGCTTTGTAACAACGACAGGAATTTTTATCTCTTTTGAAGAAGATGGCAAGGGAGATTCGATGCAAATGATCCGTGTTGATGACAGGTATCAAGATTTAAACAAAGTCACTCTTGTCAATCAAGTTTCTCGGGAATTTGTCCTTGGTTTAATCGCTGCTGACGAGGCTCATGAAAAACTTAAGAAAATTCGGAAAGCACCAATGAATTATCCGATCTGGTTGATTCACTTAGCCTCTGGGGTCGCGGGTGGAGGTTTTTCTTATTTATTTGGCGGTGGAATAAAAGATACGTTTCCGGCATTTGTGGCCGGGGTAACGGCAAGTATCTGTCTTATTGAGGTTGAACGATATTTAAGAGTAAAGTTTTTCGCTGAATTTATGGCTGCATTTATCGGCGGGACAGTTGCTATTGCTTTGGTCTTCTTTGGGGTTGGAACAAATTTAAATCAAATTATTATTGGTACTTTAATGCCACTTGTTCCGGGAGTCCCGTTAACAAATGCAGTTAGAGATTTAATGAGTGGCGATCTTGTCGCCGGTGTTAGTCGTGGTGCTGAGGCAACAATAACGTCGTTATCTATTGCTACCGGAGTTGCTTTAGCGATAAGTTTATTTTTATAAAGTTGGGTGTATATAAATGATTATTGAACTGATTGTTTGTTTTTTTGCTACTGTATCATTCGGAATTTTATTTAGTGTTCCGAGGAGTACCCTTCTTTATGGGGGGGGGATTGGAATGGTTGCTTGGGGAATATTTCGAACACTACCAGAGTTCGGTCTAACTGCTATTTTTGCTACAAGCGTGGCCTCAATAACTGCAGCGACAGTAGCCCATCTTTTAGCAAAGAAGTATCGGGTTCCAGCCACAGCATTTACAATTCCAGGAATTATTCCATTAGTACCGGGTAGCAAAGCTTATTATACAATGATTGCTTTTGTCGAAGGTAATTATATCAGCGGCCTTGAATTAGGGATCGAAACAATGCTTCAAGCAGGAGCGATTGCCGGAGGTATTGTCTTTGCGATAGCTATATTTTCTTTCGGGAAGGGGATTGGCCACCGTTATGAAGCAAATCGTTAACCGCTTTATTAAAAAACATGCGTTACTATTAGAGGGGATAACCGTTGTTGTAGGCGTTTCTGGTGGACCTGATTCGCTAGCGTTGCTCCATTTTTTAATGGAGAAGCAAAAACTATCGAATCTGAAAATTATTGCTGCTCATGTTGACCATTTACTTCGTGGTGAGGAATCAGAACAAGATTATCTTTTTGTAGAGCAGTTTTGCCGGGACAAGAAGATAATTTTTGAAGGAGCAAAAGTAAATGTAGGAAAATATCAAGAAGATCATAAAGTAAGTCTACAAGTTGCTGCAAGAGAGTGTCGCTATCGGTTTTTTGAAGAAGTAATGATAAAATATAAGGCAACTTTTTTGGCGTTAGCTCATCATGGTGATGATCAGATAGAAACAATATTAATGAGACAAATTCGAGGCGCATATGGTTTTGGCTTAGCGGGTATTCGTGTTAAGCGCCCGTTTGAGAATGGTGAAATTATTCGTCCTTTTTTATGTGTTTCGAAAGAGGAGATTATCGACTACTGCCTAAAAGAAGGGCTTAAGCCAAGAATAGACCAAAGCAACTTCACTGCAAAGTATTTGAGAAATCGAATTAGAAATCAGTTATTACCGATTTTAAAGAAAGAAAACCCTTCAGTTCATCTAAAGTTCCAACAACAAAGTGAGCTAATGCTAGAGGATGAACACCTTTTACAGAGTCTAGCTGCAAAAGAGCTAGAACGTATTGTTATTAAAAAGAGTAATAATGAGATAGTTCTTTCAATTTCACAATTCAATAATAGTCCAATCGCTTTACAAAGAAGATGCTTTCAACTAATATTAAACTATCTTCCTAGTAAAAAAATACCAGGAATTTCCACTATACATATTGATACGTTTTTAAGTTTTCTGGAAAATTCACATCCTTCGGGGTTTTTATCTTTTCCAGAAGGTTTAGTGATCAAGAAGTCTTATGATCAATGTACGCTTGTATTCAAAGAAATAAATAGGCCTGAACATTTTCTAGTTTATTTGCCTCTCCCAGGGATGGTTAGCGTTAAAGCGGGTAAAATAATTGGGGAAATAACCGAATTACCTCCGAGTGTTAAATTAAATAAATCCGTTATTATCTGTGATTTAGAAAAATTAACGCTACCCTTAATGGTACGCTCTCGGGAAAAAGGTGATCGTCTAGAGATTAAAGGAATGCAAGGTTTAAAACAACTGAAGAGACTGTTTATTGATGAGAAAATTGATCGAGAACAGAGAGATCGGTGGCCGGTTGTCGTCGATGGCAATAACTCAATTATTTGGGTGCCTCAGTTGAGGAGGTCAACACTCGCTTGCCCTACAAAAGAAACGCAAAAATTTCTCGTTTTATACTATGAAAATCAAGAGTGAGGAAAAGAGTAAGCTAGACATTATTTTTAGGGGGTAATTTTTAAGTTATGATGAAAGACGACATTAAAGAAGTGCTACTCTCTGAAGAAGAGATCCAAGCCAAGGTAAAGGAATTGGGATCAGCCTTATCTGAAGAATATAAAGATCGTTTTCCGCTTGTAGTTGGTATTTTGAAAGGCGCAATGCCATTTATGAGTGACCTCATAAAAAGAATGGAAGGCCATTTAGAAATGGATTTTATGGACGTATCCAGTTACGGTAATGAAATCGTTTCTTCTGGGGAAGTTAAGATTATTAAAGATTTAAATACCTCTGTTGAGGGACGCGATGTGTTAATTATTGAAGATATTATTGACAGTGGACTTACGCTTAACTATTTAGTTGATTTATTTCACTATCGAAAAGCAAAATCGGTAAAAGTTGTCACGCTATTGGATAAACCTAAAGGTCGCAAAGTTGATTTGATACCTGATGTGGTCGGATTTATTGTACCTGATGAATTTGTTGTTGGTTATGGTTTAGACTATGCAGAGCGTTATCGTAACTTGCCTTACATAGGTATTTTAAAACCTGAGATATATCAAGGGTAAAATATTGTGAGCTTTTATACTTTTATGATAATATTATCTGAGCTTTATTGGTAGTGGGAGGAGGTAAAGAATGAATCGAATTTTTAGAAATACAGTCTTTTATTTATTAATATTTTTAGTCATTGTCGGTATCGTTAGTTTCTTTAATGCACCGCAAACTGAAACAAAGCCTATGACATATGGTGAGTTTCAAACGAAGTTAGAACAAGGTCAGGTTGGACCGATTACAATGCAACCAGCCGGGAATATTTTTGTCATTCGTGGAAAGCTAAAAGGGATGACTGAAGAAGAGTCTTTTGTCGTTAATGTACCTACATCGGACATAGCTATTGGAGAAATTCTTGCATCTGCAACAAGAGGTGAGACAACTTTAGACGTGTTAGAACCTGAACAAACTAGTGGGTGGGTTACGTTCTTTACGACCATGATTCCGTTTGTGATTATTTTTGTTTTATTCTTTTTCCTTTTAAGTCAATCACAAGGCGGCGGAGGCCGTGTTATGAACTTTGGGAAAAGTAAAGCAAAGCTTTATGATGAGAAAAAGAAAGCGAAATTTAAAGATGTTGCTGGTGCGGATGAAGAAAAGGCAGAGCTAATAGAAGTTGTTGAGTTCTTGAAAGATCCGACTAAGTATGAGGCACTAGGTGCTAAGATTCCTAAAGGGGTACTTTTGGTTGGACCTCCAGGTACTGGTAAAACATTAATTGCTCGTGCCGTTGCTGGTGAAGCAGGCGTTCCATTTTTCTCTATCAGTGGTTCTGATTTTGTAGAGATGTTCGTTGGGGTAGGTGCATCACGTGTCCGTGATTTATTTGAAAATGCCAAGAAAAATGCTCCTTGTATCATTTTTATTGATGAAATTGATGCAGTCGGTCGTCAGCGTGGCGCTGGTTTAGGCGGTGGGCATGACGAGCGTGAACAAACGTTAAACCAATTACTTGTTGAGATGGATGGTTTTGGTGCTAACGAAGGGATTATCATGATTGCAGCGACAAATCGTGCTGACATTTTAGATCCAGCCTTACTTCGTCCTGGTCGTTTCGACCGTCAAATTTTAGTAGGCAATCCGGATGTAAAAGGTCGTGAAGAAGTCCTAAAAGTACATTCTCGTAATAAGCCTTTCGCTGAAGATGTTAATTTAAAAACAATTGCAACGCGCACACCAGGTTTTTCTGGAGCGGATTTAGAAAATTTATTAAACGAAGCAGCTTTAGTTGCGGCCCGTTATGAAAAGAAAAAAATTGATATGACTGACCTTGAAGAAGCCATTGACCGAGTTATTGCTGGTCCGGCTAAGAAAAACAAAATTATTTCCGAAAAAGAGAAACAGATTGTTGCTTATCACGAAGCGGGTCATACCGTTGTTGGAGTGAAACTTGAGAATGCGGATATGGTTCATAAAGTAACGATTGTTCCTCGTGGTCAAGCGGGTGGATATGCTGTCATGCTTCCGAAAGAAGATCGCTACTTTATGACAAAGCCGGAGTTATTAGATAAAATTGTCGGCTTATTAGGTGGCCGTGTGGCTGAAGAAGTTATTTTTGGAGAGGCTAGCACAGGAGCTCATAATGATTTTCAACGAGTGACTGCTATAGCCCGCAAAATGGTAACTGAGTATGGAATGAGTGACAAACTAGGTCCAATGCAGTTTGGTTCAGTTCAAGGTGGTAATGTTTTCCTTGGACGTGACATTAATAATGAGCAAAACTATAGTGATGCAATCGCCTATGAAATTGATCAGGAGATGCAAGCTATTGTTAAAGCAAGCTATGAGCGTTGTAAAAGTATTCTATTGGAACATAAGGATAAATTGGAACTAGTTGCGAAAACCTTATTGGAAATAGAAACATTAGATGCTGAGCAGATTAAGTCACTAGTGAATGACGGTAAGCTTCCCGAAAATCACCACACTAATAATAAAAACGAAAAAAGTGAAACAAAAACTGTTGACGGTGAACAACCGGAAGACGTTAAAGTAAATATTCATGCAAAGAAAGAAGACGAAGAAAAACCATCAGAGTTTCTTCCTGAAAATGAAACGAATGAAGAAACTATTGATAAGTCTGAAGATTCGACGGATGAAAAGCCGGATAATTCAGAAGAAGATATTAAAAAAGAATAAAAATTGGGAAAGGGTGTCTTACAGGGGCACCTTTTTTTCATAGTCTGACTCTTGCGTTTTTCAAACCAAATAGGTATTCATTTTTTTCTTAATAACTATTTATACTTAAATGAATTTTATCATGCAGATTCAACGGCACTAGAAGTTACTAGGTAACACTAGTAACTTGATGTGGCTAATAATAAGTATGATGAAATTCACTAGCTGTGTAATTATAATCCTAGAAGCGGGTGACAAAAGATGATATTTGTTTTAGACGTTGGTAATACAAACATTGTATTAGGTGTTTATGATGGTGAGGAACTTAAATATAATTGGCGAGTTGAGACGAACCGTCAAAAAACCGAAGATGAGTTTGGAATGTTAATCAAGCAATTGTTTGCAAATGAGGAATTAACAATGAAAGCTATTGATGGAATTATAATCTCTTCTGTTGTACCACCAATTATGTACGCCTTAGAGCGAATGTGTAAAAAATATTTTTCGATTACACCAATGATTATTGGCCCTGGTATTAAAACAGGTTTAAACATTAAATACGATAATCCGAAAGAAGTGGGTGCTGACAGAATTGTAAATGCTGTTGCCGCTATTGAGGCCTATGGGAGCCCTCTAATTATTGTTGATTTTGGTACAGCTACTACATACTGTTATATTAACGAAGAAAAGCAATACATGGGTGGAGCAATAGCCCCTGGGATAGGTATATCGACAGAGGCCCTTTATAATCGAGCTTCTAAGCTACCGCGTATTGAAATTGCCAAACCAAAAGATGTTATTGGTAAAAATACTGTGAGTGCGATGCAATCTGGTATTTTATATGGTTATGTTGGACAAGTTGAGGGTATTGTTAATCGTATGAAGTTGCAAACCAAGCATTCTCCGACTGTTATAGCTACCGGTGGATTGGCGCCACTAATCGCAAAAGAATCAACGGTTGTTGATGTTGTTGATCCTTTTTTAACTTTAAAGGGTTTGAAAATGATTTATATGAAAAATATCGAATAAGGTGGAAAATATGTCAGATTACTTAGTGAAAGCAATTGGATTTGAAGGAACAGTGAGAGCGTATGCCATAAAGACAACAGCAATGGTAAATGAAGCAGTAAAGCGTCACGAAACTTGGCCAACAGCATCAGCGGCCCTAGGAAGGGCAATGACTGCTTCGACAATGATGGCAGCGATGCTAAAAGGAGAAGAAAAATTAACTGTAAAAATAGAGGGTAACGGTCCGATTGGTGTGATTATTGTCGATAGCAATGCTAAGGGTGAAACGAGGGGTTATGTAGGAAATCCCAAAGTTGACTTTGAGTTAAATGAGCATGGCAAATTGGATGTAGCTCGGGCGGTTGGTAAAGAGGGAATGCTCGCTGTCGTAAAAGATTTAGGAATGAGGGATCATTTTACAGGAAGTGTGCCACTTATTTCAGGTGAGTTAGGTGAAGACTTCACCTATTATTATGCCTCGTCAGAACAAACCCCAGCTTCTGTTGGTGTTGGTGTTCTTGTTAATCCTGATGGTTCTATTCTTGCATCTGGAGGTTTTATTATTCAACTTATGCCTGGAGCAAATGATGAAACAATTACTATTATTGAAAAAAGACTAAGTACATTACCTCCAGTTTCAAAGTTAATAGAAGCCGGAATGCCTCCTGAAGAACTTGTATGTGCCTTGTTAGGTGATGAAAATGTCAAAATCTTAGACAAAATGGATGTTACGTTTGCCTGTAAATGTTCGAAAGCGCGGATTTCCCAAGCAATACTTTCCCTAGGGAAAGATGAAATTTCTGATATGATTGAAATAGAAAAAGGGGCCGAAACAGAGTGTCATTTTTGTAATGAGAAGTATATCTTTACAAAAAGTGAGCTAGAAAAATTGCGTGATGAAGCTAAATAATTTAATTTAAGAAATCACTTTTGCATGTAATGATGAAGTCCCTCCTCTAAGCAGGTGGAGTTGAAACTCCACCTGCTTTCCCGATGCTTTAACAAAGCTAGGACGAGTTCTTAGAATTTCATAATGCTATTATGGCTAATTTATTGATATTATGAGATGCGCTCAGCCGAAAAAAATCTTGACAGTATAAGGAACCTCTGATAAGTTTAAATTAATTAAACCAATCAATTTACTTGGCATTAAAAATAAAAATGCAGGAGGACTTTATTATGAAAATAGCAAATTCGATTTTAGAATTAATTGGTCAAACTCCATTAGTGAAATTAAACCGTCTAGTAACAGAAGAACATGCAGATATTTACTTGAAGCTTGAATATATGAACCCAGGAAGCAGTGTAAAAGACCGTATTGCTCTAGCGATGGTAGAAGCTGGAGAAAAGATGGGTAAACTCAAAAAAGGCGATACAATTATTGAACCAACAAGTGGAAACACAGGAATTGGTTTAGCGATGGTTGCGGCTGCAAAAGGTTACCGATCGATTTTGGTGATGCCTGAAACAATGAGTTTAGAGCGTCGTAATTTACTTCGTGCCTACGGAGCTGAATTAGTATTGACACCAGGTCCTGATGGAATGGGCGGTGCAATCCGTAAAGCAACTGAATTAGCAAAAGAAAATGGCTATTTTATGCCACAACAATTTGAAAATGAAGCGAACTCTGAAGTACATCGCTTAACAACTGGCCCAGAGATTATCGAGCAGGTAGGCGATCAGTTAGATGGATTTGTTTCTGGTATCGGTACTGGTGGAACAATTACTGGCGCAGGAGAAGTTTTGAAAGCGAAATTCCCTAACTTGCATATTGTCGCAGTTGAACCAACAGATTCACCAATTTTATCAGGTGGTAAACCTGGTCCGCACAAAATCCAAGGAATTGGTGCAGGTTTTATACCGGATATTTTAAACACTGAAATTTATGATGAAGTTATTCAAATTACGAGCGATGAAGCTTTTGAATATGCGCGACGTGCAGCAAAAGAAGAAGGTATCCTAGGTGGAATTTCTTCTGGTGCGGCAATTGCTGCAGCTCTAAAATTAGCGAAAAAGCTTGGTAAAGGCAAAAAAGTAGTAGCGATTATACCAAGTAATGGTGAAAGATATTTAAGTACTGCGCTCTATCAATTTGAAGATTAAAATATTAAAAAAAGCGCAAGCGCCTTGGTCAGCCGCGACAAGCGCTGGAGGCCAAATACATGTAGCCCGCTTTTTGGCTACATGTATTTGGGTGAAGTGACCTCGAGCGGCTAGGCGCTGAAGCTAGACAGACACGAAAACTTTATGCTTTCTTACCATTTAAAACAGCAGTCCTTTGGGGCTGCTTTTTCTATGAATGAGTATGATGTATTTTTCTTAATGCTTGCACTATCACTCTGCTGACCGTTACGATAATATAAAAGTAGAAATACTATAAAAACAAAACAAATAAGTTTTATGTGGAGTGTGGACGTTATTTTGGGACAAACCTTCTCGAATCAATTAATTCAACGCTTACCAGTAGGTAGGTCTTTTCAAGCTAAAAACTTTGATTTTTTTGCGAAATATAAAGAGCTTTCAAAGGGAAAAGAATATCATGTGCTTTTAGAAAGTGGTCGGGGTGGTAATTATACAATTATTGGACTTGACCCTTGGGCAGTGTTATCAGGCAAAAATGATGAACTGACGATTTCGGTAGATAATAAAATCTTAACAAAAAAAGGGCGATTACTTTTATCAATGAAAGAGTGGATGAATAACTACAAGACAGAAGTAGATGAAAGTCTTCCAGAATTCCAAGGTGGTGCAATTGGTTTCCTTAGCTATGATCTTGTCAGGCAAATCGAAAAAATAGCTAATTTAAGTAACGATGATTTAGGAACAGAGGATTTATTTTTCCTAATCTTTGATGATGTCTTTATTTATGATCATAAAAGTGAGCGATTTTGGATAATTACCCATTATAAAGAGGGAGAAAAGGAGACAGCCGAAAAGCGATTAGAAGCGCTAGAAAAGCTTTGGTTAAGACCAGCTTCTAAAGTAGACTGGGAATATCAGGAAGAACTAAAAGAAGATGAATGTTGGAGCACATCTCTTAGTGAAGAAGCTTTTAAGAATGCCGTCGGTAAAGTCCAAGACTATATTGAGACTGGTGATGTTTTTCAAGTCAATTTATCGGTTCGCCAAGAAAAAAAATTGCAAACTCATCCATTACACATTTATGAAAAACTTCGCGAAATAAATCCTTCGCCGTATATGAGTTATTTACAAACGCCTTTTTTTCAACTTGTAAGTGCTTCTCCAGAACTATTGGTTAAAAAACAAGGTGAAGAGATAAGTACTCGACCAATAGCTGGAACAAGGTCTAGGGGGAAAGACGCTTTAGAAGATGAGCGCTTAGCAAAGACTTTAATTGAAGATGAAAAAGAAAAAGCTGAACATGTTATGCTTGTTGATCTAGAAAGAAATGATCTAGGAAGAGTTAGTCGCTATGGAACGGTGGAAGTAAATGAATTAATGGTGATTGAAAAGTACTCCCATGTTATGCATATTGTCTCTAATGTAAGAGGAAAACTAGATCCTAAATTTGATTTATACGATGTTATTGAAGCGACTTTCCCAGGCGGAACAATTACTGGAGCGCCAAAAGTTCGGACAATGGAAATCATCGAAGAGTTGGAAACTGTGCGTCGAGGAATTTATACTGGCTCTATAGGTTGGATCGGTTATAATGGTAATATGGAATTGAACATTACGATTCGGACGCTGTTAGCCAAAGATGGCTATGCACATGTTCAGGCTGGTGCAGGAATTGTGATTGATTCTAAGCCAGATGCTGAATATAAAGAATCGTTAAAAAAAGCGGTGGCGTTATGGAAAGCGAAAGAGTTGAGCGAAGTTGAGAAAAAGTTAGGTATGGCATCTCCAAGAAAATAAGTGATCACTTAATTTCTTGAAGATGCCTTAGTAGCTGAGGAGGAATAAGAATGATAGTCATGATTGATAATTATGATTCATTTACGTACAATTTAGTACAATATTTAGGGGAAATGGGTCATGAGCTTGTAGTAAAGCGAAATGATAAAATTACAATTAAAGAAATTGAACAGTTAAACCCTACTTTTTTAATGATTTCACCTGGGCCGCGCAGCCCAAATGAAGCAGGTATAAGTATGGAGGCAATCAAGCACTTTGCAGGAAAAATCCCTATTTTCGGTGTTTGTCTAGGCCATCAGTCAATCGCTCAAGTTTTTGGTGGCGAAGTTATTCGAGCAGACCGGCTTATGCATGGAAAAACTTCTGAAATGTCTCATGATGGAAAAACAATTTTTGCAGGGATTCCATCACCAATTACAGCAACGAGATATCATTCGCTGATTGTAAAACGGGAAACGCTTCCCCTTTGCTTTGAGATTTCAGCGGAAACAAAGGAAGGTGAAATTATGGCAATACGCCATAAAAACTTTCCGATTGAGGGAGTCCAATTCCATCCAGAATCAATTATGACAGTAGATGGAAAAAAAATATTAAAAAAATTCATTGAATTTTATTCGAGGTAATTATATGTATATGTATATAAATGGTGAATTCGTTTTAGAAACTGAAGCAAAAATCTCCCCATTTGACCATGGTTTTTTATACGGACTTGGAGTATTTGAAACATTTCGCATTTATGATGGTCATTCATTTTTACTGAATGACCATTTTCAACGATTAGAGCACAGTGTAAAACAATTAAATATTATCCTTAAGCTCAGTAGGGAAGAACTAACTTCGATCATGTCAGAGCTATTATTATTAAACCAACTGAAAGACGCTTATGTTCGACTTAATGT
This sequence comes from Bacillaceae bacterium IKA-2, assembly GCA_031761875.1. GTDB lineage: Bacteria > Bacillota > Bacilli > Bacillales > Anaerobacillaceae > Anaerobacillus. The sequence goes on along the minus strand of CP134492.1, from coordinate 149,164 downwards.
CTCAGCAGGGGAAGCACCAATCGGGTTACAAACAGAGGCCTATACTTCACCAACAATCCTTATTTTTATGAAACCGATTAATGAACCCCTCCCTAAAGTGAAGCAGGCGATGCTGTTAAAGACTCCCCGAAATACTCCTGAAGGAGCGGAGCGGTTAAAGTCCCATCATTATTTGAATAGTATTCTCGGCAAGAGAGAAGTCCCGGATATTGGTCATGAAGGTATTTTTTTAACAAAAGATGGTCATATTGCCGAAGGTGTTGTTTCTAATGTTTTTTGGGTAAAGAACGGTCAAGTGTATACCCCTTCTATTAGTACAGGCATTTTGAATGGAATAACAAGAAAATTTATTATTGAACTTTTGAAAAAAAACAAACTTAGTTGCTTTGAAGGGCTTTATTTTAAGGAAGATTTATATAGTGCTGATGAGGTTTTTATTACAAATTCTATTCAGGAAATCGTCTCGATTAAGGCTGTTGATAGCTGTGAGTACAAGAGTGATAAAAAAGTGACTACTCAGTTACAATTTTTATATGAAAAATATAAAAACAAGCAATTATCAGCGATTAAAGAAATGAACGAAAGGACGTGAATGCGTGCTGAAATCAGCAATCATCAAATGTGGTGCTTACCAATTAGACTTATCAAATAAAACGCTAATAATGGGTATTCTAAATATAACTCCAGACTCTTTTTCGGATGGTGGGAAATATAATCAATTAGATAGAGCGGTTCAACGGGCGATTAAGATGGTAGAAGAAGGAGCAGATATCATTGATATCGGTGGTGAATCGACAAGACCAGGCGCTAATAAGGTTAGTGAAGAAGAAGAAATTAATCGTGTCGTTCCAATTATTCAAGCGGTATCAAACGTTGTAGGCGTTCCGATTTCAATTGATACTTATAAATCGGAAGTGGCCAAACAAGCGATTGAAGCAGGTGCGTCAATTATTAATGACATTTGGGGTACAAAAGCAGAACCGAAAATTGCAGAAGTCGCCGCAAGTAACAGAGTGCCAATTATTATTACTCACAACCGTCATAAGTCAGCGTACCAAGATTTAGTTCCAGATGTTTTAGCTGATCTCAAAGAAAGTATTATGACGTGTGAAGAAGCTGGGGTTGAAAGAGAAAAAATCATTTTAGACCCAGGTATTGGCTTTGGAAAAACATACGAAGAAAATATTGAAATTATGAAAAATTTAGATAGGATTGTCGAATTAGGTTTCCCGGTTGTGTTAGGTGCATCTAGAAAATCAATGATCGGCACTGCTTTAACTTTACCTCCGGAAGAACGATTAGAAGGTACTCAGGCGACGGTTTGTTACGGAATGATAAAAGGGTGCCATATTATGCGTGTTCATGATGTTTTACAAATATCAAGAGCTATGCAAATGATGGATATTTTGACTGGAAAAAAGGGGGATACTCATGGATAAGATTTTTTTGAATCAAATGGAGTTTTACGGTTACCATGGTGTATTTCCAGAAGAAACGAAGCTAGGTCAACGATTTTTTGTCGATGTCGTTCTGGAAATTGACTTAAAAGAGGCAGGTAAAACAGATGATTTATCAAAGACGATTAACTATGCAGAAGTTTACGCATTAGTAAAAGCAGTTGTTGAAGGTCCTCCATTGAAACTAGTCGAGGCTGTTGCGGAAAAAATTGCTGAAGAATTAGTAAGTAATTTCCCTTTAGTAAAAAATAGTATAATAAAAATAGTGAAGCCGAATCCGCCAATCGCTGGACATTATCACTCGGTAGCTGTTGAAATAGCACGTGGGAAATATGAATAAGAGCAATGTGGTTTTTTTATCCTTAGGTTCAAATTTGGGAGACCGATTTCAGTTTTTAAATTTTGCTGTTAATAGTCTAAATGATGATCAATGTATTTCCGTTGGCAAGCGCTCATCTATATATGAGACAACACCAATTGGCGTTGTAGATCAAGCAAATTTTTTAAATATGGTTGTTAAGATAAAGACCTCTTATACACCGTTACAATTATTGGAACGAACACAACAAATTCAAAATCAGGCGGGGAGAGAGTACAATGTCCACTGGGGCCCGCGGACTCTAGACCTTGACATTTTGTTATATAATGAAGAGACTATTGAAATGGAGCAATTAAGTATTCCTCATTCAAGGATGTTTGAGAGAGGATTTGTGATGATCCCATTAAGAGAACTGAATTCAAACATGTACTTTCCGTCAATTGGGAAATCCATAGAACAAGTATTTAATGAACTATCTGATAAAGAGGGTGTTCGGTTATGGAAGAGTTTATTTGGGGAAGAAGAATAAGAGCATTTCGAAAGCTTAAAGGATTTACTCAGGAGCAACTTGCGACAGAGTTAGGAGTGTCTGTTTCTGTAATGGGAGAAATTGAACGTGGCAACCGTGTTCCGACAGATGAACTTATTGATCAAATTTCGATTGCCCTGAATATTGCTAGAGAAGATTTAAAATCAATAAATTAATAATAGTTAAGAGGTGGCAACCGTGTTAAAAATAGGCGATATTGTTATGAAAAATCCAGTTGTACTAGCACCGATGGCCGGTGTCTGTAATCCAGCGTTTCGATTGATTGCCAAAGAATTTGGAGCAGGTTTAGTATGTGCAGAGATGGTCAGTGACAAAGCAATTTTATATAAAAATGAAAAATCACTGAAAATGCTATTTGTAGATGAACGAGAAAAGCCATTAAGTTTACAAATCTTTGGGGGCGACAAAAAAACACTGGTGGAAGCGGCGAAAGTTGTTGATAAACAAACGAATGCCGATATTATCGATATAAATATGGGTTGCCCTGTACCGAAATTAACAAAATGTGATGCAGGTGCGAAGTGGCTTCTAGATCCAGAAAAAATTTATGAAATGGTTGCAGCTGTTGTTGACGCCTGTGACAAGCCAGTTACGGTAAAAATGAGAACAGGTTGGGACAAGCAACATATATTCGCTGTCCAAAATGCTCAAGCCATAGAAAGAGCTGGTGGTCAAGCTGTAGCTGTTCATGGTAGGACAAGGTCACAAATGTATGAAGGCACAGCTGATTGGGACATTATTAGACAAGTGAAAGAGGCAGTTAGCATCCCTGTTATTGGAAACGGAGATGTGAAAACCCCACAAGACGCGAAACGTTTACTTGAAACTACCGGAGCAGACGGTGTCATGATCGGTAGGGCAGCTTTAGGGAATCCATGGATGTTGTATCGTACTATTCAATATTTAGAAACAGGTGAGCTTAGTGCTGATCCAAGTTTTCGTGAGAAAGTTAACGTATGTATGCTTCATTTAGATCGCCTTATTGACCTTAAAGGTGAACGAATTGCCGTACGAGAAATGAGAAAGCATGTTGCTTGGTATATAAAAGGAATGCCTGGTGCAACAAAAGTTAAAGATCAAATTAATCAATTTGAATTTAAGCAAGATATTAATGAAGTATTGTTTCGTTTTGTAGAAGAAATTGAAATGGGACAAGAAAAAGAAATGATAGTTCTTTAATTTGACAAGCAATCTTATCTGACCTATAATACCTCTGTGATTAGTAACTGCCAGCAAGCCGCTGGCAGTTTTCTTCTAATATTGAACGGAAAAACTGCAATTGAAAATAAAAAGATAGCACCTTTACATAGATAGCGAATGCTCGACAAAGATAATAGCCTAGGAGATGAGATGGATGTCAAATGAATTAGAGTTAAATGACCAATTACTTGTAAGGAGAGAAAAATTAAAAAAATTATTTAATCAAGGCTTGGACCCATTTGGAAAACGTTTCGAACGAACTCATACAGCTGGTTCAATGGGAGCGCAATTTGGACCGTTATCAAAAGAAGAGTTAGAAGAAAGAGAAGTAGAAGTAACTATAGCGGGTCGTATTATGACTAAGAGGGGAAAAGGAAAAGCGGGCTTTGCTCATGTACAAGACTTAACAGGACAAGTTCAAATTTATGTGCGCAAAGATGCCATTGGTGATGAGCAATACGAGATTTTTGATACAATTGATCTTGGAGATATTGTTGGGATTACAGGCGTTGCTTTTAAGACGAAAGTTGGTGAACTTTCCGTAAAAGCAAAAGACTTTCAAATACTAACAAAATCGTTGCGACCTTTGCCAGATAAATTCCATGGTTTAAAAGACGTCGAACAAAGATATCGTCAACGCTATGTTGATTTAATCATGAATCCAGAGGTAAGAAATACGTTTGTTATTAGAAGTAAAATTATAAAATCAATGAGAAATTACTTAGACCTGAATGGTTATTTAGAGGTTGAAACGCCAATGATGCATTCTATTCCTGGTGGTGCAACAGCTAAGCCGTTTATTACACACCATAATGCACTTGATATGGAACTTTATATGCGTATTGCGATTGAACTGCACCTCAAGCGTTTAATTGTTGGTGGTTTAGAAAAAGTTTATGAAATTGGCCGAGTATTTAGAAATGAAGGCGTATCTACAAGACACAATCCAGAGTTTACAATGATTGAATTATACGAAGCGTATGCCGATTATAAAGATATTATGAAACTTACAGAAAATTTAGTTGCGCACATCGCGGAAGAAGTGCTAGGCTCAACAACTGTTCAATATGGTGATTATGAAATAAATTTAAAACCTGAATGGAAAAGGCTTCATATGGTAGATGCAATTAAAGAATATGCTGGTGTAGACTTTTGGGGTGAAATGACAGATGAAGAAGCCCGGAAAATTGCTAAGGACCATAAGGTGCCGATAAAAGAAACAATGACATATGGTCACGTCGTTAACGAATTTTTCGAGTACTTTGTAGAAGAAAAGTTAATCCAACCTACATTTATTTATGGTCATCCATTAGCTATTTCACCATTAGCTAAGAAGAATCCAGAAGATCAAAGGTTTACTGATCGTTTTGAATTGTTTATTGTCGGCAGAGAACATGCTAATGCCTTTACTGAATTAAATGATCCAATAGATCAACGGGAACGTTTCGAAGCGCAATTAGTAGAACGTGCTCAAGGTGATGACGAAGCACATATGATGGATGAGGATTTTGTCGAAGCGTTAGAACATGGAATGCCGCCAACAGGAGGACTGGGTATCGGAATTGATCGCATAGTTATGCTATTAACGAATTCAGCTTCAATTAGAGATGTACTTTTATTTCCACAGATGAGAAATAAAGAAGTAGAATAACATTATTTATTTGAGTAATAATGTTTACTGAGAAAATCTTTACATTGATAACTATTAAGGGGAAGACACAAAATAAGGGATATTATTTTGTGTCTTCCCCTTTCTGTTTTAGGATTTTTTGTTATAGGATAGATTATTGTAGATTATTGAAAAAAATATATTGAATGTTAGCATCTGAAGTGGTATGATAATTCTTGTCGCTAAAGACAAACTATAAATGACTTTGAAAAGTTATTGACATTGCATTGTCACTATGGTATATTATTTTAGTCGCCATTAGGCGATGAGGCGAATAAATACTCACTCTTGTCTCTATGAAGAGAGGGTTTAAAGTCTACTATATTGTTCTTTGAAAACTGAACACACAGCCAAGCGAAGTAGAGATAGTAATATCTCGTCAATGCAAGAAATAGGAGTGGGAGCCCGACTAACGTCGAAGCAAACACATCTTATGTAAGAAGAGCTAAATCAAACAACACTTTAATGGAGAGTTTGATCCTGGCTCAGGACGAACGCTGGCGGCGTGCCTAATACATGCAAGTCGAGCGGAATTTTGAGAGCTTGCTCTCAAAATTTAGCGGCGGACGGGTGAGTAACACGTGGGCAACCTGCCCTGTAGACTGGGATAACTTCGGGAAACCGAAGCTAATACCGGATAATCTTTTTTGTCACCTGACAGAAAAGTAAAAGTTGGGTTTTACCTAACACTACGGGATGGGCCCGCGGCGCATTAGCTAGTTGGTAAGGTAATGGCTTACCAAGGCGACGATGCGTAGCCGACCTGAGAGGGTGATCGGCCACACTGGGACTGAGACACGGCCCAGACTCCTACGGGAGGCAGCAGTAGGGAATCTTCCGCAATGGACGAAAGTCTGACGGAGCAACGCCGCGTGAACGATGAAGGCCTTCGGGTCGTAAAGTTCTGTTGTTAGGGAAGAACAAGTACCGTTCAAATAGGGCGGTACCTTGACGGTACCTAACCAGAAAGCCACGGCTAACTACGTGCCAGCAGCCGCGGTAATACGTAGGTGGCAAGCGTTGTCCGGAATTATTGGGCGTAAAGCGCGCGCAGGCGGTCCTTTAAGTCTGATGTGAAATCTCGTGGCTCAACCACGAGCGGCCATTGGAAACTGGGGGACTTGAGTACAGAAGAGGAGAGTGGAATTCCATGTGTAGCGGTGAAATGCGTAGATATATGGAGGAACACCAGTGGCGAAGGCGACTCTCTGGTCTGTAACTGACGCTGAGGCGCGAAAGCGTGGGGAGCAAACAGGATTAGATACCCTGGTAGTCCACGCCGTAAACGATGAGTGCTAGGTGTTAGGGGTTTCGATGCCCTTAGTGCCGAAGTTAACACATTAAGCACTCCGCCTGGGGAGTACGACCGCAAGGTTGAAACTCAAAGGAATTGACGGGGGCCCGCACAAGCAGTGGAGCATGTGGTTTAATTCGAAGCAACGCGAAGAACCTTACCAGGTCTTGACATCCTTTGACCACCCTAGAGATAGGGCTTTCCCCTTCGGGGGACAAAGTGACAGGTGGTGCATGGTTGTCGTCAGCTCGTGTCGTGAGATGTTGGGTTAAGTCCCGCAACGAGCGCAACCCTTGATCTTAGTTGCCAGCATTCAGTTGGGCACTCTAAGGTGACTGCCGGTGATAAACCGGAGGAAGGTGGGGATGACGTCAAATCATCATGCCCCTTATGACCTGGGCTACACACGTGCTACAATGGATGGTACAAAGGGTCGCAAAACCGCGAGGTCGAGCCAATCCCATAAAGCCATTCTCAGTTCGGATTGCAGGCTGCAACTCGCCTGCATGAAGCCGGAATTGCTAGTAATCGTGGATCAGCATGCCACGGTGAATACGTTCCCGGGCCTTGTACACACCGCCCGTCACACCACGAGAGTTTGTAACACCCGAAGTCGGTGGGGTAACCTAAGTTTACTTAGGAGCCAGCCGCCTAAGGTGGGACAGATGATTGGGGTGAAGTCGTAACAAGGTAGCCGTATCGGAAGGTGCGGCTGGATCACCTCCTTTCTATGGAGTTAAAACTCTAGTCGATACTTTTGCTTTCATTAGTAGAAGTACGCTTACGCTGTGTGTTCAGTTTTGGAAGAATAATCTTCCAATTTAATAAAGGCAATTTAGAAGCAAGTAGTTCGAGAAAGCAAGTGGGACAATCCCCGGAATGTACATAAGGTACATGAGGACGATTGGCACACGCCGCTGACGAAGAAATACGAAGCTTATCAATTGGCTTTTCGTTCTTTGAAAACTAGATAACAACAATAACAACACATTTAAGTTTTACCGGAAAGTTTGTAAAAACGTGAAGGTAAATTTGAGTAGTCAAGAATTCAATTCGACGTAGAAATCCTTTTAACAGGTGTTTTTGTAAAAAGACACCAGGTATTTTTTCGGAAGAAGCAAGGAGATCGAGGAAGCAAGTGAAGAAATTACCGGAGTGCACTTTTGGGTGCATGAGGATAAGTTCTGAATGCTGCTGACGAAGAGATCCGCCGCTTATTACGAAAAAATTAGGTTAAGTTAGAAAGGGCGCACGGTGAATGCCTTGGCACTAGGAGCCGAAGAAGGACGGGACGAACACCGAAATGCTTTGGGGAGCTGTAAGTAAGCTTTGATCCAGAGATATCCGAATGGGGGAACCCACCATCCGTAATGGGATGGTACCCATAGCTGAATACATAGGCTATGAGGAGGCAGACCCGGGGAACTGAAACATCTAAGTACCCGGAGGAAGAGAAAGAAATTATCGATTTCCTGAGTAGCGGCGAGCGAAACGGAAACAGCCCAAACCAAGGGGCTTGCCCCTTGGGGTTGTAGGACACTCTATACGGAGTTACAAAGAAATGAAGTAGACGAAGCGATCTGGAAAGGTCCGCGAGACAAGGTAACAGCCCTGTAATCGAAACTTCATTTCCTCCAGAGTGTATCCTGAGTACGGCGGGACACGTGAAACCCCGTCGGAATCCGGGAGGACCATCTCCCAAGGCTAAATACTTCCTAGTGACCGATAGTGAACCAGTACCGTGAGGGAAAGGTGAAAAGCACCCCGGGAGGGGAGTGAAAGAGATCCTGAAACCGTGTGCCTACAAGTAGTCAAAGCCCGATGTCTTTTCCTTTGGAAAAGGCTGGGTGATGGCGTGCCTTTTGTAGAATGAACCGGCGAGTTACGATTACGTGCAAGGTTAAGCTGAGAAGGCGGAGCCGCAGCGAAAGCGAGTCTGAATAGGGCGAATGAGTACGTGGTCGTAGACCCGAAACCGTGTGATCTACCCATGTCCAGGGTGAAGTTCAGGTAACACTGAATGGAGGCCCGAACCCACGCATGTTGAAAAATGCGGGGATGAGGTGTGGGTAGGGGTGAAATGCCAATCGAACACGGAGATAGCTGGTTCTCCCCGAAATAGCTTTAGGGCTAGCCTCGAGGTGAGAGTATTGGAGGTAGAGCACTGATTGGACTAGGGGTCCCCACAGGATTACCGAATTCAGTCAAACTCCGAATGCCAATTACTTATCCTCGGGAGTCAGACTGCGAGTGCTAAGATCCGTAGTCAAGAGGGAAACAGCCCAGACCATCAGCTAAGGTCCCAAAGTATACGTTAAGTGGAGAAGGATGTGGAGTTGCCCAGACAACCAGGATGTTGGCTTAGAAGCAGCCACCATTTAAAGAGTGCGTAATAGCTCACTGGTCGAGTGACTCTGCGCCGAAAATGTACCGGGGCTAAACGTATCACCGAAGCTATGGATTGACACCTTAGGTGTCAGTGGTAGGGGAGCGTTCTAAGTGCAGCGAAGTTAGACCGTAAGGACTAGTGGAGCGCTTAGAAGTGAGAATGCCGGTATGAGTAGCGAAAAGAGGGGTGAGAATCCCCTCCGTCGAAAGCCCAAGGTTTCCTGAGGAAGGCTCGTCCTCTCAGGGTAAGTCGGGACCTAAGCCGAGGCTGAAAAGCGTAGGCGATGGACAACAGGTCGAAATTCCTGTACCACCTCCTCACCGTTTGAGTAATGGGGGGACGCAGTAAGGTAGGGTAAGCGCACTGATGGAAATGTGCGTCCAAGCAGTTAGGCTAAGAGGTAGGCAAATCCGCCTCTTGTGAAGGCTGAGCTGTGATGGCGAGCGAAATTTAGTAGCGAAGTTCCTGATCCTACACTGCCTAGAAAAGCCTCTAGCGAGGTGAGAGGTGCCCGTACCGTAAACCGACACAGGTAGGCGAGAAGAGAATTCTAAGACGCGCGGGAGAACTCTCGTTAAGGAACTCGGCAAAATGACCCCGTAACTTCGGGAGAAGGGGTGCTCTATTAGGGTGTTAAAGCCCGAGAGAGCCGCAGTGAATAGATCCAAGCGACTGTTTAGCAAAAACACAGGTCTCTGCGAAGCCGCAAGGCGAAGTATAGGGGCTGACACCTGCCCGGTGCTGGAAGGTTAAGAGGAGGGGTTATCCGTAAGGAGAAGCTCTCAATTGAAGCCCCAGTAAACGGCGGCCGTAACTATAACGGTCCTAAGGTAGCGAAATTCCTTGTCGGGTAAGTTCCGACCCGCACGAATGGTGTAACGATTTGGATACTGTCTCAACGAGAGACCCGGTGAAATTATATTACCTGTGAAGATGCAGGTTACCCGCGACAGGACGGAAAGACCCCATGGAGCTTTACTGTAGCTTGATATTGAATTTTGATACAATTTGTACAGGATAGGTAGGAGCCTTAGAAACCGGAGCGCCAGCTTCGGTGGAGGCGTCGGTGGGATACTACCCTGATTGTATTGAAATTCTAACCTAGGACCGTGATCCGGTTCGGGGACAGTGTCTGGTGGGCAGTTTGACTGGGGCGGTCGCCTCCTAAAGAGTAACGGAGGCGCCCAAAGGTTCCCTCAGAATGGTTGGAAATCATTCGTAGAGTGCAAAGGCATAAGGGAGCTTGACTGCGAGACCTACAAGTCGAGCAGGGACGAAAGTCGGGCTTAGTGATCCGGTGGTACCGCATGGAAGGGCCATCGCTCAACGGATAAAAGCTACCCTGGGGATAACAGGCTTATCTCCCCCAAGAGTCCACATCGACGGGGAGGTTTGGCACCTCGATGTCGGCTCATCGCATCCTGGGGCTGAAGTAGGTCCCAAGGGTTGGGCTGTTCGCCCATTAAAGCGGTACGCGAGCTGGGTTCAGAACGTCGTGAGACAGTTCGGTCCCTATCCGTCGCGGGCGCAGGAAATTTGAGAGGAGCTGTCCTTAGTACGAGAGGACCGGGATGGACATACCGCTGGTGTACCAGTTGTTCCGCCAGGAGCATAGCTGGGTAGCTACGTATGGAAGGGATAAGTGCTGAAAGCATCTAAGCATGAAGCCCCCCTCGAGATGAGATTTCCCTTGGAGTTAATCCAGTAAGACCCCTTAAAGATTATGAGGTTGATAGGTCTCGGGTGGACGCGTGGTGACACGTGGAGCTGAGAGATACTAATCGGTCGAGGACTTATCCTAAAAATAAGACGAATTGAATTGAATGAAGCTCAAATCTTGAATGTGTGTACGGTTGTTATCTAGTTTTCAAAGAATGAATTTTGACAAATTCTTTGACTGAAAATAGTTTAGTGGCGATAGCGAAGAGGTCACACTCGTTCCCATGCCGAACACGATCGTTAAGCTCTTCTGCGCCGATGGTAGTTGGGGGTTTCCCCCTGTGAGAGTAGGACGTTGCTAAACAAAACAAGTTATCTTAATAACGTATTTTTCTGAACAGTATTTAAAATTGTGCTCCTGCGGTACTCCTAGCGTCGTATCCTCGTCGCAAAGCTGCATGAAGCAAATTCAAAGAAGCATCTCATGATGTGATTGAGATCAGTAGCTTCCCTGTGAGAGTAGGACATTGCTAAACAAAACTGGAGGATTAGCTCAGCTGGGAGAGCACCTGCCTTACAAGCAGGGGGTCGGCGGTTCGAGCCCGTCATCCTCCACCAAAGTTTTTTTGCGTAACGAAGTGAAGCAAAAATAACTTTCATTTAGTTTCCTTGCGTAACGAAGTGAAGCAAAAATAACTTTCATTTAGTTTCCTTGCGTAACGAAGTGAAGCAAAAATAACTTTCATTTAGTTTCCTTGCGTAACGAAGTGAAGCAAAAATAACTTTCCAAATAAATATGCCGGCCTAGCTCAATTGGTAGAGCAACTGACTTGTAATCAGTAGGTTGGGGGTTCAAGTCCTCTGGCCGGCACCATGTCTACTATTTGCGTTCACTTCTTTGCTGACATGCGATGAGCAATGTCAGCGGTTCAGACAAAGAAAACATGTATACAGTAAACATTATAATCAAGAGCCATTAGCTCAGTTGGTAGAGCATCTGACTTTTAATCAGAGGGTCGAAGGTTCGAATCCTTCATGGCTCACCAAAGTTTTTTGCTTAGGCAAAATAACTTTCAATATGCGGGTGTGGCGGAATTGGCAGACGCGCTAGACTTAGGATCTAGTGTCTTTGACGTGGGGGTTCGAGTCCCTTCACCCGCACCACAATAATGCGGGAGTAGTTCAGTGGTAGAACACCACCTTGCCAAGGTGGGGGTCGCGAGTTCGAATCTCGTCTTCCGCTCCAATTTTATAGTCTATTTTGCCGGGGTGGTGGAAGTGGTAGACACACAGGACTTAAAATCCTGCGGTAGGTGACTATCGTGCCGGTTCAAGTCCGGCTCTCGGTACCAAACAGCTTCTTTTCAGTTTCTCCTCTTACGTTAGTGATTGCGAGTGGTGCAACGAAGAAGTATAGTAACAAAAATAGATGCGCCCTTAGCTCAGCTGGATAGAGTATTTGACTACGAATCAAAAGGTCGGGGGTTCGAATCCCTCAGGGCGCACCAAATCAACTACCTTGATTATGCATCTTCGCAGATTTGCGACGAGCAAGCGAAGTGGCACAGGAGCATGGTACTGTGTAATCTGTTCTAAAATCATTTACTTGGTTTAAAACAAGTAAGCGAAGCGGAACTGGAGCAAATCACTATATTATTTGTACTGAAATTGTTTGATTGTACGTAGTGAGACGGATAAACAAATGAAATTTTTATCGGGAAGTGGCTCAGCTTGGTAGAGCACCTGGTTTGGGACCAGGGGGTCGCAGGTTCAAATCCTGTCTTCCCGACCATTATTTATAAGGGGCCTTAGCTCAGCTGGGAGAGCGCCTGCCTTGCACGCAGGAGGTCAGCGGTTCGATCCCGCTAGGCTCCACCATTATTATTAATAGCGTACTTGACGTGAATGTTTAAATCTGTTATATTAATAAAGTCGCTATTTTGAGTGATGAAATATTTTAATAGGTTCTTGACACGTAAAAATTATTGTGATATAATAATTTTTGTTGTCACAAAACAGCGATAAGCTAATTTGATTATTAAATTAGTGAGAATGTTCTTTGAAAACTGAACACACAGCCAAGCGAAGTAGAGATAGTAATATCTCGTCAATGCAAGAAATAGGAGTGAGAGCCCGACTAACGTCGAAGCGAACACATCTTATGTAAGAAGAGCTAAATCAAACAACACTTTAATGGAGAGTTTGATCCTGGCTCAGGACGAACGCTGGCGGCGTGCCTAATACATGCAAGTCGAGCGGAATTTTGAGAGCTTGCTCTCAAAATTTAGCGGCGGACGGGTGAGTAACACGTGGGCAACCTGCCCTGTAGACTGGGATAACTTCGGGAAACCGAAGCTAATACCGGATAATCTTTTTTGTCACCTGACAGAAAAGTAAAAGTTGGGTTTTACCTAACACTACGGGATGGGCCCGCGGCGCATTAGCTAGTTGGTAAGGTAATGGCTTACCAAGGCGACGATGCGTAGCCGACCTGAGAGGGTGATCGGCCACACTGGGACTGAGACACGGCCCAGACTCCTACGGGAGGCAGCAGTAGGGAATCTTCCGCAATGGACGAAAGTCTGACGGAGCAACGCCGCGTGAACGATGAAGGCCTTCGGGTCGTAAAGTTCTGTTGTTAGGGAAGAACAAGTACCGTTCAAATAGGGCGGTACCTTGACGGTACCTAACCAGAAAGCCACGGCTAACTACGTGCCAGCAGCCGCGGTAATACGTAGGTGGCAAGCGTTGTCCGGAATTATTGGGCGTAAAGCGCGCGCAGGCGGTCCTTTAAGTCTGATGTGAAATCTCGTGGCTCAACCACGAGCGGCCATTGGAAACTGGGGGACTTGAGTACAGAAGAGGAGAGTGGAATTCCATGTGTAGCGGTGAAATGCGTAGATATATGGAGGAACACCAGTGGCGAAGGCGACTCTCTGGTCTGTAACTGACGCTGAGGCGCGAAAGCGTGGGGAGCAAACAGGATTAGATACCCTGGTAGTCCACGCCGTAAACGATGAGTGCTAGGTGTTAGGGGTTTCGATGCCCTTAGTGCCGAAGTTAACACATTAAGCACTCCGCCTGGGGAGTACGACCGCAAGGTTGAAACTCAAAGGAATTGACGGGGGCCCGCACAAGCAGTGGAGCATGTGGTTTAATTCGAAGCAACGCGAAGAACCTTACCAGGTCTTGACATCCTTTGACCACCCTAGAGATAGGGCTTTCCCCTTCGGGGGACAAAGTGACAGGTGGTGCATGGTTGTCGTCAGCTCGTGTCGTGAGATGTTGGGTTAAGTCCCGCAACGAGCGCAACCCTTGATCTTAGTTGCTAGCATTCAGTTGGGCACTCTAAGGTGACTGCCGGTGATAAACCGGAGGAAGGTGGGGATGACGTCAAATCATCATGCCCCTTATGACCTGGGCTACACACGTGCTACAATGGATGGTACAAAGGGTCGCAAAACCGCGAGGTCGAGCCAATCCCATAAAGCCATTCTCAGTTCGGATTGCAGGCTGCAACTCGCCTGCATGAAGCCGGAATTGCTAGTAATCGTGGATCAGCATGCCACGGTGAATACGTTCCCGGGCCTTGTACACACCGCCCGTCACACCACGAGAGTTTGTAACACCCGAAGTCGGTGGGGTAACCTAAGTTTACTTAGGAGCCAGCCGCCTAAGGTGGGACAGATGATTGGGGTGAAGTCGTAACAAGGTAGCCGTATCGGAAGGTGCGGCTGGATCACCTCCTTTCTATGGAGTTAAAACTCTAGTCGATACTTTTGCTTTCATTAGTAGAAGTACGCTTACGCTGTGTGTTCAGTTTTGGAAGAATAATCTTCCAAGTTAATGTAAGGTAAATAAGAAGCGTGAAATTTGACGCTAATCATTTACCGAATCGTTCTTTGAAAACTAGATAACAACAATAACAACACATTTAAGTTTTACCGGAAAGTTTGTAAAAACGTGAAGGTAAATTTGAGTAGTCAAGAATTCAATTCGACGTAGAAATCCTTTTAACAGGTGTTTTTGTAAAAAGACACCAGGTATTTTTTTGAGAGAAGCGAGTAGTTCAAGGAAACAAGCGAGGCGATCCCCGCAATGTACTTTTGGGTACATGAGGACGATTTCGAGCGCAGTTGACGAAGAAATGCGAAGCTTATCACAAAAAGATTAGGTTAAGTTAGAAAGGGCGCACGGTGAATGCCTTGGCACTAGGAGCCGAAGAAGGACGGGACGAACACCGAAATGCTTTGGGGAGCTGTAAGTAAGCTTTGATCCAGAGATATCCGAATGGGGGAACCCACCATCCGTAATGGGATGGTACCCATAGCTGAATACATAGGCTATGAGGAGGCAGACCCGGGGAACTGAAACATCTAAGTACCCGGAGGAAGAGAAAGAAATTATCGATTTCCTGAGTAGCGGCGAGCGAAACGGAAACAGCCCAAACCAAGGGGCTTGCCCCTTGGGGTTGTAGGACACTCTATACGGAGTTACAAAGAAATGAAGTAGACGAAGCGATCTGGAAAGGTCCGCGAGACAAGGTAACAGCCCTGTAATCGAAACTTCATTTCCTCCAGAGTGTATCCTGAGTACGGCGGGACACGTGAAACCCCGTCGGAATCCGGGAGGACCATCTCCCAAGGCTAAATACTTCCTAGTGACCGATAGTGAACCAGTACCGTGAGGGAAAGGTGAAAAGCACCCCGGGAGGGGAGTGAAAGAGATCCTGAAACCGTGTGCCTACAAGTAGTCAAAGCCCGATGTCTTTTCCTTTGGAAAAGGCTGGGTGATGGCGTGCCTTTTGTAGAATGAACCGGCGAGTTACGATTACGTGCAAGGTTAAGCTGAGAAGGCGGAGCCGCAGCGAAAGCGAGTCTGAATAGGGCGAATGAGTACGTGGTCGTAGACCCGAAACCGTGTGATCTACCCATGTCCAGGGTGAAGTTCAGGTAACACTGAATGGAGGCCCGAACCCACGCATGTTGAAAAATGCGGGGATGAGGTGTGGGTAGGGGTGAAATGCCAATCGAACACGGAGATAGCTGGTTCTCCCCGAAATAGCTTTAGGGCTAGCCTCGAGGTGAGAGTATTGGAGGTAGAGCACTGATTGGACTAGGGGTCCCCACAGGATTACCGAATTCAGTCAAACTCCGAATGCCAATTACTTATCCTCGGGAGTCAGACTGCGAGTGCTAAGATCCGTAGTCAAGAGGGAAACAGCCCAGACCATCAGCTAAGGTCCCAAAGTATACGTTAAGTGGAGAAGGATGTGGAGTTGCCCAGACAACCAGGATGTTGGCTTAGAAGCAGCCACCATTTAAAGAGTGCGTAATAGCTCACTGGTCGAGTGACTCTGCGCCGAAAATGTACCGGGGCTAAACGTATCACCGAAGCTATGGATTGACACCTTAGGTGTCAGTGGTAGGGGAGCGTTCTAAGTGCAGCGAAGTTAGACCGTAAGGACTAGTGGAGCGCTTAGAAGTGAGAATGCCGGTATGAGTAGCGAAAAGAGGGGTGAGAATCCCCTCCGTCGAAAGCCCAAGGTTTCCTGAGGAAGGCTCGTCCTCTCAGGGTAAGTCGGGACCTAAGCCGAGGCTGAAAAGCGTAGGCGATGGACAACAGGTCGAAATTCCTGTACCACCTCCTCACCGTTTGAGTAATGGGGGGACGCAGTAAGGTAGGGTAAGCGCACTGATGGAAATGTGCGTCCAAGCAGTTAGGCTAAGAGGTAGGCAAATCCGCCTCTTGTGAAGGCTGAGCTGTGATGGCGAGCGAAATTTAGTAGCGAAGTTCCTGATCCTACACTGCCTAGAAAAGCCTCTAGCGAGGTGAGAGGTGCCCGTACCGTAAACCGACACAGGTAGGCGAGAAGAGAATTCTAAGACGCGCGGGAGAACTCTCGTTAAGGAACTCGGCAAAATGACCCCGTAACTTCGGGAGAAGGGGTGCTCTATTAGGGTGTTAAAGCCCGAGAGAGCCGCAGTGAATAGATCCAAGCGACTGTTTAGCAAAAACACAGGTCTCTGCGAAGCCGCAAGGCGAAGTATAGGGGCTGACACCTGCCCGGTGCTGGAAGGTTAAGAGGAGGGGTTATCCGTAAGGAGAAGCTCTCAATTGAAGCCCCAGTAAACGGCGGCCGTAACTATAACGGTCCTAAGGTAGCGAAATTCCTTGTCGGGTAAGTTCCGACCCGCACGAATGGTGTAACGATTTGGATACTGTCTCAACGAGAGACCCGGTGAAATTATATTACCTGTGAAGATGCAGGTTACCCGCGACAGGACGGAAAGACCCCATGGAGCTTTACTGTAGCTTGATATTGAATTTTGATACAATTTGTACAGGATAGGTAGGAGCCTTAGAAACCGGAGCGCCAGCTTCGGTGGAGGCGTCGGTGGGATACTACCCTGATTGTATTGAAATTCTAACCTAGGACCGTGATCCGGTTCGGGGACAGTGTCTGGTGGGCAGTTTGACTGGGGCGGTCGCCTCCTAAAGAGTAACGGAGGCGCCCAAAGGTTCCCTCAGAATGGTTGGAAATCATTCGTAGAGTGCAAAGGCATAAGGGAGCTTGACTGCGAGACCTACAAGTCGAGCAGGGACGAAAGTCGGGCTTAGTGATCCGGTGGTACCGCATGGAAGGGCCATCGCTCAACGGATAAAAGCTACCCTGGGGATAACAGGCTTATCTCCCCCAAGAGTCCACATCGACGGGGAGGTTTGGCACCTCGATGTCGGCTCATCGCATCCTGGGGCTGAAGTAGGTCCCAAGGGTTGGGCTGTTCGCCCATTAAAGCGGTACGCGAGCTGGGTTCAGAACGTCGTGAGACAGTTCGGTCCCTATCCGTCGCGGGCGCAGGAAATTTGAGAGGAGCTGTCCTTAGTACGAGAGGACCGGGATGGACATACCGCTGGTGTACCAGTTGTTCCGCCAGGAGCATAGCTGGGTAGCTACGTATGGAAGGGATAAGTGCTGAAAGCATCTAAGCATGAAGCCCCCCTCGAGATGAGATTTCCCTTGGAGTTAATCCAGTAAGACCCCTTAAAGATTATGAGGTTGATAGGTCTCGGGTGGACGCGTGGTGACACGTGGAGCTGAGAGATACTAATCGGTCGAGGACTTATCCTAAAAATAAGACGAATTGAATTGAATGAAGCTCAAATCTTGAATGTGTGTACGGTTGTTATCTAGTTTTCAAAGAATGAATTTCTTTGACTGAAAATAGTTTAGTGGCGATAGCGAAGAGGTCACACTCGTTCCCATGCCGAACACGATCGTTAAGCTCTTCTGCGCCGATGGTAGTTGGGGGTTTCCCCCTGTGAGAGTAGGACGTTGCTAAGCACAAAAAAAGTACATTCGTAATTGAGTGTGCTTTTTTGTATGGAAAAGTATTGAAATTTAAACGATCAATAAAATAGCGAATCCTCGTCGCAAGAAGCACCACAGGAAGAAAATTAAAAGAAGTATAGCATGATGTCATTGATGTCAGCGGCTAATAAGGTAATTTCGCTGAAATATCGGGAGATTAAATCACATATGAAAGGTTTAAGTAATAAAGGAAATGATTCTTCTGAATCGTTTCCTTATTTTTTGATTTATACATTACTTAAGCTTAATTTCCGTATAATAATCAAAGGAAAATATAATAAATAGTTTAAATATGAATGGTGAAACAAGATCACTCCTCAGAAATGGGGGAGTTAATAAAATGTCATTTAAAGAAGTTTATCCAATTCAAGTAGAGAAATTAACGAATATTAACGATCCATATGAACCTCCCTTCACTAAAGTAACAAGTGTTCTATCCGTATTCATAAAGTATATTATTTATAGTTTTTAAATAGATTCAGTTGGCAATAATGAGTTCAGATAGTTGATTAATTATAAAAATTGGATATAATAAAAATATAGTCAAATATAGTCAAAGTCAAAGTCAAATTATTTTTTTCAGAAGAGGAGGGGTTTGGTGAAAAATGTATCTGATATAATCGAGCATTATTTAAAGAGCATTTTAACCGAAAGTAATCGTGATTTAATTGAAATTAAGCGAAGTGAATTGGCTGAGCAATTTCAGTGTGTTCCCTCTCAGATTAATTATGTTATTAGTACAAGGTTTACTATAGGAAAAGGCTACCTAGTTGAAAGTAAAAGAGGTGGCGGTGGGTATATTAGAATAATAAAAATAAAAACTCACAGCAAGGCTGAACTGTATGATCAGATAATCGTTCTTTTGGGGGAAAAAATAAGTCAAAATAGCAGTGAGGATATTATTTATCGACTTTATGAAGAAAAAGCAATTACAAAAAGGGAAGCTAATATCATTCAAAGTGCTATTCATCGTTCAGTATTGAACCTTCAATTGCCATATCGTGATCAACTAAGGGCTAGTATATTAAAAGCAATGATAACTACATTAAAATATGAGTATGAATAAGTATAATGAGGAGGGGAGTCACTATGCTATGTAATGAATGTAACAAACAGGAAGCATCGTTACATTTCACAAAAATTGTTAATGGAAAAAAAACAGAAATACATTTATGTGAGCATTGTGCAAGAGAAAAGGGAGAATTTATTCCGGGCTCCAATGGTTTCTCCATTCATCAATTATTATCAGGTTTATTAAATTTTGAGCAACCTTTTCCTAACTCACAAAATGTCGGATTGCAAAGAGATCTGGAATGCGGAAAATGCAGAATGACCTATCATCAGTTTGCAAAGACAGGAAGATTCGGTTGTGCCGAGTGTTATGAAACCTTTTCAACCAAGCTTGACCCTATGTTGCGCCGGGTTCATAGTGGAAATACTATCCATATCGGGAAGATACCGAAGCGAATTGGCAGTGGTATTCAATTACATCGTAAGATTGAGGATTTAAAACAGCAGTTACAAGAGCATATCTTGAAAGAAGAGTTTGAAGAAGCGGCAAAGTTAAGAGATGAAATTCGCTTATTAGAAAAAACAGTAGAACAAAGTAGGGGGGATAATTAATGTCACTAGAAAAATTTATTAGTGAGGCGATTAGCCCTTGGATGAAGAATGAAGGTTTTGAATCAGAAATTGTCCTAAGTAGCCGAATACGGCTAGCCCGAAATTTTAAGGACTATTCATTCCCTCTTTTATCAACGATGGATGAGGCTGGTTTAGTAGTAAAGCAAGTAAGAGATCAATATGCAGGTAAAAAATACGAACAATACGGTTCTTTTGAGCTATTGGAAATGGATGATATGAAACCAAATGAGAAAAGGGTTTTAGTCGAAAAGCATCTTATTAGCCCGCAACTAGCAGACGAATCTAAAAAGGGTGCAGTGTTATTAAGTTCTGATGAATCTGTTAGTATTATGATTAATGAAGAAGACCATTTGAGAATTCAATGTTTATTTCCAGGCTTTCAAATTAATGAAGGTTTAATTCTTGCAAATGGGATAGATGATTGGATTGAAGAAAATCTACATTATGCTTTTGATGAAAAAAGAGGCTATTTAACAAGTTGTCCTACAAACGTGGGAACAGGTTTACGAGCATCAGTTATGATTCATTTGCCGGCGCTAGTTTTATCAAAGCAACTTAATAAAATATTACCAGCAATTAATCAATTGGGTTTAGTTGTTAGAGGAATTTACGGTGAAGGTAGCGAAGCTTTAGGTAACCTCTTTCAAATATCAAATCAAATAACGCTTGGTAAGACAGAAGAGGATATTGTCGAAGACTTACGAGGAGTTGTCCTGCAGCTTATTAATCAAGAAAGAGCAGCGCGGGAAATGTTACTCCAATCTTCAAAACTTCACTTAGAGGATAGGGTTTTTCGTTCTTATGGAATTCTTGCTTTTGCTAGAACAATTGAATCGAAAGAAGCATCACAGCGTTTATCTGATGTTCGCTTAGGAATTGATCTTAAAATTTTAAAAGGTATTTCATCAAGTATTCTCAATGAGTTAATGATTTTAACTCAGCCTGGTTTTTTACAGCAATATGCAGGTGACATTTTATCACCTGAGCAACGGGACGAGCGCAGAGCTGCTTTAATTAGAGAAAGACTAAGTTTAGATATAGAAAAATAATTTTAACTAATATTTGGAGGTGGAGTTATTATGATGTTTGGAAGATTTACAGAAAGAGCTCAAAAAGTTTTAGCCTTAGCTCAAGAAGAAGCGATTCGCTTAGGGCATAACAATATTGGTACAGAGCATGTATTACTCGGTTTAATTCGTGAAGGCGAAGGAATTGCGGCAAAAGCACTTTTAGGTTTAGGATTAGGTCCTGAGAAAATCCAAAATGAAGTTGAAACATTAATTGGAAAAGGTCAAGATGGTGTAAAGACAATTCATTATACACCGCGAGCCAAAAAAGTCATTGAACTTTCAATGGATGAAGCTAGAAAGTTAGGACATTCATATGTAGGAACTGAGCATATTTTATTAGGTTTAATTCGCGAAGGCGAAGGAGTAGCTGCTCGGGTATTAAATAATTTAGGCGTTAGCTTAAATAAAGCTCGGCAGCAAGTATTACAACTACTAGGAAGTAATGAATCATCTAGTAGCAGCCAACAAAGTGGGGCACCAACTAACGCAAATACACCGACATTAGATAGCTTAGCTAGAGATTTAACAGCAATGGCAAGAGAGGAAGGCTTAGATCCAGTTATCGGTCGTGGAAAAGAAATTGAGCGAGTTATTCAAATACTGAGCCGCCGCACAAAAAATAATCCAGTTTTAATTGGTGAGCCTGGGGTTGGTAAAACTGCTGTTGCAGAAGGTCTTGCGCAACAAATTGTTGCCAATGAAGTTCCGGAAACGCTTCGCGGTAAAAGAGTTATGACTCTTGATATGGGTACAGTTGTTGCTGGTACAAAATATCGCGGTGAGTTTGAAGACCGGCTCAAAAAAGTAATGGATGAAATTCGCCAATCTGGTAACGTTATTTTATTTATTGATGAATTGCACACTTTAATTGGTGCAGGTGGAGCAGAGGGAGCAATTGATGCTTCTAATATACTGAAGCCTTCTTTAGCAAGAGGTGAATTGCAATGTATAGGTGCAACGACGATAGATGAATATCGAAAATATATTGAGAAAGATGCAGCGCTAGAAAGACGTTTTCAACCGATAAGGGTTGAGGAGCCGTCAATTGAAGAGTCTATTTTAATATTAAAAGGATTACGTGATCGCTATGAGGCACACCATCGGGTAAAAATAACAGATGAGTCAATTGACGAGGCAGTTAAGCTTTCCGATCGCTATATTGCAGATAGATTTTTACCAGATAAAGCAATTGATTTAATCGATGAAGCAGCTTCAAAAGTTCGCTTAAGGTCCTACACTATTCCACCAAACTTAAAAGAGCTTGAACAGAAGTTAGATGAAACTCGAAAAGAAAAAGATGCAGCAGTCCAAAGCCAGGAATTTGAAAAGGCGGCATCATTACGTGATAGCGAGCAAAGACTTCGTGAAGAACTTGAAACGTTAAAGAAAGAGTGGAAAGAAAAGCAAGGGCAAGAAAATACTGAAGTTACCACAGAAGATATAGCTCAAGTAGTAGCTAGTTGGACTGGGATTCCTGTTTCAAAATTAGCGGAAGAAGAAACAGCAAGATTAATAAATATGGAGTCAATTTTACATCAACGTATTATTGGCCAAGAAGAGGCAGTCAAATCAATATCTAAAGCAGTGCGTCGTGCAAGAGCAGGCCTAAAAGACCCTAAGCGTCCAATCGGTTCATTTATTTTCTTAGGTCCTACCGGTGTCGGAAAAACTGAATTAGCTAGAGCGGTAGCTGAAACGTTATTTGGCGATGAAGATGCAGTTATTCGTATTGATATGTCGGAATATATGGAAAAGCATGCTACATCTCGTCTAGTTGGTTCGCCACCGGGTTACGTTGGGCATGATGACGGCGGGCAACTAACAGAGAAGGTAAGAAGAAAACCGTATTCCGTTATTCTTTTTGACGAAATTGAAAAAGCTCACCCCGAAGTATTTAACATCTTACTACAAGTGTTGGAAGATGGACGATTAACAGACTCTAAAGGTCGAACAGTTGACTTTAGAAATACTGCTATTATTATGACATCTAACGTTGGCGCAAGTGAGTTGAGACGAAATAAATATCTTGGCTTTACAACGCAAACAGAAGGTGGAGAGTATAAAGATATGAAGGCAAAAGTAATGGCTGAGTTAAAAAAGAGCTTCCGTCCAGAGTTTTTAAACCGGATCGATGATATTATCGTTTTCCACTCATTAGAAAAGAAACACATTCAGAAAATTGTTTCGCTAATGGCTAATACTTTGAAGAAACGTTTATTGGAGCATGAAATTGAACTAGATCTAACTGAAGCGGCCGAAATAAAAATCGCCGACGATGGGTATGATCCTGAATATGGGGCTCGTCCACTCCGTCGCGCCTTGCAAAAGCACGTCGAAGACCGCTTATCAGAAGAATTATTAAAAGGTACAATTAAAAAAGGGCAAAAAGTAGTTCTAGATGTTAAAGATGGTGAGTTTACTGTAGTAGCAAGCTCAAAAACAACAACAGCATAAAGAATAGCCAAGAGCATCAAAACTCTTGGCTTTTTTTTGAGTTATAGAAGTTGACGTGAATGGCCTCTGCAAAGCTTCACAAGAACATTAGTTCGTGGTAAAGTGATAAATAAATGAGCAAAATAGGCAAGGCTTAGAAAAGGTCATTGATGCTTTATGGTTATGGGAGGAAGATGATTAAATTGAAGAAGAAAATGGTTTTTATCTGTTTTAAATGCGATCATGAACACCCAAAATGGCAAGGGAAATGTGATAATTGTCAGGAGTGGAATTCACTAAAAGAGGTAAGTAAAGGCAATGCACAATCAAAACAGGCAAGTCCAGAAATAACAAAAAGGAATGTCTCTGTAAAGCGACTAATAGAAGCGTCTTCATCTAAAAGCGACAGGATTATTACGTCAATTTCAGAGTTTAATCGAGTAATGGGTGGAGGGATCGTTAAAGATTCTATTTCTATTTTAACTGCGGTGCCTGGCGCAGGAAAATCAACGTTGCTTTTACAAATTAGTCAAGATGTCGCCTTAAAAGGTTATCGTGTTCTTTATGCAAGTGGAGAAGAGAGTGAAAGTCAAATAAAAAGTCGAGCAGAAAGAATTATGTCTAATATAGAGCAAAATATATGGATATATAGTGACACTAGCATGAATAATGTTTTAGGTGCTATTGAACAAATTAACCCTGATATTATTATCATTGATAGTATTCAAACTTTCGTTTTAGAAGAATTTCCATCTCGACCAGGCAGCCCAACCCAAACAATGGAATGCGCAAATGCTTTGTTAAATGTTGCAAAAGATTCAGAACGACCAAGGGCAGTTATGATGGTTGGGCAAATGACTAAAGATAACGAGTTAGCTGGCTTACGAGCACTAGAACACTTAGTGGATGCAGTTCTAATTCTTGATGGTGAGAATGGAGAGGAGTTAAAGCAACTTTCAACCTCTAAAAATCGGTATGGAAGTACAGGAGAAATTGGTTTTTTCTCTATGGAGGAGGAAGGTTTAAAAGCAATTGATAATCCTTCGGAGTATTTCATGACACAACGCGAAGAGGGAGAAATAGTTAGTGGTAGTGCATTAACCGTTATAAAAGAAGGGACAAGACCTATAATCGTTGAAGTAGAAAGTTTAGTATCGCAAACCTTCATGCCATATCCTTCACGTTTAGGAGAGTGTATGAGAAGAGACCAATTAAGTACGCTAATATCTATTTTGGAACAAAGGGCCAACATAGAATTATTTACAAAAAATGTCGTTATAAAGGCAACTGGTGGAATTCAATTGAAAGAGCAATCAAGTAATCTTGCAGTCTTGATGAGTATCATTTCTTCATACAAAAATAAAGGAATACCGAATGATACTGTTTTTATAGCGGATATTGGATTAACAGGTGAATTAAAAAAGGTGCCTGCTGTTGAAAGTCGAATAAAAGAAATTGAACGTATGGGCTTTAAAAAAGTTTTTGTAGCTCGTAATACGATTCGGAACCCTTCAGCCTTTAAAAAAATCACTGTGATCCAGTGTAATACACTTTCTGAGGTAATAAGCAGAGTATTTAGCAAGGAATAATGCCACGATATTAAATTAGCTGGTTTTAATTAAGATTACTTTTAGTATAACAAAAGCCAGGTATGATAATTATAAGAAACAAAGCTGATTTAATGCCCATACTCTTAACAAAAAGTAGCAGCTGCCATTTACTTTTTACAGAAAAGCATTGAACTTTTAATATTTTGTCAATTCTTATCATAATATGATGATTGTTGTTAATACCATTTCTTTAAAGTGTGTTAATATATACTATAAATAGGTGAGTGAAAAGAAATAAAAGATTTTTATTAATATCGTGCCTAAGCAAAATCTTCGAGGCTGGAACCTACCGAATTGACAGCAGTTGTAGTGGTTTCCAACATAAAAAAGGCAATCGATATCTTGATAGGAGGTTAATCACTTGGAAAATAGTAAAAAAACAACTTTTATAAATGATATTTTAAAAATAGTTTCCCCTGGAACCCCTTTGCGTGAAGGGATCGATAATGTGTTGAGATCAAAAACAGGGGGGTTAATCGTCTTAGGATATAATAGCGAAATGATGAATATTGTTGATGGTGGTTTTTTTATTAATTGTGAATTCTCTCCTGCATATTTGTATGAATTGGCAAAAATGGATGGAGCCATTATTTTAAGTGAAGAAGGGAACCGAATTTTGTATGCCAATACACAGCTAGTTCCCAACTCAACAATTGCATCTATTGAAACCGGAATTCGTCATCGAACCGCAGAAAGAGTAGCACGACAAACAGGGAATTTAGTTATTTCTATCTCTCAACGACGGAATGTTATCACTCTTTATCAAGGTGATTTTCGCTATTCATTAAAAGACATTGGTGTAATACTGACGAAAGCAAACCAAGCCATTCAAACTCTTGAAAAATATAAATCGGTACTCGACCAAGGAATCACAAATTTAGGTGCTCTAGAGTTCGAAGAGCTTGTAACTTTTCAAGAAGTATCCCAAGTCATTCACCGAGTCGAGATGGTGTTACGGATTAAAAGTGAAATATTGAACTATGTAAATGAGCTAGGAAATGAAGGAAGATTAATTTCAATGCAGTTAGAAGAGTTAGTTTCTAATATTGAAAAAGACGCTGGCCTTTTAATTAAAGATTATATGAAAGACCCAGATCATGATGAAAAAATTATTTTAAAGCAATTAAAGAAACTATCAAATGAGGAATTGCTTGATGACCAAGTAATTGTAAAGTTATTGGGCTACTCTAAAAATGTAAAGTTAACAGAACATACAATTACACCTAGAGGTTATCGTCTTCTTCATAAGATACCAAGAATTCCACCTTTGGTTGTAGAAAATATTATTGATAAATTTGAGTACATAACTCAAATTATGCGGGCGAGTATTAAGGAGCTTGATGAAGTTGATGGTATTGGTGAGGCGAGAGCTCGAAAAATAAAAGAAGGCTTAACAAGAATTCAAGAGCAGTTGTTTATAGATCGACATATTTAGATAAACCTCTTGACGGTCTAATTTATTGACGTTATACTAAAATATTTTCATTAAAATTGACAACCTATCGTCACTTTGTTATTTTTATTTATGTACGATACCTTAAAATAGAAAATTTTTAAAAATAATGTTTCAATTTTTAAAGAATGTCTATAATGGTAAGGAGGTGAAATTAATGATTAGATGGATAGTAAAGCTTTTCTTTGTAATTTTAGGTGTTACTTTAGGATTCCTATTTGTTCCAAGCTTAATACAAGTTTTGGATTTTGGTTTACCTAATTGGGTTTCAAACGCATATGTTGGTGCTGGAATTGGTGCAATTATATTATATTTATCTTCTTTTTGGGTTACTGATTATATTGTAGGATTAATTCGCCTAGTAGAAGAAAAGTTAGTTAAGGCACCAGTAACAGATGTTCTATTTGGAACAATGGGAATTATATTTGGACTAATAGTTGCATTTTTAATTGTACAGACAATAAGTTCAACTAATGTACCCGTCTTGAGTTCGATCTTGCCAATTTTCCTGACATTACTTTTAGGTTATTTAGGTTTTCAAGTAGGATTTAAAAAACGTGATGAACTAATTAATTTAATTTCCAGAAGTAAGAAAAAAGATAATGATGAAGACATAAAAGAAAGACACGGTGTCGAGCTTAAGATATTAGACACAAGTGTAATTATTGACGGTCGAATTGCTGATATTTGCCAGACCGGTTTCCTAGAAGGAACACTAATTATTCCACAGTTTGTACTAGAAGAACTTCAACATATTGCTGATTCTTCAGATGTTCTCAAAAGAAATCGCGGTCGTCGTGGATTAGATATTTTAAATAAAATTCAAAAAGAATTATCAATTAATGTTGAGATTTATGAGGGTGACTTCGAAGAAATCCAAGAGGTCGATAGTAAGTTAGTAAAGCTTGCAAAACTCTTATCTGGACTTGTTGTTACGAATGACTTTAACTTAAACAAAGTTTGTGACCTTCAAGGCGTCCCTGTACTAAATATAAATGATTTAGCAAACGCTGTTAAACCAATTGTTTTACCAGGTGAGGAACTACACGTTCAAGTCATTAAAGATGGTAAAGAGCATAATCAAGGGATTGCCTATTTAGATGACGGTACAATGATCGTTGTTGAAGGCGGCCGTGATCATATTGGGAAGTATCTTGATGTAATTGTCACTAGTGTTTTACAAACATCAGCCGGAAGAATGATTTTTGCTAAACCCAAGTTAATGGAAAAGGCATTATAAATAGAGGTTTTATAAAAACGTTAGGTGAGTTTCGTACCCACCTGACGTTTCCTTTTTTTCTAGCTCCAAGACAAATCAATGAGTTACTTCATAGCTAGGTTTTACGACGAGTAACCGCAGGAGCAGGCGCCTTGTGCTTTTCTTATAAAGTTAGCTATAATAATCATAGTCGTGAGAATGGATTATTGGGGGAAATAAGATGAGATACTCGGTAGTAATCCCGGCAGCAGGCCAAGGGAAAAGGATGAAGTTAAACAAAAATAAACAGTTCCTTCTTCTTGAAGATAAGCCTGTTATTATTCATACATTGGAAATTTTCCAATGTGATGACTGGTGTGAAGCGATAATCGTTGTTGGAAACGAGAGTGAAAAAGAGGAAATAAGGGAACTAACCAAATTATATGGAATTTCAAAATTAAAAAGAATTATCTCCGGTGGAAAAGAAAGGCAACAAAGTGTTTATAATGGTTTGAAGGCTTTAACTGGAGATCTGATTGTGCTTATTCATGATGGAGCAAGGCCATTTGTGAAAACAGATCTTCTTCATGATTTAGTTAAAGAAGCAAGTCTTACTGAAGCAGCTATTTTAGCAGTTCCAATTAAAGATACTGTAAAGGAAAGTAGCGGTTGCAAAGTTTCACGTACAGTTGACCGTACTAACCTTTGGTCTGTCCAAACACCACAAGCATTTCATTTAAAAGCAATTTTAGAAGCGCATGAATGGGCTGAACAAAGTGAGTTCGTGGGAACTGATGACGCTAGTTTAATGGAAGGGTTAAATAGAACGGTTTCGATTGTTACCGGAGATTATTTTAATATTAAGCTGACGACCCCAGAAGATATTATTTTTGCTGAATCAATTTTACGATTGAAACGAGGTGAAACGCATTGATAAGAATTGGACAAGGATTCGATGTACATCAATTAGTAGAGGGACGACCGTTAATTATCGGTGGGATTGAGGTTCCATATGAAAAAGGTTTGTTAGGTCATTCCGACGCGGATGTTTTACTACATACAGTTGCTGATGCAATCTTAGGTTCTATTTGCGAGGGAGATATTGGGAAACACTTTCCCGATAATGACCCAGCATTTAAGGATGCAGATTCGGCGAAACTACTTTCCCGTGTTTGGGAAATCGCAAAAAATAAAGGGTATGTGCTTGGTAATGTTGACTGTACAATTATTGCCCAAAAGCCAAAAATGGCACCGTATATCCCGGCGATGAGACGCCGAATAAGCGAATTACTTGAAGCTGATTTAAACCAAGTAAATGTGAAAGCAACAACAACCGAACAACTAGGGTTTTGTGGGAGAGAAGAAGGTATTGCCGCCCAAGCAGTGGTTCTTTTAATTAAGAAATAGAACTCGATCTAGAATGCTAGAAAATTGGAAAAATAGATGGAGTCTAAGACCACCTGATTTGAAATCCAACTTTAAAATTCGAATTCACTCTGGTAAGATAAACAAAAACAATATTATGATAGAAATGGATGTGTTAAATATGTCAAAACAAGTTAGAGTACGCTTTGCTCCAAGTCCAACGGGGCATTTACACATCGGTGGAGCGAGATCCGCTCTTTTCAATTATTTATTTGCTCGTAAAGAAGGCGGGAAATTTATTATTCGATTTGAAGATACTGACCAAGCGAGAAATGTTGAAACAGCAAAGGCAAAGCTTCTTGAAAGTATGAAATGGTTAGGCATTAACTGGGACGAAAGTACTGACATCGGTGGTGAATACGGTCCATATAGTTGTATGGAGCGATTAGATATTTATAAAAAGTATCTTCAACAGTTAATTAACGAAGGAAAAGCGTATTATTGTTATATGAGTGAAGAGGAAAGTGAAAAAGAACGCGAAGAGCAATTAGCTCGAGGTGAGACGCCTAAGTATAGTGGTCGTGATCGAAACTTAACTGAGGAAGAGCGAGTGGCTTATGAAAAAGAAGGACGTAAACCCGTCATTCGTTTCCTAATCCCGGAGGTTAAAGAAATCATTGTCGATGATGCTATTCGTGGCCAAGTTACTTTTGAAGCAGATGGTATTGGTGATTTTATTATTGCGAGACGTGATGGCATTCCAATGTACAACTTTGCTGTTGTCGTCGACGATCATCTAATGGAAATCTCCCACATTATTCGTGGTGAAGAACATTTGTCTAATGCGCCAAGACAAGTTTTGTTATTTCAGGCATTTGAATGGGAAACCCCTAAATTTGCTCATGCTTCCTTAATTTTAAACCAAGATCGTCAAAAAATGAGTAAACGAGATGAATCTATTATTCAGTTTGTTGAACAATATCGTGATTTAGGGTATATGCCTGAGGCAATCGTTAATTTTTTAGCTTTACTGGGCTGGTCTCCTGTTGGGGAAGAAGAAATTTTTACAAAAGAAGAGCTATTTGAGCAATTTAACTTAGAAAGAGTCTCAAAAGCGCCAGCTGTTTTTGATACACAAAAATTAGATTGGATGAATAATCAATATATTAAAGCCGCAGATGCTGATAAGGTAGTTGCCCTAGCATTGCCTCATTTAGTAAGTAGTGGTAGACTTCCCCAAGAGATGACTCCTGAACAATTGGCATGGGGCAGAGACTTAATTTTACTACATCAAGAAAAAATGAACTATGGTCAAGAAATTGTTGAGTTAACTGAGTTGTTCTTTAATGCTAATATTGAGTATAATGAAGAAGCAAGAGAAATTTTAAACAGTGAGCAAGTGCCTCAAGTTATTGCCGAGTTTAAAGCGCAGCTAGAAGGATTACCGACCTTTACCGCTGCACATATAAAAGCAGCAACAAAGGCCACACAAAAGGCGACAGGACAAAAAGGCAAACAATTATTCATGCCAATCCGCGTTGCAACAACTGGGCAAACGCATGGCCCTGACTTACCTCAAGCGATTAGTTTGTTAGGTAAAGAAACAATTTTAAAGCGATTAGAAAATTTATTGTAAGAACAGAAAGTGTAAAGTTTTTGCGCTTTTCTTATAAATTACGTTGATGAGGATAAGTAAAAGGATTCATTCTCTTTTTAGAGAGAGCTGTCTAAGGTGTAAGCAGCTTAAGAGATGACTTTTGAAATGCCCCTCTGAGTCTGATACTAAACGGCTTTTAGCTAAGTAAGTAGCGGCGGTACTCACCGTTAATGAGTTAAGTGGGGTATGAAAATACTCAAACAGAGTGGAACCACGCCAAAAAGCGTCTCTGTGCAGCAATGCACGGGGGCGTTTTTTTTCTGTATAGCTCCAATGTTTTTCTTAATAAATTATGAAAGGGTGAAAATATTGTTTAAAACAATAAGAAACGATATTGATGTAGTTTTTGAGCAAGATCCTGCAGCCAGAAATATACTTGAAGTCATTTTTACGTATTCAGGACTTCATGCGGTATGGGGGCATCGAATAGCCCATTACTTGTGGAAAAAGAGACTGTTTTTTTTAGCGCGGTTTTTCTCTCAATTTGCTCGTTGGTTAACAGGGATTGAAATTCACCCAGGCGCTGTCATTGGCCAACGTTTGTTTATCGACCATGGAATGGGTGTAGTCATTGGGGAGACTTGTGAAATTGGTAATAGTGTAACGATCTATCAAGGTGTGACTCTAGGTGGTACCGGAAAAGAAAAAGGAAAGCGTCATCCTACAATTGAAGATCACGTTTTGATCGCAACAGGAGCAAAAATTTTGGGATCAATGACAATTGGTAAGAACTCACGGATTGGTGCGGGTTCTGTCGTTCTCAATGAGGTGCCACCAAACTCGACAGTTGTTGGTATTCCAGGCCGCGTCGTTGTGCAAGATGGTGTGAAAATAAGTAGAGACCTTGACCACATTAATTTACCGGACCCGGTTGCAGATAAATTTAAAGAACTTGAAGTTGAGATCAAAAAGCTAAAAGAAGAAATAAATTTATTAAAAAACAAATAGAAATCAGCTAGAGTGAATTTCATAATACCAATAAATTAGCCACATCAAGCTACAAAGTTGAAAACGGTTCATTTCAACTCCCTAGTTGAAAGAGTTTTAATTCAACTAGATGAAGTATCATAGTGGCGTCAAATCAGCATTATGAAATTCAATCAGCTAAAATTGTATAGGGAGTGTAAAAATGTCGATTAAAGTTTATAACACGTTGACGAGACAAAAAGAGCTTTTTAAACCAATAGAAGCTAATAAAGTAAAAATGTATGTTTGTGGGCCAACAGTCTATAACTATATTCATATTGGAAATGCAAGACCGGCGATTATTTTTGACATGGTACGACGATATTTTCAGTTCCGAGGCTATGAAGTAAATTATATTTCAAACTTTACTGATGTTGATGATAAGTTAATTCGAGTAGCCAATGAACTTGGGGAAGATGTGCCAACAATTGCGGACCGTTTTATTAAAGCCTATTTTGAAGATGTTGGTGCCCTAGGGGTTTGCACAGCAGAT
Organism: Bacillaceae bacterium IKA-2; assembly: GCA_031761875.1. GTDB lineage: Bacteria > Bacillota > Bacilli > Bacillales > Anaerobacillaceae > Anaerobacillus. Next base: position 117,366 of record CP134492.1, on the reverse strand, counting down.
GCCCATCCTCGGGTAACAGAAACGATGACAGAAATTATTGAGTTTGTTGAAGGTCTAGTTACAAAAGGGTTTGCTTATGAAGTTAACGGAGACGTCTATTATAGTACAAGGAAATTCAAGGGATATGGAAAACTTTCGCAGCAGTCGATCGATGACTTACAATCTGGAGCAAGAATTGAAGTTGAACAACAAAAAAAAGACCCGCTCGATTTTGTCCTTTGGAAAAAAGCAAAACCAGCTGAAATTTCATGGGAAAGTCCTTGGGGAGAAGGAAGACCTGGTTGGCATATTGAGTGTTCGGCAATGGTAAAAAAATATTTAGGAGACACAATTGACATTCATGCAGGTGGTCAAGACCTGTCATTTCCTCATCATGAAAATGAAATTGCCCAATCAGAAGCAATGACAGGTAAACCGATGGCAAACTATTGGATGCATAATGGATATATTAATATTGATAATGAAAAAATGTCTAAGTCGTTAGGGAACTTTATTTTAGTTCACGATATTATCAAAAAATATCATCCTGAAATCATTCGTTTCTTTATGCTAATGGCTCATTATCGTAGTCCGATTAATTTTAATGATGAGCTTTTAAGTAGTGCTAAAAATGGTTTGGATCGTTTGAAAACCACGGTTGCTAATTTAGAGTATCGTTTAACAGAAACGGTTAACTTAGGTGAAAATGAGGAAGAATGGTTAGCGAAAATCAATACTGAAAAAGTGAACTTTATTAAAGAGATGGATGACGATTTTAATAGCGCCAACGCTATTGCGACCTTGTTTGATTTAGCAAAATTGGCTAATGTATACTTGCGAGAAGGTCATTCATCAAAAAGGGTCTTAGAAGAGTTTCTCACTCAATTTGAGGAGTTATCTCAGGTGCTTGGTTTTGTCCTGACTGCCCCAAAAGAGTTATTAGATTCTGAGATCGATAAGCTGATTGAACAAAGAAACGAAGCTAGAAAAAATAAAGACTTTACTTTAGCTGATAAAATTAGAGACGATTTAAAAGAAATGAAGATTGTTTTAGAAGACACATCACAAGGGGTACGTTGGAAGAGGGTATAGGATAGTTATGATGAAATTAACAGAATCTAAAATTGATTTAATACAATTAAATGCACTGGCGTTAGCGTATATGGGCGATTCAGTACTAGACATGTATGTGCGCTACCACTTGATTGCGCAAGGGAAAGTTAGACCAAATAAGCTTCATAAAACAGCCACCACGTATGTATCGGCGCCGGCGCAGGCAGTCGTAATCAACCAACTGCTAGCTGATGGTTTTTTGACAGATGAAGAGAGTGCTGTTGTGATGCGGGGCAGGAATGCTAAGCCTGGTAATGTTCGGAAGAATACAGATTTACAAACTTATCGCCTTAGTACAGCTTATGAAGCATTAATTGGTTACTTATATTTACTCAATCGCTACGGAAGACTCGATGAAGTTATTATTGAAACGTTTAAAATTATCGAAAAAAATGAAAGGAGTGAGAGCAGTGAGTAGTGAATTTATTATTGGTAAAAATCCGATTTTAGAGGCGATTCGTGCTGGGCATCCTATTAATAAAATTTGGATTGGTGAAGGTTCACAAAAAGGACAAATAGATCAAGTTATTGATCTTGCGAAAGAAAATGGAATTCTATTTCAATTCGTCCCTAAGAAGAAACTTGAGTCTCTTGTTGATACGCAAAATCATCAAGGTGTTGTTGCCTCAGTAGCGGCATATGAATATGCTGAATTAGAAGATTTGTTTACAAATGCAAAAGAAAAAGGTCAAGAGCCATTCTTTCTTTTACTTGACGAACTAGAGGATCCCCATAATTTAGGTTCGATTATTCGGACAGCTGATGCTGCTGGAGCCCACGGTGTAATTATCCCTAAACGTCGAGCTGTTGGCTTGACGGCGACAGTGGCCAAGGCATCAGCAGGCGCAATTGAGTATGTACCAGTTGTTCGGGTCACTAATCTTGCGAGAACAATGGAGGAGTTAAAAAAGCGCGGTTTATGGTTTGCGGGAACAGATGCAACAGGAGATACTGATTTTAGACAAGCGAGCTTTGACTTACCGATTGGTTTAGTAATTGGCAGTGAGGGTAAGGGTATAAGTCGATTGATAAAAGAAAAGTGTGACTTTTTACTTCGAATTCCGATGTTAGGGAAAGTCACTTCGTTAAATGCATCAGTAGCGGCTAGCCTCTTAATGTATGAGGTTCTTAGAAAGCGTAATCCAGTAGGAACGAAATAAAATGGTAGATATCCTTCTCGTTGATGGTTACAATATTATTGGAGACTGGCCAGAATTAAAAGTTCTAAAAAAAAGTAATTTCGAGGATGCTAGAGATCAGCTCATTGAAAATATGGCTGAATATCAAGCATATAGTGGCATGAAAGTTTGTGTTGTTTTTGATGCTCATATGGTACCGGGGGTTGGAAAAAAATATAAAAACTACAGGCTCGAAATTGTTTATACTAAGGAAAATGAGACTGCTGATGAGCGAATCGAAAAACTAGTGAAACAATTAAAAAATATTAATACGCAAGTGTATGTGGCAACATCTGACTTTGTAGAACAATCTGTTACATTTGGTTATGGGGCTTTACGTATTTCAGCAAGAGAATTGCGAACAGAAATGGACGTCATCGAAAAAGGAATTAAAGATGAATTAAAGAAGTCGAAAAAACAAAGAAACGCACTAAAAATCCCGATTTCTGACGAAATGACAGAAATTTTCGAAAAATGGCGCCGCGGTGACATGTGAGTGGTTGACGTTACTTTAATAGATGCTATATAATATTCCTATAATTAGGTAATTAATTCACTTGATTTTTCACACAATTCAGCAAAGGTCGGAGGGATTATGGTGAGCATAAGCCTCAATACAATCACAAATACTGACTTCGAAAAAATGGAAGATGAGTACTTAGTTGAGTATGTTCGAGAAGGGGATAGTGGGGCTCTAGAATTTCTTATTCATAAATATAAGAACTTTGTAAGGGCAAAAGCTAGATCCTACTTTTTGATTGGTGCTGATCATGAAGATATCGTTCAAGAAGGAATGATTGGTCTTTATAAAGCGATTCGCGATTTTAAAGGGGACAAGCTATCATCCTTTAAAGCGTTTGCTGAACTTTGTATTACAAGACAAATTATTACAGCAATTAAGACAGCGACAAGGCAAAAGCACATCCCTTTAAACTCTTATGTTTCTTTAGATAGACCAATCTATGATGAAGACAGTGATCGTACACTTCTCGACGTTATTTGTGGAAATCGAGTAACTAATCCTGAGGAGTTACTAATTAATCAAGAAGAATTTGTTGATATTGAGTTAAAAATGGGAGAAATACTAAGTGAACTTGAAAGAAAAGTTTTAATGCTTTATTTAGATGGAAGATCATATCAAGAGATATCAATTGATTTAGACAGGCACGTTAAATCAATTGATAATGCCCTGCAAAGAGTAAAACGAAAGCTAGAACGTTTTGTTGAATTTAAAGGAGCTAGCATTTAAACAGGGAAGCCCCTGTTTTTTTGTTGCCAAAAAAGCAAATAGCAATAATTTAATCCAGAGTCGGCAAGTAATAGTTTCATTAATTACAAATTAAATATGCTATCTAGTTTTAAATTTAGTAATATGGATAAACTTAATTATAGTAATTTAGACTGATATTGACACTCTGAAAGCTCTATGATAAAGTTAGCGAATATGTGAATATTATCATTTGCAAGATAGGGGTAATGAAAAATGCGGAAAAAGGTTGTTTTAGGATGCGGTATTTGTAAGGCTCGTAACTATACAACTGAAAAAAACCCAGCTTTAAATCCGGAACGAGTGGAAACTAAAAAGTTCTGTAAAGTATGCAACGAGCACACCCTTCATCTTGAAACTAAATAATCCGTATTATTTTGATTTGTACGAGCTGATGTTCAAACAATAAATAGCTAGATTTAAAGTAAGTGCTTAAAGGGTGGAGGTGTCGTTAATGGCCGGAATTGTTAAGAAAAATATCCGATTTTTACGAGATGTAGTATTTGAACTTAAAAGAGTATCATGGCCTACTAGAAAAGAATTAACTCGTTATACTATAGTAGTTCTTGTTACTGTAATTTTTATTGCGCTTTTCTTTACGGTTGTTGACTTAGGGGTCTCTGAGTTAGTGCGTTTGATTTTAGGGTAAAAGGTCTTTCCATTTAGTTTTAAGAGCTGTTCAAAAGAGTTATCGTTTTTGAACTTTTTGAATGTCTTCTTATAAGTGAGATTGATCCATAGAGGAGGGAAGGACAAAACGGTCCTGTTGATTATGGAGAAAAATTGGTATGTAGTTCATACTTATTCAGGGTATGAAAACAAAGTTAAAGCAAATTTAGAAAAAAGAGTAGAATCTATGTCCATGGAAGACAAGATCTTTCGTGTCCTTGTTCCAGTTGAAGAAATAACAGAAACAAAAGATGGAAAAACAAAGACTGTAACAAAGAAAATATTCCCAGGATATGTAATTGTTGAAATTATTATGACTGACGATTCTTGGTATGTGGTAAGAAACACTCCTGGAGTCACTGGATTTGTTGGCTCAGCTGGTGCTGGTTCTAAACCAACAGCACTTCTTCCAGAAGAAGTAGAATCAATTTTACGTCAAATGGGTGTGGAAGAACCGAGGGCAGGTATCGAATATGAATTAAAAGAATCTGTTAAGGTAAAAGAAGGACCATTTGCGAATTTTGTCGGAACAATTGAAGACATTTCAGCTGAGAAAAGAAAGCTTAAAGTGCACGTAAACATGTTTGGTCGAGAGACACCAGTTGAATTAGAGTTTTCTCAAGTAGAAAAAATCTAAAAAAACTTGCTATCTTGTTTTTAAAGTGTTAAAATTTTTTATGTTCTTAATGTAAATTTCGAACAGAACTTTCTATCAATTTTCACTTATAGAAAGTAAATCGAGTGGGAGGATCTAATTAAGAAGATCCGGTTACCACATCACGGACTTAAGGAGGTGTGTCGCGTGGCTAAAAAGGTTATTAAATTGGTAAAGTTACAAATTCCTGCTGGGAAAGCAAATCCAGCACCGCCAGTTGGACCAGCACTAGGTCAAGCGGGAGTTAATATTATGGGATTCTGTAAAGAATTTAACGCTCGTACTGCTGATCAAGCTGGTTTAATTATTCCGGTAGTAATTACGGTTTTTGAAGACCGTTCATTTACATTCATTACGAAAACTCCACCTGCTGCAGTATTACTTAAAAAAGCAGCTGGTATTGAGAGTGGTTCAGGTGAACCGAATCGTAGTAAAGTAGCAACAATTAATCGTGATAAAGTACGTGAAATCGCAGAAACAAAGATGCCAGATCTTAACGCAGCTAACGTAGAGTCAGCTATGCGTATGGTAGAAGGTACTGCACGTAGTATGGGAATCGTTATCGAAGATTAATTCCTTTTCTCATGCAAAAAAGCAATGAGCGAGGTTGCGTTATGTCTATCTTTATAGGCGCGCAACCTTTATCTAGCTCGCAGCTACCAAGGCATTTGCGCTTTTCTAATGTCTAGCTCCAACGCCTAGCTTCTCGATCACTTCAGACCGTCAGTTACGGTCAAAGTTCGGACCGCAACTTGCCGGTCTTCCAGTGCTTGTCGAAGCTACCAAGGCATTTGCGCTTTTCTTAGTGGGAGGTATTACCGCTAAAACCACAATCAAGGAGGAAATAAAATTGGCTAAAAAAGGCAAAAAGTATCAAGAGGCTATTAAGCTAATTGATCACACAAAAGCTTATCAAGTAGAAGAAGCAATTGAATTAGTAAAAAAGACTTCATCGGCTTCTTTTGATGAAACTGTTGAAATCGCTGTTCGCTTAGGTGTTGATCCTAAGAAAGCTGATCAACAAATTCGTGGAGCAGTTGTACTTCCACATGGAACAGGTAAAACTCAACGTGTGTTAGTATTTGCAAAAGGCGATAAAGCTAAAGAAGCTGAAGCGGCAGGAGCAGATTTCGTTGGTGATGAAGATTATATTAATAAAATTCAACAAGGTTGGTTCGACTTTGATGTTATCGTAGCAACTCCAGATATGATGGGTCAAGTTGGTAAACTTGGACGTGTATTAGGGCCAAAAGGTTTAATGCCAAACCCAAAAACTGGAACAGTTACTTTCGATGTAGAAAAAGCCGTTAATGAAATTAAAGCTGGTAAGATTGAATACCGTGTCGACAAAGCCGGAAACGTGCATGCGCCAATCGGTAAAGTTTCTTTCGATACTAACAAATTAATCGAAAACTTTGCAACTGTTGTTGGAATTTTAGTTAAGGTTAAGCCAGCAGCTGCAAAAGGAATATATATGAGAAACATCGCAGTAGCTTCTACTATGGGACCTGGCGTTAAAGTTAACATCGCGGCGGCTGTTAAACAATAATAGTTGACTGATGTGAAACAAATAGGTATACTAGCGAATGTGAATTAAATAGTTCATACCGTAGACAGTAGGAGCGCTAAAGTGCTTAATTCCCTACCGAGGTTTGTTAATAGGGATCTTAAGATCTAAACACTATAACAAAAAGCCTCTGTGTGTCTATACACGGAGGCTTCTTCTATGAAGGCCGCCTCATTTATGCGGTATGGTTTTAATGCTGTCGAATTACTGATAGCGTCAAAAACTTTAGACTGGGTTATGTTTTTCTATTAATCATAGGAGGTGTAAATATGAGCGTACATGAACAAAAACAACAAGTAGTTTCTGAAATCGCTGGAAAACTTCGTGATAGTAAAGCTACAGTAGTTGTTGACTACCGTGGTTTAAACGTTACACAAGTAACGGAATTACGTAAACAACTTCGTGAGGCTGGTGTTGAATTTAAAGTTTATAAAAATTCAATGACGCGTCGTGCGACTGCAGAAGTTGAGCTAACTGAACTTGATGAGTCTTTAGTTGGTCCGACTGCCATTGCGTTTAGTAATGACGATGTAATCGCTCCGGCTAAAATTCTTAACAACTTTGCTAAAAAGCATAATGCGTTAGAAATTAAAGTTGGTGTAATTGAAGGAAAATTCGCTTCATTAGAAGAAGTTAAGGCGCTTGCCGAACTTCCTTCAAGAGACGGATTACTTTCTATGTTACTTAGTGTTCTTCAAGCTCCGATGCGCAACTTTGCATTGGTTACTAAAGCTGTTGCTGAACAAAAAGAAGAGCAAGGTGCTTAATTTAGCATAAAAAAAATTAACTTAAAATTAGGAGGACATATAAAATGAGTAAAGAACAAATGATTGAAGCGATTAAAGAAATGACAGTTTTAGAATTAAATGACTTAGTGAAAGCGATCGAAGAAGAGTTTGGTGTAACTGCAGCCGCTCCAGTAGCTGCTGGTGGCGCTGCGGTAGCTGAAGAAGTTGAGCAAACTGAATTCGACGTAATTCTTGACGCTGCTGGTGGTTCTAAGATCAACGTAATTAAAATTGTTCGTGAAATCACTGGTTTAGGATTGAAAGAAGCTAAAGCAGTAGTTGATGGAGCTCCAACTCCAGTTAAAGAAGCAGTTTCTAAACAAGAAGCTGAAGAAGTACAAGCTAAGCTTGAAGGCGCAGGCGCTTCTGTTACAGTTAAGTAATTTTTCCACAAAAAGCTCGCATTTTGCGAGCTTTTTGTTTGTCTATATTTAAAAAAAAATTTCAATATTTTTACAATAACGCAGTGCTATTATATGGATAGCTCGTATAGTTTTATTTTATTAGAGAAATAATGAATATTGTCTTATTAAGTAAATGAACTTCATAATGCTCTTTCTACGCCACTTAGGTAACTTGAATCACTAGCAAGTTACTAGCAAGCTTGATGTAGCTAATTTATTGGTATTATGAAATTCATTCAAGTAAAGGCGTGATAAAAATGTCCAACCACTATTATTCAGAGCAACCAACTGCCAAAAGCTCACGGTTAAGTTGGGAGATTGAGCTAAGAGGATTAAATATGTCTTTTACCTCTGATGCAGGTGTTTTTTCTAAAAAAGAGGTAGATTTTGGTACGAGGCTTCTTTTGGAGACGTGCAATTTATCAGAAAAAGCGATCACGATTTTGGATGTAGGCTGCGGCTATGGGCCGATTGGGTTAACTATAGCGAAAGAAAGACCCGAATCTAAAGTTTTATTAGTTGATATTAATGAGAGGGCGCTTGAGTTAGCTCAATTAAACGCAATTCAAAACGGAATAAAAAATACAACGATTCTAAAAAGTTACCTTCTTAATGAAGTTAATGAAGAAACGTTCAATGTTATCTTTTCGAATCCGCCAATTAGAGCTGGTAAGGAAGTTGTTCACCAGTTATTCGAGGATGCTTATGCACATTTAGATGATGGAGGAGAGTTTTGGATTGTGATCCAAAAGAAACAAGGTGCGCCCTCGGCGTTGAAAAAACTAGAGAGTTTATTTGATGAAGTTGTTATAGAAAAAAAAGTAAAAGGTTACTATATCATCCATTCAAAAAAATATTGATTTTATTTTTCGTTTGTGGTAGTGTTATTTAATGCGTATGAATAGCATTAAAACTAGTTTTTCTCAAAAGTCAACCAACTTTTTTTGTATAAAAATCCATTTATTGGGCAAGCTTATATAATCAAAAAAAATCTAATTTTTTTTAAGGTTTTTAAGCAAGCCTAGAGGTTAAGTACATAAACAATGATTAACAACCGAGAGAGGCATGCTTTGAACATTTGGTCTTTTTATATTTATAAAAAAGGCCTTTATGAATTTTATTTTTTTAGAAGGAATTTATTAACTAGGAACTTAGTATTTGACCAATGTGGGCAAAACTAAGTTTTTATAAGCTTAGTTTGACAACTAAGCATCAATTTCAGTCGTGCTTTTTCGCGACTTATTATTTATCGAGATGGACACAAAAACGCTAGATTTAAGGGGTGAATCAGTTGACAGCTCAACTAGTTCAGTATGGACGACACCGCCAACGAAGAAGTTATGCTAGAATTAAAGAAGTATTAGAATTACCTAATCTTATTGAAATTCAAACTACTTCTTATCAATGGTTTCTTGATGAGGGTTTAAGAGAAATGTTTCATGATATCTCTCCGATTCAAGATTTTACAGGGAACTTAATTTTGGAGTTTATTGATTACAGTTTGGGCGAGCCTAAATACTCCGTGGAACAATCGAAAGAACGAGATGTTACTTATGCCGCTCCTTTAAGGGTGAAAGTGCGTCTAATAAATAAAGAAACAGGAGAAGTAAAAGAACAAGAAGTTTTTATGGGCGATTTCCCGTTAATGACTGAAACAGGCACATTTGTTATCAATGGTGCTGAACGTGTTATTGTCTCACAGCTTGTTCGATCTCCAAGTGTTTATTATAGCAAAAAAATCGATAAAAATGGAAAAAAAGGTTTTTCTGCAACTGTAATTCCAAACCGTGGAGCATGGTTAGAGATAGAAACAGATGCTAAGGATGTTGTCTATGTACGTATTGATCGCACAAGAAAAATTCCTGTAACTGTTCTATTGCGTTCTTTAGGGTTCGGATCTGATCAAGAGATCATTGATCTATTAGGTGAAGATGAGTATTTAAGAAACTCATTAGAAAAAGACAATACTGACAGTACTGAGAAAGCGTTACTAGAAATTTATGAACGTCTTCGTCCCGGAGAACCTCCGACAGTAGAAAATGCAAAAAGTTTATTAGAATCACGCTTTTTCGATCCAAAGCGATATGACCTAGCTAATGTAGGTCGTTATAAAATTAATAAAAAATTACACATTAAAAACCGCCTTTTCAATCAACGTTTAGCCGAAACCTTAATTGACCCAGAAACGGGTGAAGTTTTAGCGGAAGAAGGAGTAATTATTGACCGACGCCTTCTCGATCGCTTAATTCCGTACTTGGAAAATAACGTAGGCTATAAAAATATAGATTTAAATGGTGGCATTCTCGATGAATTAGAAGTGCCGCTTCAATCAATAAAGGTATATGCTCCAAATAATCAAGAAGAAGAGATGATTGTTAATGTAATTGGTAATGGCAGTGTAGATACAAAAATCAAAAATATTACCCCTGCTGATATTATTGCCTCAATAAATTATTTCTTTAATCTACTTCATGGTATCGGTGACACAGATGATATTGATCATTTAGGAAACCGACGCTTGCGCTCTGTTGGTGAATTGTTACAAAATCAATTTAGAATTGGACTATCAAGAATGGAACGAGTCGTTCGTGAGCGCATGAGTATTCAAGATGCTAACATGATTACGCCGCAAGCGTTAATTAATATTCGTCCTGTTATTGCATCTATTAAAGAGTTTTTTGGAAGCTCTCAGCTATCTCAGTTTATGGATCAAACAAATCCATTAGCAGAGTTAACGCACAAGCGTCGTTTATCAGCACTAGGACCCGGTGGTTTAACTCGTGAACGAGCAGGTTTTGAAGTGCGTGACGTTCACTACTCTCACTATGGTCGGATGTGTCCAATTGAAACGCCAGAAGGGCCGAATATTGGCTTAATTAACTCTTTGTCATCTTATGCAAAAGTTAATAAATTCGGTTTTATGGAAACCCCGTATCGTCGTGTTGACCTTGAAACGGGAAAAGTTACGAAGCGAATCGATTACTTAACTGCAGATGAAGAAGATCTTTATGTTGTTGCACAAGCGAATGCAAAACTTGCAGACGACGGTTCATTCATTAATGAAGATATTATTGCCCGTTTCCGTGGTGAGAATACGATCGTTAAGCGTGAACGTGTAGACTATATGGACGTTTCTCCGAAACAAGTAGTTTCGGCGGCAACCGCGTGTATTCCGTTCTTAGAAAATGATGACTCAAACCGTGCCCTTATGGGAGCAAACATGCAACGTCAGGCAGTTCCGCTGTTACAATCTGAATCACCATTAGTTGGTACTGGGATGGAACATGTATCTGCAAGAGACTCGGGTGCTGCTGTTGTCGCTAAATATAAAGGCATAGTCGAGCGAGTTACAGCAAAAGAAGTTCAAGTTCGTCGACTTTTAGATGTAGATGGAAATGAAGTAAAAGGTGATATCGACCGTTATAACCTTTTAAAATTTGTTCGTTCTAACCAAGGGACTTGTTATAACCAACGTCCAATCGTAATGCCGGGTGACATTATTACTAAAGGTGAAATCCTTGCTGATGGACCATCAATGGAACTTGGGGAACTAGCCCTTGGTCGTAACGTTCTTGTTGGATTTATGACATGGGAAGGTTACAACTATGAAGATGCGATTATTTTAAGTGAACGCCTTGTTAAAGATGATGTTTACACATCGATTCATATTGAGGAATATGAATCAGAGGCTAGAGATACAAAATTAGGGCCGGAGGAAATTACTCGTGATATTCCAAACGTTGGTGAGGATGCGCTTCGTAATTTAGATGAGCGTGGAATTATCCGTGTTGGTGCTGAGGTAAAAGATGGGGATATTCTCGTTGGTAAAGTAACTCCAAAAGGGGTAACTGAGCTTACGGCAGAAGAGCGCCTATTGCATGCAATCTTCGGCGAAAAAGCAAGGGAAGTTCGTGACACGTCACTAAGAGCCCCTCACGGTGGAGATGGTATCATTCTGGATGTGAAAGTCTTTAACCGTGAAGACGGTGATGAGCTTCCGCCAGGAGTAAATCAACTAGTTCGTGCTTATATTGTTCAAAAGCGTAAAATTCATGAAGGTGATAAAATGGCTGGACGTCATGGAAATAAGGGTGTAATTTCGAGAATTATGCCTGAAGATGATATGCCATTTATGCCAGATGGTACGCCAATCGATATCATGCTTAACCCACTAGGTGTTCCTTCGCGGATGAACATTGGACAAGTGCTTGAATTACACTTAGGTATGGCTGCTAGAATACTCGGCATTCATGTTGCATCTGCGGTATTTGATGGTGCTAGTGAAGAAGATGTTTGGGGAACAGTTGCTGAAGCCGGAATGGCAAGAGATGCTAAAACTGTCCTTTATGATGGAAGAACAGGAGAAGCATTTGATAATCGTATTTCCGTTGGAGTTATGTATATGATTAAACTTGCTCACATGGTTGATGATAAACTGCATGCTAGATCTACAGGGCCTTATTCACTCGTTACGCAACAACCATTAGGTGGTAAAGCGCAATTTGGTGGACAACGTTTTGGAGAAATGGAAGTATGGGCTTTAGAAGCTTATGGTGCAGCTTATACGCTACAAGAAATTCTTACTGTTAAGTCAGACGATGTGATTGGTCGTGTGAAGACATACGAAGCGATTGTTAAAGGTGAAAATGTACCAGAACCTGGTGTTCCAGAATCATTTAAAGTATTAATTAAGGAACTTCAAAGCCTAGGTATGGATGTTAAAATGTTGTCTAGTAATGAAGAAGAAATTGAGTTGCGTGACCTTGATGAAGATGAGCAAACGAATGAAAAGCTTAATTTAAACCTTGAATCCACTGAGTCTAATTGAGGCATCTCCAAAAAAAATAATGGTTCAGTATGATAAAATTCATAATTATATTTTAGGGTGCCATTAGGAAGCAAAATTTTGTTGAGCTAAAGCATTCTCAACTAAATTCTGCTCTTATATGGCTAATTAATTGATATTATGAAATTTACTCGATGGTCTATTTTGCATCATACTCCGTTGATAGAACCCAAAGGTAGCCTTCTACCTTTGGAACCTATCGGGTTGTCTGACACAAGATAACCTCATCATCTTTGCTCCGTTATTTTCTTTACGATACCTAATAGTCACAGAACCTGAAAGTCGAAAGGGAGGTTGACCCCTTGATAGATGTAAATAATTTTGAATATATGAAAATAGGTCTTGCTTCACCTAACAAAATTCGTTCATGGTCTCACGGCGAGGTAAAAAAGCCTGAAACTATTAACTATCGGACATTAAAGCCAGAAAAAGATGGTTTGTTTTGTGAAAGGATCTTTGGACCAACGAAAGACTGGGAATGTCACTGTGGAAAATATAAGCGCGTTCGCTATAAAGGCGTTGTTTGTGATCGTTGTGGCGTAGAAGTCACAAGGTCAAAGGTTCGCCGTGAGCGCATGGGGCATATTGAATTGGCGGCCCCTGTCTCTCACATTTGGTATTTCAAAGGAATTCCAAGTCGAATGGGTCTTGGTCTTGATATGTCACCAAGATCATTAGAAGAAATAATTTACTTTGCTTCATACGTAGTTACAGATGCTGGGGAAACGCCGCTTGAAACGAAGCAGCTTTTATCTGAAAAAGAGTATCGTGCTTATCGGGAAAAATACGGTAAAGGTTTTCAAGCACAAATGGGTGCAGAAGCAATTAGGAAGCTTTTATCTGATATTGATCTGGATAAAGAAGTAGACTCATTGAAAGAAGAGTTACTAATAGCTCAAGGGCAACGTCGGACACGAGCTATTAAACGTTTAGAAGTATTAGAGGCGTTTAGGAATTCAGGAAATGATCCTTCGTGGATGATTCTTGATGTACTGCCTGTTATTCCGCCAGAACTACGTCCAATGGTTCAACTAGATGGAGGTCGTTTTGCGACATCTGATTTAAACGATTTATATCGTCGAGTCATAAACCGTAACAATCGTCTTAAGCGTCTACTAGACCTTGGAGCACCGAATATAATAGTTCAAAACGAAAAACGTATGCTTCAAGAAGCCGTTGATGCATTAATTGATAACGGTCGTCGTGGTCGTCCTGTTACCGGCCCTGGTAACAGACCATTAAAGTCTTTATCACATATGTTAAAAGGTAAGCAAGGGCGCTTTCGCCAAAACTTGCTAGGTAAACGTGTTGACTATTCCGGACGTTCAGTAATCGTAGTAGGTCCAGAATTACAAATGTATCAGTGCGGCTTACCGAAAGAGATGGCTCTAGAGTTATTTAAACCTTTCGTTATGAAAGAACTAGTAGCTCAAGGGATAGCCCATAATATTAAGAGTGCAAAACGAAAAATAGAACGAGTACAATCGGAAGTTTGGGATGTCTTAGAAGAAGTTATTAGAGAGCACCCTGTTCTTTTGAACCGTGCACCGACTCTTCACCGATTAGGTATCCAAGCGTTTGAACCAACGCTTGTGGAAGGAAGAGCAATTAAGCTACACCCACTTGTATGTACCGCTTATAACGCCGACTTTGATGGTGACCAAATGGCGGTTCACGTTCCGCTTTCAGCCGAAGCGCAAGCTGAAGCAAGGATTTTAATGTTAGCGGCGCAAAACATTCTAAATCCAAAAGATGGTAAGCCAGTTGTTACGCCATCTCAGGACATGGTATTAGGTAACTATTATCTAACATTAGAGCGTAAAGATGCGGTTGGAGAAGGTATGATCTTTAAAGATACTAATGAAGCCTTAACTGCTTATCAAAATGGGTACGTTCATTTGCACAGTCGAGTGGCGGTCCCTGTGGCATGCTTAAAGAAAATAACTTTTAAAGATGAACAGCAAGGACAATTGCTCTTGACGTCAGTTGGTAAGTTGATATTTAACGAAATTTTACCAGCAACGTTCCCGTATATTAATGAGCCGTCAATGATAAATCTTCAGGAGTTAACTCCTGAAAATTACATTGTGCCATTTAATTCAAATGTAGCAGAAATCTTTCAACAGAGAGACGTAGTTCCGCCGTTCAGAAAAGGTTTCTTAGGAAACATTATCGCGGAAGTGTTTAAAATATTTAAAATTTCTGAGACCTCAAAAATGCTCGATAAGATGAAAGCTTTAGGTTTTAAATTTTCGACAAAAGCAGGTATTACTGTTGGTGTTTCAGACATTGTCGTATTGGCTGAAAAGAAAGTGATATTAGCTGACGCAGAAGAGAAGGTCGATCGTGTAGTTAAGCAATTCCGTCGCGGATTAATTACCGAGGAAGAGAGATATGACAGAGTTATCTCGATTTGGAGTGCTGCAAAAGACGTAATTCAAAATAAATTAATGGGTACTCTTGATAACTTCAATCCAATCTTTATGATGAGTGATTCTGGTGCCCGTGGTAACGCATCTAACTTTACTCAGCTCGCCGGAATGCGTGGACTTATGGCAAACCCATCTGGTCGAATCATTGAATTACCAATCAAGTCAAGTTTCCGTGAAGGCTTAACTGTGTTAGAATACTTTATTTCTACTCACGGTGCCCGTAAAGGTCTTGCCGATACAGCGTTAAAAACTGCTGACTCAGGTTACTTAACTCGCCGTCTAGTAGATGTAGCTCAAGATGTCATTGTTCGTGATGATGATTGTGGTACAGATAGAGGCTTAGAGGTTGCTGCAATAAAAGACGGAAAAGAAGTTATTGAAGGATTATATGATCGTTTAGAAGGTCGCTTCATCTTTAAAACTTTATACCATCCACAAACAAATAAGATTATTATTAGCAAAAATGAGCTAATTACAGAAGATATTGCAAAGGAAATTGAAGAACTTGGAATTGAAAAAGTAATGATTCGTTCGGCATTTACATGTAATACAAGACACGGTGTTTGTAAGAAATGTTATGGACGTAATTTAGCTACAGGTTCCGATGTTGAAGTTGGGGAAGCTGTAGGAATTATCGCAGCCCAATCAATTGGCGAGCCCGGTACACAGCTTACAATGCGGACTTTCCATACAGGTGGGGTAGCGGGAGACGATATTACTCAAGGTTTACCGCGTATTCAGGAATTATTTGAAGCTCGTAATCCAAAAGGGCAAGCGGTTATCTCAGAAATTGACGGTAAAGTTGTTGATGTCGACGAGGCATCTGAAAAACGTGAAGTTACTGTTCAAGATGATATTGAGACAAGAGTCTATCCCATTCCTTATGGATCGAGAATTAAAGTTACAATTGGGCAAGAGGTTCATGCCGGTATGGAACTAACTGAAGGTTCAATTGATCCTAAGGCATTATTAAAAGTCACCGGTGTTAACGGTGTCCAAGAGTACTTGCTACGTGAAGTTCAAAAAGTTTACCGTATGCAAGGGGTAGAAATCGGAGATAAACACATTGAAGTAATGGTGCGTCAAATGCTTAGAAAAATAAGAGTATTAGATGCCGGTGATACAGAAGTTTTACCTGGAGCACTTATTGAAATTCAACACTTCATTGATGCCAATAAGAAAGTCTTAGTAAGTGGCGGTGCTCCTGCAACAGGTCACCCAGTGCTTCTAGGGATCACAAAAGCTTCATTAGAAACAGATTCATTTTTATCAGCAGCATCTTTCCAAGAAACGACCCGTGTTCTTACCGATGCAGCTATTAAAGGTAAACGTGACGAACTTCTTGGCCTTAAGGAAAATGTTATTATTGGTAAGCTTATTCCGGCTGGAACTGGTATGGCTCGCTACCGTAATATTGACCTTGCTCTAGAAAGTAAAGAAGAACCTTCTGAGGCAGAGAAACAAGAAACTGAAAAAGAAATTGTACTTCGCGACTAAAATACATTGACAGTGAAGTATGAGGATGATATCATTTCTTAGTGCGTAAAAGATACCTGATACTTTGGAGGATAAAAAATGTCTTATGAAAAAGTAGCACAGGCTAAAGAAAAAGTAATTGGTACAAAGCAAACATTAAAGGCTTTAGAGGATGGGATCGTCAAAGAGCTTTACATTGCAAGTGATGCGGACGGAAAAATCGTCTTTAAAGTGCTTGCATTAGCTGAAAAAAAAGATATCCCTACCATAAAAGTACTATCCATGAAAAAGCTTGGAAAAGCTTGTGGAATTGATGTTTCAGCAGCCACTGTAGCGATATTAAAGTAAATACGTTTTTGCAAAAGGATGACTCTTTTTGCAAAAACGTTACTTTTGCAAAAGTATGAACCGCCTGGCTCAGTGGTCTTTAAAATGTATTAGGAAGGAGGAAACAAAATGCCTACAATTAACCAATTGATACGTAAAGGTCGTACAGATAAAATTAAAAAGTCTGACTCGCCAGCGTTAAACAAAGGTTACAACAGTTTCAAAAAGTCACAAACAAATCAATCTTCACCACAAAAACGTGGTGTTTGTACTCGTGTTGGTACAATGACTCCAAAGAAGCCAAACTCAGCTTTACGTAAGTATGCGCGTGTACGTTTAACAAACGGAATCGAGGTAACTGCATACATTCCGGGGATTGGCCATAACCTACAAGAGCACAGTGTTGTACTTATTCGTGGTGGTCGTGTAAAAGATTTACCAGGAGTACGTTACCACATCGTTCGTGGAGCATTAGATACAGCTGGTGTACAAAATCGTATGCAAGGTCGTTCTAAGTATGGTGCTAAGAGACCGAAAAAAGCGAAAAAATAGTATTTTAAATAATAAGAGTTAATGATTGGAAGGAGGGAAAATAATGCCTCGTAAAGGACCTGTAGTTCGTCGTGATGTATTAATTGATCCATTATATAATTCAAAGTTGGTAACTCGTCTTATTAACCGTATTATGGTTGATGGTAAGAGAGGGGTAGCACAAACGATTTTATATAGAGCTTTTGATTTGGTTAAAGAACGTAGTGGCAATGATCCAATGGAAGCTTTTGAACAAGCTATTAAAAATATCATGCCAGTTCTTGAAGTTAAAGCACGCCGTGTTGGTGGAGCTAACTACCAAGTGCCGATTGAAGTAAAACCTGAACGTCGTACGACATTAGGACTTCGTTGGTTAGTAAGCTATGCTCGTCTTCGTGGAGAAAAAACAATGGAAGAGCGTTTAGCGAATGAAATCATGGATGCCGCCAATAACACTGGCTCAGCTGTGAAAAAGCGTGAAGACACTCATAAGATGGCTGAAGCTAACAAAGCTTTCGCTCACTATCGTTGGTAAGATCAATCGAATTTATTTTTTCTATATAGTCAAGGAGTCGGGTAAACGATTAGCTGTTTGTTAACTGTTTGCCGCCAGGCTCACTTAGCTATATTTAATAATTACTTTCAAGAATAGGAAGGAGAAAGAAACCTATGGCAAGAGAGTTCTCCTTAGATAAGACTCGTAATATAGGTATCATGGCTCACATTGATGCCGGGAAAACAACTTGTACTGAACGTATACTTTTTTATACAGGACGTATCCATAAAATTGGTGAAACTCATGAAGGAGCTTCACAGATGGACTGGATGGAGCAAGAGCAAGAACGTGGTATTACAATCACTTCTGCTGCAACAACTGCTTCATGGAAAGGTCACCGTATTAATATTATTGATACACCCGGGCACGTAGACTTCACAGTAGAAGTTGAACGCTCATTACGCGTACTAGATGGTGCCGTAGCTGTTCTTGATGCACAATCAGGAGTTGAACCACAAACAGAAACTGTTTGGCGTCAAGCAACTACATATGGTGTTCCCCGTGTAGTATTTGTTAATAAAATGGATAAACTTGGTGCAGACTTCATATATTCCCTAGGTACGTTGCGCGATCAATTAGGAGCTAACGCTCACCCAGTTCAGTTACCAATTGGAGCTGAGGATGATTTCGTGGGCATTATTGATCTAATCGAAAACGTAGCTTATTTTTATGAAGATGACCTTGGAACACGTACTGACGCAAGGGAAATTCCAGCTGATTACAAAGAGCAAGCTGAAGAATACCGTATGAAGCTAATTGAAGCGGCAGTAGATTTTGATGAAGAGTTAATGATGAAGTACCTAGAAGGTGAAGAAATCACGAAAGAAGAGCTTAAAGGGGCAATCCGTAAAGGTACATTAAATGTAGAATTGTTTCCTGTAGTTTGTGGTTCGGCCTTTAAGAACAAAGGTGTTCAATTATTACTTGATACCGTTCTAGATTTTCTTCCCGCTCCAACAGATGTTGAAGCAATTAAAGGTGTTTTACCTGACTCGGATGAAGAGGTAACTCGTCAGGCGAGTGATGATGCACCATTTTCGGCACTTGCTTTTAAAGTTATGACTGACCCTTATGTTGGTAAGCTTACATTCTTCCGTGTCTACTCAGGTACAGTTAATGCAGGCTCATACATTGTCAACTCAACTAAAGGCAAACGTGAAAGAATTGGACGTATTCTTCAAATGCACGCCAATTCACGTCAAGAAATTTCAGTCGTTTATGCAGGAGATATTGCTGCTGGTGTTGGGCTTAAAGATACGACAACTGGAGACACGCTTTGTGATGAGAAAGACCAAGTTATCCTTGAGTCAATGGTATTTCCTGATCCAGTAATTCATTTATCAGTTGAGCCAAAAACAAAGGCTGACCAAGATAAAATGGGTATGGCATTAGCGAAACTAGCAGAGGAAGATCCAACGTTTAAAACTCACACTGACGAGGAAACTGGTCAAACAATCATTGGTGGCATGGGCGAACTTCACCTTGATGTTCTCGTCGATCGTATGCGCCGTGAGTTTAAAGTTGAAGCCAATGTTGGTGCACCTCAAGTTGCGTACCGTGAAACAATCCGTAAATCAGCTAAAGTTGAAGGTAAGTTTGTTCGTCAATCTGGTGGACGTGGACAATATGGTCATGTTTGGATTGAATTTGAACCACTTGAAGAAGGCGCTGGCTTTGTTTTTGAAAACAAAGTTGTTGGTGGGTCTGTTCCTCGTGAATACGTTGGGGCTGTTCAAGCTGGTATCGAAGAATCAATGAAAAATGGTATGCTTGCAGGGTACCCATTACTTGACTTAAAAGCTAAAATCTTTGATGGATCATACCATGATGTTGACTCGAATGAAATGGCGTTTAAGATTGCCGGATCTATGGCACTTAAGAATGCAAGAGCTCATTGTGACCCAGCAATTCTAGAACCGATAATGAAGGTTGAAGTTGTCGTTCCGGAAGATTACATGGGTGATATTATGGGTGACATTACGAGTCGTCGTGGCCGCGTTGAAGGAATGACGGCGCGTGGAAACGCACAATTAGTTAAGTCGATGGTGCCACTTTCTGAAATGTTTGGTTACGCAACATCATTACGCTCTCGTACACAAGGACGAGGAACATATTCAATGCACTTCGATCACTATTCAGAAGTACCTAAGAGTATTTCTGAAGAAATTATCAAAAAGCAAACAGGACAATAATAGTAAAGATTATTGCACTGAAAAGTATAATATGGTAAGTCAGGATAGGTGATTTTAACAATTACCTTTCTTATAAAAAAATACATTTACATTTATTTTAAGGAGGAATTTCCAATGGGTAAAGAAAAATTTGACCGTTCGAAACCCCATGTTAATGTGGGTACAATCGGACACGTTGACCATGGTAAAACTACATTAACTGCTGCAATTTCATCAGTTCTTCATAAGAAGTCTGGTAAAGGTAAAGCAATGGCTTTTGATCAAATCGACGCGGCTCCAGAAGAGCGCGAGCGTGGAATTACGATTTCCACTGCACACGTTGAGTATGAAACTGACGCACGTCATTATGCACACGTTGACTGCCCAGGACACGCTGACTACGTTAAGAATATGATTACGGGTGCTGCCCAAATGGACGGCGGTATCTTAGTAGTATCAGCTGCTGATGGCCCGATGCCACAAACTCGTGAGCACATCTTGCTTTCTCGTCAAGTTGGTGTACCATTCCTTGTTGTATTCATGAACAAATGTGATACAGTTGACGACGAAGAATTACTTGAATTAGTAGAAATGGAAATACGTGATCTTCTTTCGGAATACGACTTCCCTGGAGATGACATTCCTGTAATTAAAGGTTCTGCACTTAGAGCTCTTGAGGGAGACGCTGCTTGGGAAGCTAAAATCCATGAACTTATGGATGCAGTAGATTCATACATCCCAACACCAACTCGTCAAACTGACAAGCCTTTCATGATGCCAGTTGAGGACGTATTCTCAATCACTGGTCGTGGTACTGTTGCTACAGGACGTGTTGAGCGTGGAGTAGTTAAAGTTGGGGATGTAATTGAAATCCTCGGTTTAACTGAAGAGCCGAAAACAACAACTGTAACTGGAGTAGAAATGTTCCGTAAGCTTCTTGATTATGCTGAAGCTGGAGACAATATTGGTGCGTTACTTCGTGGTGTAGCTCGTGAAGATATTCAGCGCGGTCAAGTACTTGCTAAGCCGGGTACTGTTAAAGCACACACTAAGTTCAAATCAGAAGTTTATGTTTTATCAAAAGAAGAGGGTGGACGTCACACTCCGTTCTTCTCTAACTATCGTCCTCAGTTTTATTTCCGTACAACTGACATTACTGGAATTATTCAACTTCCAGAAGGCGTTGAGATGGTAATGCCTGGAGACAATATCGAAATGACTGTTGAATTAATCGGACCAATCGCAATCGAAGAGGGAACTAAGTTCTCTATTCGTGAAGGCGGCCGAACAGTTGGCGCTGGAGTAGTTGCAACGATTGTTGAGTAGTTTTTAATAAGTAAAAAAAGGTAGCCCTTCGGGAGCTACCTTTTTTTTGAAAAGTTGAAAGCCAAAAACCAACCAATCTTAGAAAGCTTGTGATCTACCTAACCACAAAAAACTAACCGCATTTAGTAGATAGAACTATAAATTTAAAATTAATACTTGCATTAATAGAAGCAACTCTATATAATAGTAAAAGTGCGACCGAGTAAGTAAGAATTTACTTGCTATCTTCTATTTTAGTTTCTATAATAGGTGATGTTGGTCGTTGACAGCGATGATGTGGAAGGTTGCTGACACACCCGAGCCCGTTGCCATGGTAAAGGTGAGAAAATTTTCACGGAGTATGTCTGTTTATAAAAATGGACGATAAAGGAGGTTATCAAATGGCAAAACAAAAGATTCGCATTCGTTTAAAAGCTTATGATCACAGAATTTTAGATCAATCTGCCGAAAAAATTGTAGCAACAGCTAAGCGTTCAGGTGCTTTAGTTTCCGGGCCGATACCTTTACCAACGGATAAGTCAATTTACACGGTTTTAAGAGCTGTTCATAAGTATAAGGATTCTCGTGAGCAATTTGAAATGCGCACACATAAGCGTCTAATTGATATTGTGAACCCAACTCCACAAACTGTGGATGCCCTAATGCGCTTAGACTTACCGTCTGGCGTTGATATTGAAATCAAACTTTAGTTTGTAAGAAGACCAAACAAAAAATGGCAAGAAATAATAAATTATTTATATCAGGAGGTGTGACTTATGACCAAAGGAATCTTAGGGAAAAAATTAGGAATGACTCAAGTATTTACTGAAAAAGGTGAAGCAATAGCAGTAACAGTAATCGAAGCTAATGGAAACGTAGTTCTACAAAAGAAAACCGTTGAATCTGACGGCTACGAAGCAACTCAATTGGGATTTGATGATGTGAAAGCTTCACGTATAATAATGCCAGCTAAAGGCCATGCAGCAAAGGCTGAAGCAGCTCCTAAGCGCTACATGAAAGAAATTCGCGGCAATGATATAGCTGTCGGTGAAGTTGGTCAAGAAGTCAAGGTTGATATTTTTAACGAAGGTGACATAGTAGATGTGACGGGCGTTTCGAAAGGGAAAGGTTTTCAAGGCTCTATTAAGCGTCATAACCAATCTCGCGGACCAATGTCTCACGGCTCTCGTTATCACCGTCGTCCAGGTTCAATGGGACCGGTAGCTCCAAACCGTGTATTTAAAGGTAAGAAATTACCTGGACGTATGGGTGGAGGACAAATTACAGTTCAAAATTTAGAAATTATTAAAATTGATACAGAACGAAACTTGATATTAGTAAAAGGTAATGTACCAGGAGCTAAAAAGGGTTACGTAACTATCAAGAGCGCTATCAAAGCGCACTAGAGAAAGGAGGATGCCTCATGCCAAAAGTCGCATTATATAACCAAGACGGAACGCAAGTTGGCGATATCGAATTATTAGATGATATATTCGGTATTGAACCTAATCAAAATGTATTACATGATGCTGTCGTTATGCAGCAAGCTTCATTACGACAAGGTAATCATGCTGTAAAGAACCGTTCGGCTGTTCGCGGTGGTGGACGTAAGCCGTGGCGTCAAAAAGGAACTGGTCGCGCAAGACAAGGTACGATTAGAGCACCCCAATGGAAGGGTGGTGGAGTAGTATTTGGACCGACTCCGCGTAGCTACAGCTACAAATTACCAAAGAAAGTTCGTCGTTTAGCGATTAAATCAGCTCTTTCCTCAAAAGTGATTGCTGCAGAAATCGTAGTACTTGAAGGATTAAACTTCGATGCTCCAAAAACAAAAGAAATGGTTTTAGTTTTAAATAGCCTTTCAGCTAATCGTAAAGCGTTAGTAGTTACTGCTGAGTATAATGATAATATTGCATTATCAGCTCGTAACATTCCTGGCATAACATTTGTTACTGCTGAGGGAATTAACGTTCTAGATGTATTGAAGCATGATAAACTAATTATTACTAAAGAAGCCGTTCAAAAGGTAGAGGAGGTGCTAGCGTAATGGAAAACGCTCGTGACATCATTAGGCGCCCCGTTATAACAGAACGTTCAACTGATCTTATGGCAACTAAGAAATACACATTTGAAGTAGATGTTCGTGCTAATAAAACACAAATTAAAGATGCTGTTGAAGAAATTTTTTCAGTAAAAGTATCTAATGTAAATACAATGAATTACAAAGGTAAATTTAAGCGATTCGGACGCCACTCAGGCTATACGCCACGTCGTAAAAAAGCAATCGTTACGTTAACTGCTGAAAGCAAAGAATTAGAATTCTTTGAAGGAGTTTAAGTTTTAAGTAAAGGAGGAAAATAATAATGCCGATCAAAAAATATAAACCAACCAGTGCTGGTCGCCGAGGAATGTCTGTATTAGACTTCCAAGATATCACTACTGATAAGCCTGAAAAGTCGTTAATAGCGCCTATTCATAGAAAAGGCGGACGTAATAACCAAGGTAGGATAACGGTTCGTCATCATGGTGGTGGACATAAGCGTCAGTACCGTATCATTGACTTCAAACGTAACAAAGATGGAATTCCAGGACGCGTTGCTACGATCGAATACGATCCAAACCGTACTGCTAACATTGCATTAATTCACTATGCCGATGGAGAAAAGCGTTATATCTTAGCTCCAAAAGGTCTTAAAGTTGATATGGTATTATTCAGCGGGGATAAAGCTGATATTAAAGTAGGTAATACGTTGCCGCTTATCAACATCCCAGTTGGTACTATCATTCATAATATTGAGTTAAAACCAGGACGTGGAGGACAATTAGTTCGTTCAGCTGGAACTGAAGCTCAGTTACTAGGAAAAGAAGGACAATATGTACTTGTTCGACTTAACTCGGGCGAAACACGAATGATCCTTTCTACTTGCCGAGCTACAATTGGTCAAGTTGGGAACGTTGAACATGAACTTGTGAACATCGGTAAAGCGGGTCGTAACCGTTGGTTAGGTAAGAGACCAACAGTTCGTGGTTCTGTAATGAACCCTAATGATCATCCGCACGGTGGTGGTGAAGGTCGTTCGCCAATTGGACGAAAATCACCAATGTCTCCTTGGGGTAAACCAACTCTTGGTTTCAAAACACGCAAGAAAACCAAACACTCTGACAAGTACATCGTACGTCGTCGTAAAAAATAACGGTGTTGCACTGATGATGTTCATAAGAGCAGTAGCAAAATCGCGAAGGGAGGTACAATTATGGGTCGTAGTTTAAAAAAGGGACCTTTTGTCGATGATCACTTAATGAAAAAAGTTATTGATATGGGCGAAAAAGGTGATAAAAAAGTAATAAAATCTTGGTCGCGCCGTTCAACGATCTTCCCAGAATTTATTGGTCATACAATTGCTGTATATGATGGACGCAAGCATGTACCAGTATATGTTTCTGAGGATATGGTCGGTCATAAGTTAGGTGAATTTGCACCAACAAGAACGTACAAAGGGCACGCTGCAGATGATAAGAAAACAAGACGTTAAGATGAGAGGAGGTACTCTATATGCAAGCGAAAGCAGTTGCTAAACAAGTGCGTATTGCTGCTCGTAAGGTACGTCTAGTAGTAGACATAATTCGAGGCAAGCAAGTTGGTGAAGCGATAGCTATTCTACGTCATACACCTAAGGGAGCTTCTCCAGTAGTAGAAAAGCTTCTAAACTCTGCGATTGCAAATGCTGAACATAACTATGAAATGGACGTTAATAAATTAGTTATAAGTGAAGCATTTGTTGATGAGGGAGTAACTTTAAAAAGATTTCGTCCACGTGCTATGGGACGTGCAAGTAGAATAAATAAGCGTTCTAGTCATATTACGATCGTTGTAACAGAAAAAAAGGAGGGCTAAAGTGTGGGTCAAAAAATAAATCCAATAGGACTGCGCGTCGGCATTATCCGCGATTGGGAATCAAAATGGTATGCTGAAAAAGACTATGCTACTCTATTACATGAAGATATAAAAATTCGTGAATATATCGAGAAGCGTCTTAAAGAAGCATCTGTATCCAAGATTGAAATTGAACGCGCTGCAAGCCGTGTAAATGTAACAGTCCATACCGCAAAACCTGGTATGGTAATCGGTAAGGGTGGTTCTGAAGTTGAAGCGTTACGTAAAGCTTTAAACGAACTTACCAACAAGCGAGTTCACATTAACATTTTTGAAATTAAGCAAGCAGATATGGATGCTAAATTAGTGGCTGAAAATATTGCTCGCCAATTAGAAAATCGTATTTCATTCCGTCGTGCAATGAAGCAAGCAATTCAGCGTACAATGCGTTCTGGCGCAAAAGGAATTAAAACACAAGTATCTGGTCGTCTTGGTGGCGCGGATATCGCTCGTTCTGAACAATATAGCGAAGGAACTGTTCCACTTCACACTTTACGTGCTGATATTGATTATGGAACAGCAGAAGCTGACACTACTTATGGTAAGCTAGGAATTAAAGTCTGGATCTACCGTGGTGAAGTCCTTCCAACGAAAGGAACGAAAAAAGAGGAAGGAGGAAAATAATTATGTTATTGCCTAAACGTGTGAAATACCGTCGAGAACATCGCGGAAAAATGCGTGGAAAAGCTAAAGGTGGTACAACGGTACATTTTGGTGAGTTTGGTCTACAAGCTGTTGAAGCTTCATGGATTACAAATCGTCAAATTGAGGCTGCTCGTATTGCAATGACACGTTACATGAAGCGTGGCGGTAAAGTATGGATTAAAATTTTTCCATCAAAGCCGTTCACTGCAAAACCTCTTGAGGTGCGAATGGGTTCCGGTAAAGGTGCTCCTGAAGGATGGGTAGCAGTTGTTAAACCTGGAAAAGTATTGTTTGAAATAGCTGGAGTTACTGAGGAAGTTGCGCGTGAAGCGTTCCGCTTAGCAGCTCATAAATTACCTGTAAAATGTAAGTTTGTAAAACGTGAAGAAGTGGGTGGTGACGCAAATGAAAGCTAATGAAATCCGTAACTTAACCACTGCCGAGGTAGAACAGAAAGCGAAGTCACTGAAAGAAGAGTTGTTCAACCTACGCTTTCAACTAGCGACTGGACAATTAGATAATCCAGCACGCATTCGTGAAGTTCGTAAAGCAATAGCTCGTGCGAAAACAGTATTGCGTGAGAGAGAGCTAGGTATAACTAACGAATAATTTGAAAGGAGGTTTGCGCAATGACTGAGCGTAATCAACGTAAGGAATATACTGGTAAGGTTGTATCCGATAAAATGGACAAGACGATTTCAGTATTAGTAGAAACTTACAAAATTGAAAAGTTGTACGGCAAACGCGTTAAGTATTCAAAGAAACTTAAAGCACATGATGAAAATAATACTGCAAAAATCAATGATGTTGTAAAAATTATGGAAACTCGCCCTACATCAAAGGACAAGCGTTTCCGTTTAACTGAGATTATTGAAGTGGCAGTAGTTATCTAATAGTATTAGATCTTGTATCGTTTCCGAAGGGAGGTAAGATCGTATGATTCAATCAGAAACTCGTTTAAAAGTAGCTGATAACTCAGGAGCACGTGAAGTGCTTTGTATAAAGGTGTTAGGTGGTTCAGGCCGCAAAACAGGTAACATTGGTGATGTAATTGTTTGTTCAGTAAAACAAGCAACACCAGGTGGCGTTGTTAAGAAAGGTGACGTCGTCAAAGCTGTTATTGTTCGTACAAAAACAGGCGCTCGTCGCAATGACGGCTCATATATCAAGTTTGATGAAAATGCAGCGGTACTCATTAAAGAAGACAAAAGTCCTCGTGGAACTCGTATTTTTGGACCTGTTGCCCGCGAACTTCGTGAAAAGCAATTTATGAAAATTGTTTCACTTGCTCCAGAAGTTCTATAATGATAAACGGATTAATTAAGAAATTGCTTTTAAGGAGGTGCAGTTATGTCAACACCTAATATGCATGTAAAAAAAGGTGACACTGTAAAAGTGATCTCTGGTAAAGATAAAGGAAAGCAAGGCGTTATTTTAGAGTCATTCCCAAGAAAAGGGCGTGTCCTTGTTGAAGGAATTAACATGGTTAAGAAACATGCGAAACCCTCTCAAGCAAATCCGCAAGGCGGAATCATTAATATGGAAGCGCCAATTGCTTCATCCAATGTTATGCCTCTCGATCCAAAGACAGGTGAGCCTACACGCGTAGGTTATAAATTAGAAAATGGTAAAAAAGTACGTATAGCAAAAAAATCTGGCGAAGTTTTAGATAAGTAGTCAGGTCATGAAAGGAGGCAATCACATGAACCGTTTAAAAGAAAAATACCAAAATGAGATCGTTCCTGCTCTTGTTGAGAAATTTAACTACAGCTCTGTAATGGCTGTGCCAAAAGTTGAAAAGATCGTTATAAACATGGGTGTTGGAGACGCGGTTTCTAACGTAAAAGCTTTAGATAAAGCTGTTGAAGAATTAACTCAAATTACTGGCCAAAAGCCACTTATCACGAAAGCAAAAAAATCAATTGCCGGTTTTAAACTTCGTGAAGGGATGCCAATTGGAGCCAAGGTTACACTTCGTGGCGTTCGCATGTTTGAGTTTTTAGATAAATTAGTTACAGTAACTTTACCGCGTGTTCGTGACTTCCGTGGTATTTCTAAAAAAGCATTTGACGGTCGCGGAAACTATACACTAGGTGTTAAAGAACAATTAATCTTCCCAGAAATCGATTATGATAAAGTTGAAAAAGTTCGCGGTATGGATATTGTTGTAGTAACTACGGCAAATACAGATGAAGAAGCTCGCGAATTATTAACTCATATGGGAATGCCATTTCAAAAATAATTAGTAAATATTGAAGAAGGAGTGAAAACTTTGGCGAAAAAATCTATGATTGCAAAGCAGAAGCGCCCACATAAGTTCAAAGTGCAAGAGTATACTCGTTGCGAACGTTGTGGCCGTCCTCACTCAGTCATTCGTAAATTCAAGTTATGTCGGATTTGCTTCCGTGAATTAGCACATAAAGGTCAAATCCCAGGCGTTAAAAAAGCAAGCTGGTAATTTCCAAGTACGGAAGGAGGTAAAACAAATGGTCATGACAGATCCTATTGCAGATATGTTAACAAGAATTCGTAATGCGAACATCGTTCGTCACGAGAAGCTTGAGCTACCTGCATCTAATTTAAAAAAAGAAGTCGCTGAAATTCTTAAGCGTGAGGGTTTCATTCGTGAAGTTGAGTATATTGAAGATAACAAACAAGGTATTATCCGCATCTTCCTAAAGTACGGTGCGAACAACGAACGTGTCATCACAGGACTAAAGCGTATTAGTAAGCCTGGCTTACGTGTATTCGCTAAAGCTATTGAAGTACCTCGTGTTCTTGGTGGTTTAGGAATTGCGATCGTATCAACTTCTAACGGAATTCTTACTGATAAAGAAGCACGTCAACAACAAATGGGCGGAGAAATCCTAGCTTACGTTTGGTAAGAATATGAAAAGAAATGGAGGTGTAACGAATGTCTCGAATTGGTAATAAGCCAGTTGTAATCCCATCTGATGTAACAATTACATTAGATACTGTTAACATTACTGTAAAAGGACCTAAAGGAGAACTTTCTCGTCAGCTACATCCTGATATGGTTGTAAAAGTTGAAGAAAATATCCTTACTGTTGAGCGTCCTACTGATAATAAATTACACCGATCTTTGCACGGTACTACTCGTAGTATTATCAACAACATGGTTGAGGGTGTAACGAAAGGTTACGAAAAATCATTAGAACTTATCGGAGTTGGTTACCGAGCAACTAAACAAGGACAAAAATTAGTTCTTAATGTTGGGTACTCTCATCCAGTAGAAATTGAACCTGAAGCTGGTCTTGAGGTTGAGGTTCCTAAAAACACGATAGTCATTGTTAAAGGTATAGACAAGGAACGCGTTGGCGCCCTTGCTTCGAATATTCGTTCTGTACGTTTACCTGAGCCTTATAAAGGTAAAGGAATTCGTTATCAAGGTGAATTTGTTCGTCGTAAAGAAGGAAAAACTGGTAAATAAGCAATAATTAACGGAAAGGACTGACGTTCAATGATTACGAAGCCAAGTAAAAATCTGGCACGTAAGAAAAGACATGCACATGTTCGTCGTACAATTACAGGAACTGCAGTACGTCCTCGTTTAAATGTATACCGTTCTTCTAAGCACATTTATGCACAATTAATTAATGATGTTGCTGGTGTAACATTAGCATCAGCTAATAGCTTAGACAAAGAACTAAATCTTGAAAACGGCGGAGATATAGAAGCAGCGAAAAAAGTAGGCGAACTTGTAGCTAAACGTGCTATTGAAAAAGGAAATGATACAGTTGTATTTGATCGTGGCGGTTTCTTATACCACGGACGTATTAAAGAATTAGCAGAAGCAGCCAGAGGAGCTGGATTGCAATTCTAAAGAGCAAAGGAGGGAAAATAATGCGCATTGACCCAAATACTTTGGAACTAGAAGAAAAAGTAGTAGCGGTCAACCGTGTAGCAAAAGTTGTTAAAGGTGGACGTCGTTTCCGCTTTGCTGCACTGGTTGTTGTTGGAGATAAAAATGGTCATGTCGGCTTTGGTATGGGTAAAGCCCAAGAAGTACCAGAAGCTATTCGAAAAGGAATTGAAGATGCAAAGAAAAATATAGTTGTCGTGCCAATTGTTGGTACAACAATACCACACCAAATTATTGGCCACTTCGGAGCTGGTAATGTATTTTTAAAGCCTGCAAGTGAAGGTACGGGAGTTATCGCTGGTGGACCAGTTCGTGCCGTACTAGAATTGGCTGGTGTAGGTGACATCCTATCTAAATCTTTAGGTTCAAATAATCCAATTAATATGGTTCGAGCAACTGTAGACGGACTTAAAAACTTAAAAAGAGCTGAAGATGTCGCGAAATTACGCGGAAAAACCGTAGAAGAACTATTAGGATAAGGAGGGAACTTAAATTGGCTAAGAAATTAGAAATTACCCTCACTAGAAGCTTAATTGGTCGTCCTGAGGATCAGCGTGTTACTGTTAACACATTAGGTTTACGTAAAATGCACCATACAGTAGTACAAGAAGATAATGCCGCTACTCGCGGTATGGTAAACAAAGTTTCTCATTTAGTAACTGTAAAAGAAATAGAAGCTTAATTTATATAGATGAAGGAGGTGCCAACATGAAACTTCACGAACTTAAACCTGCTGAAGGTTCACGTAAAGAACGTAATCGTGTAGGACGTGGTATTGGTTCTGGTAACGGCAAAACTTCTGGACGTGGCCATAATGGACAAAATTCTCGCTCAGGCGGTGGAACACGACTAGGTTTTGAAGGTGGTCAAAACCCATTATCTCGTCGTCTTCCGAAACGTGGATTTACGAACCCAACTCGAAAAGTATTTGCGATCCTTAACCTTGATCAGTTAAATCGCTTTGAAGATGGTACGGAAGTAACTACAGAGTTACTGATCGAAACAGGTATTGTAAGTAACGAAAAGGACGGTATTAAAATCCTCGGAAACGGTAAGCTTGAGAAAAATCTTACTGTAAAAGCTAATAAATTCTCTGCATCTGCAGTAGAAGCAATTGAAGCTGCTGGCGGAAAAACTGAGGTGATTTAATGTTCCAGACGATCTCCAATATTATGCGTGTAGGTGATTTACGTCGTAAGATTTTTTTCACCCTGCTAATGCTAGTAGTTTTTAGGATAGGTGCATTTATTCCAGTTCCAGGAGCTAACGCGGAAGTGTTACAATTCCAAGATCAAATGAATGCGTTTGGCTTTTTAAATACCTTTGGTGGAGGTGCCCTAGAAAATTTTTCAATTTTTGCAATGGGAATAATGCCTTACATTACAGCATCTATCATTGTCCAATTATTGCAAATGGATGTTGTACCAAAGTTTGCAGAATGGGCAAAACAAGGAGAAGCTGGACGAAGAAAATTAGCTCAGTTTACCCGGTATGGGACAATTGTATTAGGATTTGTTCAAGCAATCGGAATGTCTGTTGGTTTTAACCGACTCGTTCCAGGTTTGATACCTGATCCTAGTGTCAGTAAATATATTTTCATTGCATTAGTACTAACCGCAGGAACGGCGTTCCTTATGTGGTTAGGCGAGCAAATTACTGCAAAAGGTGTAGGTAATGGTATATCCATTCTCATCTTTGGAGGGATCGTAGCTGGATTTCCAAATGCGGCAAACCAGGTTTATGCAACTCAATTTCAAACAGCGGGCGAAGGATTATTTTTAGCTATTGTCACAGTACTACTTTTAATCCTCGTACTTTTAGGAATTATTGTTGGAGTTATTTATGTGCAACAAGCACTAAGAAAAATTCCAGTACAATATGCAAAACGGTTAGTTGCTGGGAAGCCACAAGGTGGCGGCTCAACACACTTACCATTAAAAGTTAACGCAGCTGGGGTAATACCTGTTATCTTTGCAATGTCACTATTCATCTTTCCACCAACAGTAGCTGGTTTCATTGGTGATGATAGTGCAGTAGCAGGATGGATTACGCAAAACTTTGATTATACACAACCTTTTGGGATGCTTGTCTATGCGTCATTAATCATTGGATTTACGTATTTTTATACATTCATCCAAGTTAATCCAGAGCAAAT
This sequence comes from Bacillaceae bacterium IKA-2, assembly GCA_031761875.1. GTDB lineage: Bacteria > Bacillota > Bacilli > Bacillales > Anaerobacillaceae > Anaerobacillus. The sequence goes on along the minus strand of CP134492.1, from coordinate 85,485 downwards.
GGCGGAGAACCTCAAGAAGCAGGGTGGGTATGTTCCTGGCATTCGTCCCGGTAAAACAACACAAGTTTACTTAACTAGACTTTTATATCGTTTAACATTTGTTGGAGCTATCTTTTTAGCGACAATTTCACTCATCCCAGTATTTTTCACAGCAATAACTGATTTACCTCCAGCAGTACAAATTGGTGGAACTGGTTTATTAATTGTTGTTGGTGTAGCTTTGGATACGATGAAACAAATTGAAAGTCAGCTAATTAAACGTCACTATAAAGGCTTTATTAAGTCATAAGAGGGATTGGAGGACTTGTTCTCCATACCCTGTTGTTAAAATGGACGACGGAGGGATAATTATGAACCTAATTTTAATGGGGCTTCCAGGTGCTGGTAAAGGCACTCAAGCGGAAAAAATAATTGAAGTTTATGGTATTCCACATATTTCTACTGGGGACATGTTCCGAGCAGCAATAAAAGGTGGAACTGAATTAGGACTAACAGCAAAATCCTTTATGGACGCTGGAGACCTTGTTCCAGATGAAGTTACAATTGGAATTGTTCGAGAGAGATTAAGTATGGAAGATTGCAGCGCAGGCTTTCTGCTTGATGGTTTTCCAAGAACAGTTGCACAAGCTAAGGCTTTAGAGGCAATACTAGTTTCTTTAGATCGTAAATTGGACTCTGTTATATATGTTGATGTTCCGAAAGTTGAGCTCTTTGAGCGTTTGACTGGACGATGGGTTTCGCCTACAAGTGGAGCGTCTTATCATCTTAAGTTTAATCCGCCGAAATCAGCAGGTGTTTGTGATAAGGATGGTAGTCAACTTATTCAACGTGATGATGATAAAGCAGAAACTGTGGCTAATCGTTTAGAGGTAAACATCAAACAAACTCAACCATTGATTGATTTTTACTCTGAAAAGGGTTATTTAAAAAAAGTTGATGGGAATAAAGATATTACAGAGGTTTTTGTAGATATTAATGCTCTCTTGAAAGGGATTAATGAATGATTATTTGTAAGACGCCTAGAGAACTTGAAATAATGCGTATTGCTGGTAAAATTGTTGCACTTACCCACCAAGAGTTGAAAAGCTTTATAAAACCCGGTATTACTACTAAGGAATTAGATGCAATTGCTGAGAAATTTATTAAGCAACATGAAGCGATTCCATCTTTTAAAGGCTATAATGGATTTGCCGGAAGTATTTGTGCTTCAGTCAATGAAGAATTGGTGCACGGAATTCCAGGAGATAGAGTATTAAAGAATGGTGATATCATTTCAATTGATATTGGTGCGAAGTACAATGGATATCATGGAGACTCGGCGTGGACATACGCTGTTGGCGATATATCGGAAGAAAACCAAAAGCTTTTAGATGTAACTGAACAGTCTTTATACAAAGGACTTGAGGAAGCAAAGCCTGGTGTAAGATTATCGGACATCTCTCATGCTATTCAATTACATGTAGAATCGTACGATTTCTCCATTGTTCGTGAGTATGTTGGCCACGGTGTTGGTCAAGACTTACATGAAGATCCTCAAATCCCCCACTTTGGACCACCAAATAAGGGGCCAAGGTTGAAGCCGGGAATGGTACTTGCAATTGAGCCAATGGTTAATGCAGGGAAACGTTATGTTCGGACGCTGCCTGATAATTGGACAGTAGTAACTACAGATGGAAAAATGTGTGCTCACTTTGAACATACTATTGCAATTGTGGAGACAGGGTATGAAATTTTAACGAAAGCCTAGGTGATGGTGATTAATTATGATGGATCCTGAAAAGGTACCGCGTATTGGACAAATGGTGCGGATATTAAAAGGCAGAGATGCTGGTGGTGTAGCGTGTATTATTCTAATAAATGATTCTCGTTTCGTACAAATTGCTAATGGTGATAATCGAAAAGTTGATCGTTCCAAGAAGAAAAACGTGAATCATCTAGAATTATTTGACTTTATATCTCTAGAAGTTAAAAATAGTATTGAACAAACTGGACGTGTAACCAATGCGAAGTTGCGGTTTGCAATTTCCACATATATATACGATAATAGTTTCCTTATGGAAGGAGAGTAAATTCATGGCCAAAGAAGATGTAATCGAGGTAGAAGGTAAGGTCATTGAACCCTTACCAAATGCCATGTTCCGAGTAGAGCTTGAAAACGGACATAAAGTACTAGCTCATGTTTCTGGTAAAATTAGAATGCATTTTATTCGCATCTTACCAGGAGACAAAGTAACAGTTGAATTGTCACCGTATGACTTAACACGTGGGCGTATCACGTATCGATATAAATAAACTAGGAGTTTGTTTAAAAAAGAGGAAAACAAGAGTCAAGAAGGTCAAGGAAGCGAAGTTGTGAGCAACTGAACGTATAATTTCATACGTGAGTAGCGGATCATCAAAGCTGACGAAGAGATTCGCAGGCGATTGTTCCAAGATTTTTTAAACATCCTTTTAAAGAAAAAACGTGAACACACTCCGTAGTATTGGGAGGTATAAAACATGAAGGTAAGACCATCTGTCAAACCGATTTGTGAAAAATGCAAGGTAATCCGTCGTAAAGGTACGGTTATGGTTATTTGCGAAAACCCTAAGCATAAACAAAAACAAGGTTAACAATGAAGGAGGTGCAGGCTTAAATGGCACGTATAGCTGGTGTAGACATTCCTCGTGATAAGCGAGTTGTTGTGTCTTTAACGTACGTATATGGAATCGGACAAACAAAGGCTTCTGATATTCTTGCTAAAGCAGGAGTTTCTGAAAGTACTCGCGTTCGCGATTTAACAGAAGAAGAATTAGGTAAAATTCGAGATATTGTAGATGGCCATAAAGTTGAAGGTGACCTTCGTCGTGAAGTATCTTTAAACATCAAACGTTTAATTGAAATTGGTTGTTATCGTGGTGTTCGTCACCGCCGTGGATTACCTGTTCGTGGTCAAAATTCAAAAAACAATGCTCGTACACGAAAAGGACCTCGTCGTACTGTAGCAAACAAGAAGAAATAGTAAAGGAGGTAGCATAGAATGGTAAAAGGCAAAACTACTCGTCCTAAACGTAAAGCACGCAAAAATATTGAAGCTGGCGTTGCGCATATTCGTTCAACTTTTAACAATACAATTGTCACAATCGCTGACCCACAAGGAAACGTAATTTCTTGGGCAAGTGCTGGTGCTTTAGGATTTAAAGGATCACGTAAGTCAACTCCATTTGCGGCTCAAATGGCAGCAGAAAGTGCTGGTAAAGCGGCAATGGAACATGGCATGAAGACACTTGAAGTTTCTGTTAAAGGACCAGGTGCTGGTCGTGAAGCAGCAATTCGTTCATTACAAGCAGTAGGACTTGAACTAAGCATGATTCGTGACGTTACTCCAGTTCCACATAATGGCTGCCGTCCACCAAAACGTCGTCGCGTCTAAAAAAAAAGAAATCAAAATATTGTATAGATTTCCTTGAATTGTCAATAATGTGTAAGAAGTTATTTGTATAATAATGGTACGTTTCTTACACGATTGACTCAATTAGGTATGAACGGTTCAGAACTACCTAATGGGGAATTCCGGTTGAACTATACCTAGTCGACCGGAGTTTCGACGTTTTGAAGGAGGGTTTGTTTAATGATAGAAATTGAAAAACCAAAGATTGAAACGGTTGAAATTAGTGATGATGCAAAGTTTGGAAAGTTTGTTGTTGAACCGCTCGAACGCGGTTACGGAACAACTTTAGGTAATTCCTTGCGACGTATTTTACTTTCATCGCTACCAGGTGCGGCTATAACAGCAGTACAAGTTGATGGAGTATTACATGAATTTTCAACTATTGAAGGCGTCGTTGAAGACGTAACTTCAATCATTCTTAATTTAAAGAAGCTTTCTCTAAAAATCTATTCTGATGAAGATAAAACATTAGAAATTGATATTCAGGGCGAAGGTGTAGTTACTGCAGCAGATATTACTCACGACAGCGATGTAGATATCTTAAACCCAGATTTGCATATTGCAACCCTTGCAAAAGGGGCGCATTTCCATATGCGCTTAACAGCTCGTCGTGGTCGTGGTTATGTTCCAGCAGAAGCAAATAAAAAAGATGACATGCCTATTGGCGTAGTACCAATTGATTCTATTTACACACCTGTATCTAGAGTAAATTATCAAGTGGAGAATACTCGTGTTGGGCAAGTAGCAAACTATGATAAGCTAACACTAGACGTCTGGACAGATGGAAGCATCCGGCCAGAAGAAGCAGTTGCTATTGGTGCAAAAATTCTAACAGAACACTTAAATATTTTTGTCGGTCTTACTGACCAAGCACAAAATGCTGAAATTATGGTAGAAAAAGAAGAAGATCAGAAAGAAAAAGTTCTTGAAATGACAATAGAAGAACTAGATTTGTCTGTTCGTTCATATAACTGCCTAAAGCGTGCTGGTATTAACACTGTACAAGAGCTAACACATAAGACAGAAGAAGATATGATGAAAGTTCGAAATCTTGGACGTAAGTCTTTAGAAGAAGTACAAGAAAAACTTGGTGAGCTTGGCTTGGGACTTCGAAAAGAGGATTGATTATCATAGATTTGCTAGAACAGAAGAGTTACCAAGAACGATATCTCTTCTTAACTTTAAATCAAAAAGGAGGGAATCTCTAATGGCATACGCAAAATTAGGCCGCGACAGTTCTGCTAGAAAGGCTTTATTCCGTGATTTAACAACGGATTTAATCATTAACGAGAGAATCAAAACTACTGAGCCAAAAGCAAAGGAACTTCGTTCAATCGTTGAAAAAATGATTACACTTGGAAAGCGTGGCGACCTACATGCTCGACGTCAAGTTGCTTCTTTCGTTCGTCGTGAAGTAGCTGATCAAGAGTCCGGTCAAGATGCAATTCAAAAGCTTTTCTCTGACATCGCTCCACGTTATCAGGAAAGACAAGGTGGTTACACTCGAATTTTAAAAATTGGACCTCGTCGCGGAGACGGAGCACCAATGGTTATTATTGAGTTAGTTTAAAAATAAATTAATGAGGGCAGGACAAGATTTTACAATCTTAGTCTACGCCCTTTTTTATTTGGAAAGTAAAATGTACAATGGTAAATATAGAAACGGTTTATAAAAGAGGAATAAATGAAACAGGAGAGAAGTTTTCATAGACAGAATTTTTTCTAATCAAAAAGTAGGTGAACAACATTGAACAGAGCTCTAATTAACATAAATAGTCTATCATTTAAGTATGACGATGAGGCTAGTGAAGTGCTTAAAGAGATTAATTTAACGATTTCCAAAGGCGAGTGGGTCTCGATAATCGGCCATAACGGTTCGGGAAAATCTACCTTAGCGAAATTTCTAAATGGTCTCCTTATTCCTACCAACGCTAATACTGTTTTAATTGAAAGCTACGATACCTTCTTTGAGGAAAACATCTGGGAAGTACGAAAAAAAGTTGGGATGGTATTCCAAAATCCTGATAACCAAATGGTAGCTACAACTGTTCGTGACGATATTGCTTTTGGTCTAGAAAATATCGGTATACCTAGAAACGAAATGCTCGAGAGAATCGATTGGGCCTTAGATAAAGTGAAGATGAGCGCTTTTTTGGATTATGAACCTCATCGTCTTTCTGGGGGACAAAAACAACGTCTTGCGATAGCTGGTATTATTGCTATGAAACCTTCTGTTTTAATATTAGATGAAGCTACATCAATGCTTGATCCAATGGGGAAGCAAGAAGTTATTGATACGGTAAAACAGTTAAACAAGAATGAAGAAATTACAGTCATATATATTACCCATGATTTAGATGAAACTGTCCATTCAGACAAAATAATAGTCATGAACAACGGACAAATTTCTGCGATCGGTTCCCCTCATGAAATTTTCACTCAACACGATAAAATTATCGAAGCTGGCTTAGATTTACCGTTCTCTCTGCAAATTCAAAAGGACTTAATGGAGAAAGGTTACTTCATAGCAAAGGCCTGTTTAACAAAGGAAGATTTGGTGAATGAATTATGGAAATTAAAACAACAAATTTAGAGCATATTTATATGCCTCGTACTCCCTTTGAACACTGTGCTTTAACAAACATTAATTTGCATATAAAGTCTGGACAATTTGTTGTGATAATTGGTCATACAGGCTCAGGTAAGTCATCGCTTGTTCAACATTTAAATGGCTTATTAAAACCAACAACAGGTCAGGTGCAGATAGGTAATTATCTAATAGAAGCTAATAAAAAAAATAAACAATTAAAAAAACTACGTCAGTTAGTAGGTATGGTGTTTCAATATCCGGAGCACCAACTTTTTGATGAAACAGTTGAAAAAGACATTGCCTTTGGGCCATTAAACTTCGGTTGGACAAAAGAACAAGCTCTAAAAATGGTAAGAAAAGCAATCAGGTTAGTTAAATTAGATGAGGCGCTTCTCCAGACTTCACCTTTTGATCTTAGTGGTGGCCAAAAGCGACGCGTTGCTATTGCAGGTGTTTTGGCAAGTAATCCCCGCGTGCTTTTACTGGATGAACCTACTGCCGGACTTGATCCAGTTGGGCGAAAACAAATAATGGAACTGTTTGCAACGCTTCATAAGGAAGAAAAGCTGACAACCGTATTAGTGACACATAATATGGACATTGCCGCCAAGTATGCAGATATCATTGTAGTGATGGATAAAGGGAAAATATTTATGCAAGGCCCTCCGGAGGAAATATTTAAATCACAAGCGAAACTTAAAAAAATCGGACTTGATGTTCCAGAAACAGTACAATTAGCACTAATGCTAGAAGAGTGTTTCGTCACTCCCGTTTCAAAAAGCTTATTTACGAATCGAGATCTCATAGAAGAAATTACAAGCCTTATTAAAAAGGAGAATCGATAACTGTGTTTCAAAATATAATTATTGGACAATATGTAGCAGGAAACTCAGTTATCCATCAGCTCGATCCTAGGTCAAAGCTAACGGCAACATTTCTATTCATAATGATTATATTTTTAGCTAACAACTGGATTACTTATACGTTCTTATTTTTGACAGTATTGGTTGCACTATTCGTATCAAAAGTATCGCCTAGATATATCTACAACGGTATGAAACCTATTTTTTTTCTAGTGATCATTATGTTTATTCTTCATACCATTATGACAAAAGAAGGGGAATTACTTCTGAGTATTGGCTGGTTTGAAGTTTATCTAGGTGGGGTAATCAAAGGTTTATTCATTGCATTGAGGTTATTGTTGCTAATTATGATGACAACTTTACTGACTCTTACTACACCTCCAATTACACTTACAGATGGTTTAGAAAATATATTTGGTCGACTTCGCAAAATAAATGTTCCTGTTCATGAGATAGCCTTAATGATGTCGATTTCACTCCGTTTCATTCCAACGTTATTACAGGAAACAGAAAAAATTATGAAAGCGCAAATGGCTAGAGGCGCTGATTTTGCAAGTGGACCTATTGTCAGTAGAGTAAAGGCCATTATTCCTTTATTGGTGCCGCTTTTTATGCAGTCGTTTCGGAGGGCTGAAGATTTAGCGACAGCTATGGAAGCGCGGGGTTATCGAGGTGGAGAGGGCAGAACGAGGTTTAGGGAGCTCCATTGGGGAATTAGCGATTCAATTACCGTTGCGATGATTATTTTAGTAGGTACTTTGTTAATTTTATTAAGGTCATAAAAGAGGTTGTGGACAGTGAAAAGATTAAAATGCAAAATCGCTTATGACGGAACTTTTTTTAACGGATTTCAAATACAACCAAAAGGAAGAACAATACAGGCAGAAATTGAACGAGGTCTGCAAAAACTCCATAAGGGAACTGTCGTCAAAATCTTTGCTTCAGGAAGAACCGATGCTCTTGTTCACGCAAAAGGGCAAGTGTTTCACTTTGATACACCATTAAAAATTCAAATTGAACGGTGGCCTAATGCGGTTGCAACTGTTCTCCCTAATGATATTGCTGTATTGGAAGTAAAGGAAGTAAGCGCTGATTTTCATGCGCGTTTTGATGTAGTTAGTAAAGAATATCGGTATTTTGTTCAAAAAGGTAGGCAGGTAGATATTTTCCAACGGCATTATCGTTATTTTTATCCATATCAGATAGCTGTTGAAGAAATGCGCAAGGCTGCAAGTCAATTAATAGGAAAGCATGATTTTACTTCTTTTTCTTCAGCTAAAACCGATAAAACAGACAAAGTTAGAACAATTTATTCTATTGATATTATTGAAAGAGAATTTGAATATGAATTTAGGTTTGTCGGTGATGGTTTTCTACGCAATATGGTAAGAATTCTTGTTGGAACGATATTAGAGGTGGGTAGAGGGAAACGGAAGCAAGAAAATATCTCAAAGGTGTTAAATAGTATTGATCGAGAAAAGGCAGGGCTTACGGCACCTGGTCATGGCCTATTTTTATGGGGAGTAAACTATAACAACTGATCCTAGTGTAACATTTTGTTGACATTGAACTGTGGATGTTGTACGATGTACTATGGTAATTCTAAAACCCACTAGCCCCGGGTTGCGGAATGATATTTTAGATATGTGGTAATAAAAAATATTTTTATAATTAGAATGTGAAAGATTTAGGAGGGAAAGAAGCATGCGTACGACATATATGGCAAAGCCTAACGAAGTTGATCGTAAGTGGTATGTTATCGATGCTGAAGGTCAAACTTTAGGTCGTTTAGCTAGTGAAGTTGCCGCGATTCTTCGTGGTAAAAATAAACCAACATTTACTCCACACGTGGATACTGGTGACAACGTAATTCTGATCAATGCTCAAAAAATCCATTTAACAGGTAAGAAGTTAACGGATAAGATCTATTACCGACACAGTAACCACCCAGGTGGATTAAAGCAAAGAACGGCGCTTGAAATGCGCACAAACCATCCAATTCAAATGCTTGAGTTGGCGATTAAAGGAATGCTTCCTAAAAACACTTTAGGTCGTAAGCAAGGCATGAAATTACATGTATATGCTGGTAGTGAGCACCAACACCAAGCACAACAACCAGAAGTTTATGAACTTCGCGGTTAATAAATAAGGAGGGTTTTCTTTGGCACAAGTAGAATATTACGGTACTGGTCGTCGTAAAAACTCAGTTGCACGTGTACGTTTAATCCCTGGGGATGGACGTATCGTAATCAACAATCGCGACTTTGACGAGTATTTCGGATTAGAGACATTAAAGCTTATTTGTAAGCAACCACTAGTAGAAACAGAAACTATTGGAAAATATGATGTATTAGTAAATGTGAGCGGTGGAGGATACACTGGACAAGCAGGCGCTATTCGTCACGGAGTATCACGTGCGCTTTTATTAGCAGATCCAGAATTCCGCCCAACTTTAAAGAGTGCTGGATTCTTAACACGTGATCCACGTATGAAAGAACGTAAAAAACCAGGTCTTAAATCAGCACGTCGTGCACCTCAGTTCTCAAAACGTTAAAAATTTACGTTTCAAGGCTCTCAACCATTATGGTTGGGGGTCTTTTTTGAGAGATAAGAAAGCATAAAATTTCGCGTCTGTTTAGCTTCTCGAGGTCACTTCAGCCTAAGGTTGTAATTGCTTAGCAGACTTCGAGTGCTTGCCCTTGCTGACCAAGGCGCTTGTGCTTTTCTTATGCTATAGTAATTGGGAGGATAAGACTAAAAATAGGGGGAACTATTATGAAACATTACGATATTATCATTATTGGTGCAGGGACGGTTGGTTTTGATGGATTAAGAGAAGCGACTTCTCATGGTGCTAAAGTTTTATTAGTGGAAAAGGAGAGAGTCGGCGGAACTTGTATTAATTGGGGTTGACTGCCAAAAAAGGCCTTGGTAAGGTCTATGAAGATTTGGAGTCAACAACGGAACGCATCTAGCTATGGACTAAATTTTGCCGAAACGGATTTAAATTGGAATCAAGTAATGGACAGAAAAAACAAATTAATTAATGGTTTCGTTAAAGGAAAAGGTCCGTATTTAAAGAAAATGGGTGTTGATTTAGTTTCTGGAGATGCACGATTTATCTCTTCTGAAATCATCCAAGTTGGCGATGAAACATATTCTGCAGCAAAATTTCTATTGGGCACAGGTTCCGAATCGATTTTACCTGATATAGAAGGTATTGAGTATGCATTAACCAGTAAAGAATTTTTATATTTAGAAGAGTTGCCAAAGCAGATGGTCGTTGTTGGCGGTGGCATTATTGCCATGGAATTTGCTCATATGCTTGCAGTGGCTGGTTGCCAAGTAACAATTATCCATAGAGGAGATCGTTTACTAAAAAATGAGGACATCGAAATATCACTCGCGATTGAGGAAATGACAGAAAAGCATGGAGTGACAATTCTCTTTCAAAGTGATGTAAAAAAGATTGTGAAAACAAAAAAAGGACAACTAAGTGTACTGGTACAAAAAGAGGAATCAGAAATAACGATTGTAACTGATGAAGTATTAATGGCAATTGGTAGAAAGCCGGCACTAGCAGAAATGGGTTTGGAAGTGGCTGGTATTAACTATCAAGAAGAAACAGGAATTATCGTAAATGAATATTTTCAAACGACAAATGAAAAGGTATATGCTGCTGGGGATGTAATTGGTGGTATAATGCTTACGACAATGGCAGCGCAAGAAGCAAAATTTGCTGTAAGAAATGCCTTAACTGGTAATAAACATCTATTTAATAGTAAAAACATTTCAAAGGCAGTATTTACGATGCCACCTATTGGGAGCGTTGGCTATACGGAAGCTGAAGCAGAAGAGGCAGGTTTTGACGTGGTTGTGGGTAAAGTTCCCTATACTCATTCAGCGACTGCGATTCTCATGGGGGAGACAGAAGGCTTTTTTAAAATAGTAGCAGATCGTATGTCAAGACAAATTATTGGAGCACATTTTATTGGTGAAGAAGCTGATGAGTTAATTCATTTGATAACAGTTGCTATTAAAGGTAAATTAACGGTTGATGATTTTGTCGAGATAATCCCAGTACATCCAACATTAGCCGAAACGGTAGTCGAAGCTATTAGGGCAATTGATTTTTAAAAAGTTCTATTCAATGAAACCTCGGTAGTGTGCCGAGGTTTTTTTGTGTTTTTAAAAAACGCCTTGAGTTTAATCTATACATAGCTATATTTCCCTTTTTAGAGTCTTTTTCCATAGGATTAAGCATGTACTGTTGATTGACACTAACAGTAAAAAGGAGGGAGAAAAATGAATGTAATTACGACGTTTGAAGAGCGCAGACGCAAAAAACAGTGGAACTTTGAGCGGAAAGTACTGCGAAAACTTTCGTTGTCGACGATTAGAGATAATGTTCATAGCCATTTCCCTTCAGTATTTGAGCACCAAAAAAATGGTGAAAGCTTTATAGAAGATATATGTGTTGACTTTGCCATTGATGCCTATTTATTAGGAGCGGAATTTAGCCGTTTTGGTTATTATGGAGAGTCTGAGCTATTAGTGCGTAGACGGTGTAAAGATATGTATGGGAACCACGTTAGTCATCTTTATCGTCAACTTTCAGGCTGGCTTTATACAAATGACGAAGATGAATTTTTATTAAAATTGTGTGAATCCTTTATTCTCTACTGGTGGGAAAAAGGATTTCAAGAAGGTGAAAAACGATACCGGCTGAAATTACACTAATTCACTCATATTTCCCACCTTGTCCCAATATAATGTATTGAGATGATAGGAGGGAAAGAAATGGGCAAGTTTGTGAAAGGTGGGACATTTGTAGCGATTATTATTTGTTTATTATTTTATATACAATATCAGTTTTTAACTGCAAATTCTGGTTCTTCGTGGTCACTTCCACTATCAGGTAAAATCATAATTGTTGACCCTGGGCATGGAGGTATTGATGGCGGTGCGGTGTCAAAACTAGGCCTTTTAGAAAAGGATGTATCTTTAAATATCAGTTTAATTCTTAGAGATTATTTACAGGAATCAGGAGCCCTAGTCATCATGTCTAGAGAAGAAGATCGTGACTTAGCTGACTCTTCAATCAGTGGAGTAAGAAATCGAAAAGTCGCCGATCTAAAAAGACGAGTCGAACTTGTTAATGAAGCGGGAGGCGACCTTTTTGTTTCCCTTCATCTTAATGCAATACCATCAGCACGTTGGTTTGGTGCCCAAACATTTTACAACCGAACCATATCTGAAAATGAAAAAGTTGCAAAATTTATTCAAGAGGAAATTAGAAATAATTTAGAAAATACTACAAGATTTGCAAAACCAATTGGAAATGTCTATTTACTAAAACATGCAAAGATACCAGGTGCTTTAGTAGAAGTCGGATTTTTGTCTAATCCAACAGAAGCTGAGCTGTTAAATACAGAAGCTTACCAGCAGAAAATAGCAGCATCAATATACCAAGGTATTTTGCGATACTACACAAATGAGCCAGCTCCCTTAACGTAGTCGGCTGGTTCATTTGTGTAATTATCAAACTTTTTAAATATCCTACTTAAATAAAGTTAATAAAGGTATATATTTCATAGGCGCTAAATACAATGCATTTAAGTATTTGTGATATACTACTTATGTAATTGAATACATAAAGGTGGGTGTTAATTTTGCTTACACAAGAGAAAATATTAGAAGCTTTAAAGACAGTAAACGAACCGTTTATAAATAAAAGCCTGGTAGAAATTGATGGTGTTAGAGAAATAAAAATTAAAGAAAATTTTGTCAGTGTAAAAGTAGCGATTTCTAAAGAAGCTTCACAAGAGCAATTGAAATTGCAGCAAGAAATTGTTGCCGCTATTAAAAATGCAGGAGCAGATTCTGTAGGGTTGCGTTTTGAAGAGCTTACAGATGAAGAAATGAGTAAGTTTGGTATTGAGAAAAAACAAGCACCGAAATCGTTATTAGACAAAGGTGTTAAAACGAAATTTATTGCAGTAACCAGTGGTAAAGGTGGTGTTGGTAAATCGACTGTATCGGTTAATTTAGCGACTTCACTAGTTCGTTTAGGCAAAAAAGTTGGTATTCTTGATGCCGATATCTATGGGTTCAGTGTTCCAGACATGATGGGGATCGAAGAAAAACCAAAAATTAGAGGTGAACGGATTTTCCCAGTAACTCGATTGGGTGTACAAGTAATCTCAATGGGATTTTTTGTGGAAGATAACTCTCCAATCATCTGGAGAGGTCCGATGCTTGGAAAAATGATTAATAATTTCTTTAGCCAAGTTGAGTGGGATGATTTAGACTATTTAATATTAGATTTACCACCTGGAACCGGCGATGTAGCTTTAGATATTCACCAAATGCTTCCGAGCAGTAAAGAAATTATTGTTACAACGCCACACCCGACTGCCGCATTTGTAGCGGCTAGAGCTGGTGTCATGGCAATAAAAACGGATCATGAAATTTTAGGGGTAGTCGAAAACATGGCTTACTATAAAAGTCAGTTAACAGGCGAAAAAGAATTTGTATTCGGTCAAGGTGGTGGTGAGCGCCTTGCACAAGAATTGAAAACAGAAATTCTAGCGCAAATACCACTCGGACAACCTGAAATTGATGAAAAGGATTTTGCTCCTTCTATCTATGCTCAGGAACACCCGATTGGAGAAATCTATATGAAGATGGCACAGAAGATAATCGATAAGGTTGAGAATTAAATAAAGAAATGGGTATTCAAGAGCTTAGCTTTTGGATACCCTTTTACTTTTATAGGCGAATAAATCTTCCTGGTTTTGTTATTCTTCTTTATCGTTTTCTTCCTCTTCTTTTTTACTTTCTTCTTCTTTTTTCATTTGTTCACTAGCAACTTTACCCAAAATATCATTAACTTGAGCTTTAAAGTAAGGACTTTCAAAAGCGTCTGCCATGATGAGCATTACTTGTTGGCGGTATGCCTTGCTTTTCATTAGATCTAAAGCTGATTTTTCCATTTCTGGATCTTGTAAAATATCCATCATCATTGCTTGATATTCAGGGTCCTTCATGAGATTTTTCATTACCTTCTCTATTTCTTCTTGCAAACTTTCTGCAAAAACTTTTGCGAACTCAGGGTCTTGCATTAATTCTTCCCAAAACTCTTTCCCTTTTTCAGAGGTTAACACTTGTTGGATCGTTTCCTTTACGAGAGCTTGTTCCATGATGATTTCTTGTTTAACCTCTTCATCACTTAATACTTCTTGAATAGATTTTTTTCCTTCATCTGTCTTTAGCATATCAACCATCATTTTTTTGGTGCTTTCATAATCAGGTTGACTTCCTTGATCCTCAGTTGCTGCACAACTAACCGTTAAAGTTACCGATAATAATAAGAGGAGCTTAACAAAGCTTTTCAAGGTTTTCGCCCCTTTCCATAGCATTCTTTTTTTAATATGGAACAAAGAGGCGAAAAATATCCAATATATACTCTATTTAAGGTAATTTCTTTTTTTTTGGATTAGAATTAGTTTTGCTCCACAATTACTAGCTTTTTATTCGTAATGTTTGGTACAATCAGTGAGTTAATTAATTTGGACGGGGGATCACAGAGTGAATTCAAGAAAAGTAGTTTATTTATTCTTTTCAACTTTGTTAATAGGTGCTACTAGTGGCGCAATAGTAGGTTTATTATTAGATTTTGAAACATATTGGTCAGGCTTAATGTCTGGAGAAATCATCGATTTTATACTGGTGTTAGTTTGGTTATTTGGTATTGCGGCAATGTGGACTTTAATAAGTCAAATGGGTTTCTTTGCATATTTAACGGTCCATCGTTTTGCATTAGGGATTTTTAAAACTGCAAAAACCTGGAACTTGATTCAAGTTTTTATTATTGCTTTTGTCCTTCAAGGTTTAGCGTATTTACGTTATGTATCCTTTGCTACGGAAGATCAAACTTTACTAGCATTTACGCTGATCCCAATTCTTTTGCTTATTTATGGGATCATAATCGCATACATTAAAAGTAAACAAACTAATTTTGGTGCTTTTATTCCAGGTTTATTTTTTATTGTTGTTGTGAGCACACTAGAATGGCTCCCTGCTTTAAGAGTGAATGACCCGAAATGGTTATGGATTTATCTTACCCCACTTATAGTCGCTAACACTTGGCAGCTTCTAGTATTGCACCGTCTTATTTCACAAAAAGACACCAACTAAAAAAAACACTGTACTTGAGTGATTTGCTCAAGCTCAGTGTTTTTTTTTAGTTAATCAAGTATAAATTTTTGTCGTCTGTCTAGCTCCAGGCGCCATCGGCTCGACCGGCTTTCGCTTTTCTTAAGTTTAGTTTACTTCTTTGCTTTTTGCATCTGTACTTGCAATTAGTTCAGAAACAGACACAAAAGAATAACCTTGCTTTTTTAATTCTTTAATAATAGTAGGCAGCGCTGTATGAGTTTGTTTTACGCGGTCAGAAGCGTGAAATAAGACAATGTCCCCGTTGGAAACGACATCTACAACATTTCGAATGATTTGGTCCGCACCGGGGTTGCTGTAATCTTTAGAATCGACACTCCAATGAATTAGTTTATATTTTTGGGCTTCAGCAATTTTTAATACTCTCTTGTCAAAGTTTCCGTTAGGTGGGCGAAGAAGCTTTGCTGATTTATTCGTAAGTTCGTAAAGAACTTGATGCGCTCGTTGTATATCTTTGCGGATTTTATCTTCATCCCATTGAGGATAGTCTTCATAACGATAGCCGTGACTTCCAATTTCGTGGCCGTCTTTATTAATTCTCTCAACGATGTCAGGATGCCTCTCAGCCCATGATGCTGATAAAAAGAAAGTAGCGTTATTGATCTCGTGTTCTTTTAAAATGTCTAAAATCGGAACTGCTTTTGCTTCTCCCCAGCTAATATTAAATGTTAGCGCTAATTTCTTTTCTTCTGTTTCTGCCTTATAAATAGCTGTTGCTGCCGCGGTTGGTGAAAATACGGTTACTTGACTTCTTTCTACATATAAAATCCCTGCTGTAAAAAATGCAGCAATAATGATAATCATATATTGCTTTATTTTTCTACCGTTCCATATCCAAATAAAGTTCATACCACCCCTCCTTGTCCATTTACTTGCCTTATATGTATGCGACTAAAAAAAATGATATGAATAAAAAACTGGAAATAAGAAAATAATTTCAGGTAGTAGCAAGTTAACTTCACTCTTATTTTGGAAGGGCGGACGCTTATGTTTGGTGTAATGTTAAATTTGAAAGAATCTTTGGAGATTGAGTATTTGTTAAAAAGGGAACTTGAAGAGCTATTATTAGATTTAAGCGATTCGAGAATTGATGGAATAGTTAAAAGAGCGATGGAGGAAAGATATAAAATTATTTTTGGATTATATAGACGCTTCGTTTCGCCTAAAGAGTATTATAAGTATATTAGGAATAAAAATCAGCACTCTGAAAAAATGTAAATATATATTGACATTGAAATAATAAATTGTTATATTTATAAAGTCGCTTATTTGAGTGATCGAAAATTTTTAATTAGTTATTGACGCGATAAAGTTATTGTGATATAATTAATTTCTTGTTAAAAAAACAACAACTTTTTAACTTAATTGTTCTTTGAAAACTGAACACACAGCCAAGCGAAGTAGAGATAGTAATATCTCGTCAATGCAAGAAATAGGATGGGGAGCCCGACTAACGTCGAAGCGGACACATCTTATGTAAGAAGAGCTAAATCAAACAACACTTTAATGGAGAGTTTGATCCTGGCTCAGGACGAACGCTGGCGGCGTGCCTAATACATGCAAGTCGAGCGGAATTTTGAGAGCTTGCTCTCAAAATTTAGCGGCGGACGGGTGAGTAACACGTGGGCAACCTGCCCTGTAGACTGGGATAACTTCGGGAAACCGAAGCTAATACCGGATAATCTTTTTTGTCACCTGACAGAAAAGTAAAAGTTGGGTTTTACCTAACACTACGGGATGGGCCCGCGGCGCATTAGCTAGTTGGTAAGGTAATGGCTTACCAAGGCGACGATGCGTAGCCGACCTGAGAGGGTGATCGGCCACACTGGGACTGAGACACGGCCCAGACTCCTACGGGAGGCAGCAGTAGGGAATCTTCCGCAATGGACGAAAGTCTGACGGAGCAACGCCGCGTGAACGATGAAGGCCTTCGGGTCGTAAAGTTCTGTTGTTAGGGAAGAACAAGTACCGTTCAAATAGGGCGGTACCTTGACGGTACCTAACCAGAAAGCCACGGCTAACTACGTGCCAGCAGCCGCGGTAATACGTAGGTGGCAAGCGTTGTCCGGAATTATTGGGCGTAAAGCGCGCGCAGGCGGTCCTTTAAGTCTGATGTGAAATCTCGTGGCTCAACCACGAGCGGCCATTGGAAACTGGGGGACTTGAGTACAGAAGAGGAGAGTGGAATTCCATGTGTAGCGGTGAAATGCGTAGATATATGGAGGAACACCAGTGGCGAAGGCGACTCTCTGGTCTGTAACTGACGCTGAGGCGCGAAAGCGTGGGGAGCAAACAGGATTAGATACCCTGGTAGTCCACGCCGTAAACGATGAGTGCTAGGTGTTAGGGGTTTCGATGCCCTTAGTGCCGAAGTTAACACATTAAGCACTCCGCCTGGGGAGTACGACCGCAAGGTTGAAACTCAAAGGAATTGACGGGGGCCCGCACAAGCAGTGGAGCATGTGGTTTAATTCGAAGCAACGCGAAGAACCTTACCAGGTCTTGACATCCTTTGACCACCCTAGAGATAGGGCTTTCCCCTTCGGGGGACAAAGTGACAGGTGGTGCATGGTTGTCGTCAGCTCGTGTCGTGAGATGTTGGGTTAAGTCCCGCAACGAGCGCAACCCTTGATCTTAGTTGCCAGCATTTAGTTGGGCACTCTAAGGTGACTGCCGGTGATAAACCGGAGGAAGGTGGGGATGACGTCAAATCATCATGCCCCTTATGACCTGGGCTACACACGTGCTACAATGGATGGTACAAAGGGTCGCAAAACCGCGAGGTCGAGCCAATCCCATAAAGCCATTCTCAGTTCGGATTGCAGGCTGCAACTCGCCTGCATGAAGCCGGAATTGCTAGTAATCGTGGATCAGCATGCCACGGTGAATACGTTCCCGGGCCTTGTACACACCGCCCGTCACACCACGAGAGTTTGTAACACCCGAAGTCGGTGGGGTAACCTAAGTTTACTTAGGAGCCAGCCGCCTAAGGTGGGACAGATGATTGGGGTGAAGTCGTAACAAGGTAGCCGTATCGGAAGGTGCGGCTGGATCACCTCCTTTCTATGGAGTTAAAACTCTAGTCGATACTTTTACTTTCATTAGTAGAAGTACGCTTACGTTGTGTGTTCAGTTTTGGAAGAATAATCTCCCAATTTTATAAAGGCAATTTAGAAGCAAGTAGTTCGAGAAAGCAAGTGGGACAATCCCCGGAATGTACATAAGGTACATGAGGACGATTGGCACACGCCGCTGACGAAGAAATACGAAGCTTATCAATTGGCTTTTCGTTCTTTGAAAACTAGATAACAACAATAACAACACATTTAAGTTTTACCGGAAAGTTTGTAAAAACGTGAAGGTAAATTTGAGTAGTCAAGAATTCAATTCGACGTAGAAATCCTTTTAACAGGTGTTTTTGTAAAAAGACACCAGGTATTTTTTTGAGAGAAGCGAGTAGTTCAAGGAAACAAGCGAGGCGATCCCCGCAATGTACTTTTGGGTACATGAGGACGATTTCGAGCGCAGTTGACGAAGAAATGCGAAGCTTATCACAAAAAGATTAGGTTAAGTTAGAAAGGGCGCACGGTGAATGCCTTGGCACTAGGAGCCGAAGAAGGACGGGACGAACACCGAAATGCTTTGGGGAGCTGTAAGTAAGCTTTGATCCAGAGATATCCGAATGGGGGAACCCACCATCCGTAATGGGATGGTACCCATAGCTGAATACATAGGCTATGAGGAGGCAGACCCGGGGAACTGAAACATCTAAGTACCCGGAGGAAGAGAAAGAAATTATCGATTTCCTGAGTAGCGGCGAGCGAAACGGAAACAGCCCAAACCAAGGGGCTTGCCCCTTGGGGTTGTAGGACACTCTATACGGAGTTACAAAGAAATGAAGTAGACGAAGCGATCTGGAAAGGTCCGCGAGACAAGGTAACAGCCCTGTAATCGAAACTTCATTTCCTCCAGAGTGTATCCTGAGTACGGCGGGACACGTGAAACCCCGTCGGAATCCGGGAGGACCATCTCCCAAGGCTAAATACTTCCTAGTGACCGATAGTGAACCAGTACCGTGAGGGAAAGGTGAAAAGCACCCCGGGAGGGGAGTGAAAGAGATCCTGAAACCGTGTGCCTACAAGTAGTCAAAGCCCGATGTCTTTTCCTTTGGAAAAGGCTGGGTGATGGCGTGCCTTTTGTAGAATGAACCGGCGAGTTACGATTACGTGCAAGGTTAAGCTGAGAAGGCGGAGCCGCAGCGAAAGCGAGTCTGAATAGGGCGAATGAGTACGTGGTCGTAGACCCGAAACCGTGTGATCTACCCATGTCCAGGGTGAAGTTCAGGTAACACTGAATGGAGGCCCGAACCCACGCATGTTGAAAAATGCGGGGATGAGGTGTGGGTAGGGGTGAAATGCCAATCGAACACGGAGATAGCTGGTTCTCCCCGAAATAGCTTTAGGGCTAGCCTCGAGGTGAGAGTATTGGAGGTAGAGCACTGATTGGACTAGGGGTCCCCACAGGATTACCGAATTCAGTCAAACTCCGAATGCCAATTACTTATCCTCGGGAGTCAGACTGCGAGTGCTAAGATCCGTAGTCAAGAGGGAAACAGCCCAGACCATCAGCTAAGGTCCCAAAGTATACGTTAAGTGGAGAAGGATGTGGAGTTGCCCAGACAACCAGGATGTTGGCTTAGAAGCAGCCACCATTTAAAGAGTGCGTAATAGCTCACTGGTCGAGTGACTCTGCGCCGAAAATGTACCGGGGCTAAACGTATCACCGAAGCTATGGATTGACACCTTAGGTGTCAGTGGTAGGGGAGCGTTCTAAGTGCAGCGAAGTTAGACCGTAAGGACTAGTGGAGCGCTTAGAAGTGAGAATGCCGGTATGAGTAGCGAAAAGAGGGGTGAGAATCCCCTCCGTCGAAAGCCCAAGGTTTCCTGAGGAAGGCTCGTCCTCTCAGGGTAAGTCGGGACCTAAGCCGAGGCTGAAAAGCGTAGGCGATGGACAACAGGTCGAAATTCCTGTACCACCTCCTCACCGTTTGAGTAATGGGGGGACGCAGTAAGGTAGGGTAAGCGCACTGATGGAAATGTGCGTCCAAGCAGTTAGGCTAAGAGGTAGGCAAATCCGCCTCTTGTGAAGGCTGAGCTGTGATGGCGAGCGAAATTTAGTAGCGAAGTTCCTGATCCTACACTGCCTAGAAAAGCCTCTAGCGAGGTGAGAGGTGCCCGTACCGTAAACCGACACAGGTAGGCGAGAAGAGAATTCTAAGACGCGCGGGAGAACTCTCGTTAAGGAACTCGGCAAAATGACCCCGTAACTTCGGGAGAAGGGGTGCTCTATTAGGGTGTTAAAGCCCGAGAGAGCCGCAGTGAATAGATCCAAGCGACTGTTTAGCAAAAACACAGGTCTCTGCGAAGCCGCAAGGCGAAGTATAGGGGCTGACACCTGCCCGGTGCTGGAAGGTTAAGAGGAGGGGTTATCCGTAAGGAGAAGCTCTCAATTGAAGCCCCAGTAAACGGCGGCCGTAACTATAACGGTCCTAAGGTAGCGAAATTCCTTGTCGGGTAAGTTCCGACCCGCACGAATGGTGTAACGATTTGGATACTGTCTCAACGAGAGACCCGGTGAAATTATATTACCTGTGAAGATGCAGGTTACCCGCGACAGGACGGAAAGACCCCATGGAGCTTTACTGTAGCTTGATATTGAATTTTGATACAATTTGTACAGGATAGGTAGGAGCCTTAGAAACCGGAGCGCCAGCTTCGGTGGAGGCGTCGGTGGGATACTACCCTGATTGTATTGAAATTCTAACCTAGGACCGTGATCCGGTTCGGGGACAGTGTCTGGTGGGCAGTTTGACTGGGGCGGTCGCCTCCTAAAGAGTAACGGAGGCGCCCAAAGGTTCCCTCAGAATGGTTGGAAATCATTCGTAGAGTGCAAAGGCATAAGGGAGCTTGACTGCGAGACCTACAAGTCGAGCAGGGACGAAAGTCGGGCTTAGTGATCCGGTGGTACCGCATGGAAGGGCCATCGCTCAACGGATAAAAGCTACCCTGGGGATAACAGGCTTATCTCCCCCAAGAGTCCACATCGACGGGGAGGTTTGGCACCTCGATGTCGGCTCATCGCATCCTGGGGCTGAAGTAGGTCCCAAGGGTTGGGCTGTTCGCCCATTAAAGCGGTACGCGAGCTGGGTTCAGAACGTCGTGAGACAGTTCGGTCCCTATCCGTCGCGGGCGCAGGAAATTTGAGAGGAGCTGTCCTTAGTACGAGAGGACCGGGATGGACATACCGCTGGTGTACCAGTTGTTCCGCCAGGAGCATAGCTGGGTAGCTACGTATGGAAGGGATAAGTGCTGAAAGCATCTAAGCATGAAGCCCCCCTCGAGATGAGATTTCCCTTGGAGTTAATCCAGTAAGACCCCTTAAAGATTATGAGGTTGATAGGTCTCGGGTGGACGCGTGGTGACACGTGGAGCTGAGAGATACTAATCGGTCGAGGACTTATCCTAAAAATAAGACGAATTGAATTCAATGAAGCTCAAATCTTGAATGTGTGTACGGTTGTTATCTAGTTTTCAAAGAATGAAACGAAAAGCGGAAACACCTTGGTCAACTTCGCAGTGCGATGGAGACTTACCGAAGAAGTTGTTTTTTAACTTCTGAATGTGAGTTGAAGCGTCACAAGGAGTTAGGTGTTGGAGCTGGACAATTTCTTTGACTGAAAATAGTTTAGTGGCGATAGCGAAGAGGTCACACTCGTTCCCATGCCGAACACGATCGTTAAGCTCTTCTGCGCCGATGGTAGTTGGGGGTTTCCCCCTGTGAGAGTAGGACGTTGCTAAGCAAAATTTTTTCTAAATAAGTAAATTGACTGAATAGTATTTGGTATTGTGCTCCTGCGGTACTCCTAGCGTCGTATCCTCGTCGCAAAGCTGCATGAAGCAAATTTAAAGTATTGACAGGGACAGAAAATTGTTTTAATATATCAGTTGTTAACATTCCACAGTAGCTCAGTGGTAGAGCAATCGGCTGTTAACCGATCGGTCGTAGGTTCGAGTCCTACCTGTGGAGCCATGCTTCCATAGCTCAGTAGGTAGAGCACTTCCATGGTAAGGAAGGGGTCATCGGTTCAAATCCGGTTGGAAGCTCCATTTCATAATGTTATATGGCCCGTTGGTCAAGCGGTTAAGACACCGCCCTTTCACGGCGGTTACACGGGTTCGAATCCCGTACGGGTCACCAAAGTTTTTTTGCTTAACGAAGTGGAGAAAAAATAACTATCCTTAATTCACGCTAGAAAAAATAACTATCAATAATTAGAGCTAGTGAAAATAACTTTCATTATACTGGAGGATTAGCTCAGCTGGGAGAGCACCTGCCTTACAAGCAGGGGGTCGGCGGTTCGAGCCCGTCATCCTCCACCAAATTTTTTTTGCGTAACGAAGTGAAGCAAAAATAACTTTCCTTTACTTTAGCTGCGTAACGAAGTGAAGCAAAAATAACTTTCCTTTACTTTAGCTGCGTAACGAAGTGAAGCAAAAATAACTTTCCAAATAAATATGCCGGCCTAGCTCAATTGGTAGAGCAACTGACTTGTAATCAGTAGGTTGGGGGTTCAAGTCCTCTGGCCGGCACTCTTACTTTAGAGATTTTTGGAGGGGTAGCGAAGTGGCTAAACGCGGCGGACTGTAAATCCGCTCCTTTCGGGTTCGGCGGTTCGAAACCGTCCCCCTCCACCATTTCATATTGGGCTATAGCCAAGCGGTAAGGCATCGGACTTTGACTCCGTCATGCGAAGGTTCGAATCCTTCTAGCCCAGCCATTTTTCGAGCCATTAGCTCAGTTGGTAGAGCATCTGACTTTTAATCAGAGGGTCGAAGGTTCGAATCCTTCATGGCTCATATAGGTTTTTTGCAAAGCAAAATAACCTTCCTTAATGTTGCAAAGCAAAATAACCTTCCTGAGTTTTTTGCGAAGCAAAATAACTTTCCACATGCGGGAGTAGTTCAGTGGTAGAACACCACCTTGCCAAGGTGGGGGTCGCGAGTTCGAATCTCGTCTTCCGCTCCAAATCTACTTCGTCGAATAAGCTTCTTTGCAGATTTGCGACGAGCAAGCGAAGCGGCACATTTTGCAAATTAATAAATCTATTAGTCAAACTTAATTCAAGTATTTTATACATGCGGGTGTAGTTTAGTGGTAAAACAAGAGCCTTCCAAGCTCTGGTCGTGAGTTCGATTCTCATCACCCGCTCCAATTCTACTACGCCGAACAAACGCCTTTGCAAGATTTGCGACGAGCAAACATTAATTCACAAAATAAATAATACTCCTTTTATTTGGGGCCTTAGCTCAGCTGGGAGAGCGCCTGCCTTGCACGCAGGAGGTCAGCGGTTCGATCCCGCTAGGCTCCACCAAACATACTATATATGCTATATGAAAACCCTAGATTATCTAGGGTTTTATTAATTATATACGCAAGCTTAGACAATCTATATAAAAGTAACTACGATTTTTCCAAAGATAACAATCGTGTTTAAGTTTTACGTCGTGCGAACCCCTTCTCTTTTTTTTAATAAGACAATACCCAAAAAAATCCAATCATTTTTTAAAATGTGTGAAATCAGGAAATGAACGTGGTAGAATAAAATCATTTGAAACTTTCATGTGTGTTTTACGTAAATAAAGTAACCGCAGAGAGCGGAGGTATTAGGAGTATGGATACAATTATAAGGAGAATCATTCAAGACGTAAAAAAAGGCGATCAGCAAGCTTTTGCGGAATTAGTTGAACTTTATAAAGATAAAGTTTATCAAATTTCCTACCGTATGGTAGGGAACGTTCACGAAGCCCAAGATATTGCCCAAGAAGCCTTTTTACGTGCTTATATGAATATCGAAACTTATGATGTAGATCGAAAATTCTCAACATGGTTGTTTCGTATTGTTACGAACCTTTCGATTGACCGTTTAAGAAAGAAAAAGCCCGATTATTACTTGGATCAAGAAGTTGATGGGACAATTGGCTTAACATTGTCGTCGCAAATTGCAGCAACAGATGAACTCCCAGAGGATCAAGTAATTACCTATGAATTACAAGACTGGATTCAAGGGGAGATTTTAAACTTACCTTCAAAATATCGTTCTGCAATTATTTTAAAATATATAGAAGACTTATCTTTGAAGGAAATAAGTGATGTATTAGATCTCCCGATAGCTACAGTGAAAACAAGAATTCACAGAGGTAGGGAAGCGTTGAGAAAACGGTTAAGTAATGTATAGAAAAGGAGAGATTCAGATGACGTGTAATAAAGAAATAGTCTCCTTAATTCATAGATATTTAGATGAAGAAATTACCGTAATTGAACGGAAGCAGTTAAAGGAACACCTAAGTGAGTGTGATAAATGTCGTACTCATATGAATGAATTAAAAAAATCAATAGCGTTTGTTCAAAGTACTTCTCATATAGATGCGCCAATAAATTTTACTGAAGTAGTGATGAAACGCTTACCGAAACAAAAACGTTCAGTAAACACAAAACGATGGATGAAAAATCATCCGTTCTTTGTTGCAGCCTCGGTTTTTATTGTACTGATGGCGACTAGTATGTTTTCAGTATGGATGGATAGTAGCAATGAATTGTCTGTTTCTGGTCAAGCAAATTTAATTATTGATAAAGAAAGAAATATTATTGTTGTCCCCGAAGGAGAAATTGTGGAAGGCAATCTTATGATAAGAAACGGGAGTCTCCAAGTAAATGGTCAAGTAAATGGCAATGTGACTATAATAAACGGTCAAAATTATATGGCTTCGGCAGGTAAAGTTGCGGGCAATATTGAAGTCATCGATAAAGGATTAGAATGGGTTTGGTATAATATAAAAACTTTTTTTTCTGAAGTAGTAAATGTTATTGATGAAAAGAAGATTGAATAAATGGATACATTGATATGTATTTTCTTATTTTCGTATAATCAAAGTCATTAGTAATATAAATTAGAAATTTATTTCGGAGTATGAGTTACTGTTATGCTACTAGTGATATGGTATAATAAAAAAGTTGTTTAACGTATTAGAGAATTTTTTAGTTGGAGGAAAAACCGATGTTACCTGAGGACATTCAATTTTTTAATCTTTTAATAAAAGCCATAGATATATTACTAGTTACGTTCGTTATCTATAAATTAATCATCATTATTCGTGGTACAAGAGCAGTACAGTTACTTAAGGGGATAACGGTAATTCTCTTAGTATGGTTTGTGAGCGGGTATGCAGGATTACATACACTAAGGTGGATTATGTCTCAAGCGGTAATTTACGGGTTATTAGCAATTATCATTATTTTCCAACCTGAATTACGTCGGGCATTAGAACAGCTTGGTCGAGGGAAGTTTTTATCTAGAACAAGTTCGATCGATGATCAAGAAGTGGAAAAAAGTATCGAAGAAATCGTTAAAGCATCGATTTATATGGGGAAACGCCGTATCGGAGCGTTAATATCTATTGAACGCGAAACAGGAATGAATGATTATATTGAAACGGGGATTGTAGTTAAGGGAAAATTAACATCTGAGTTACTAATAAATATTTTTATTCCTAATACACCTCTCCATGATGGTGCTGTTATTTTAAGGAACAGTCAAATCATGGCAGCTGGTTGTTACTTACCACTTTCAGAAGATCCGTTTATATCAAAGGAGTTAGGTACGAGACACAGAGCAGCATTAGGTATTAGTGAGGTATCAGATTGTATAACTTTAGCTGTTTCAGAGGAAACGGGAAATATTTCTGTGACAAAAAACGGTGAACTGCGCCGAGATTTAGATGAAGAAGCGTTAAAAGAACTTTTAGTACAAGAACTTGTAACAGATATGAAAACCAACTCTACTTCGCTTTGGCAGTGGGGAGGTAAGAAGAATGGATAGATTATACAATAACCCCTGGTTTCTAAAAGCTATTGCTTTCTTCGTTGCAGTCATGCTGTTTGCTATGGTTAATAACGAGCAAGGTAATAATCAACCTGGTGGCTTACCGATGGTTACAACTGGGTCTTACACATTAGAAGAAGTTCCTGTAAATGTTTATTATAGCGAAGATGAATATGCAATTACAGAAATAACTGACTTTGTTCAGGTTAATTTACGAGGTCCGCAAAATGTTATTACTTACATGAAAATAGCCCCAGCAACGTATGAAGTTTTTATAGATTTACGTAATTTAGAAGCAGGCACTCATAATGTAAATGTTCAACATGAGGGGTTTCCAACTGAATTAACAGTAGTGAATATTGTCCCGCAGACAGTTAGAGTAACCATTGAAGAAAAGCAAACAGTATCTTTTCCAATTGAAATTGATTTTATTAATAAACCAGATGTAAGCGGGGATTATATAATTGGGACTCCTATTGTAAACCCAGTAAACGTCGAGATTACTGCTGCAAAAAGTGTCATTGAACAAGTGGCATTTGCAAAAGGTTTCGTTGATCTTAAGGATGTGACAGAAACAATTGAGAAAAGTGTTGCGATTAAGGTCTACGACCAGCAAGGAAATGAATTTGATATCGATGTAAACCCGACTGTTGTTGATGTAAAAATCCCTGTTACGGGTCCAAATAAAGATATTCCTCTTAAGCTCGAACGTGTTGGGGAGTTGCCTGAAGGGTTAAGTATTCGGACAATATATACAGAGCCTAAGGATGTTACGATTTATGGACCGAGAGAAATCATAGATGATATTGCATTTATAGAAGGCGTTGAAATAGATTTAACGGAAATAACCGAAAATACAATATTGGAAGTGGAAGTTCCAATACCAGAAGGTGTAGAAGAGGTATCACCAGCTATTGTTAAAATAGTTATTGAATTGGATATCGTGGAAACGGTAGAATTTGAGGAAATAACTGTTGAAATTATTGGTTTATCTGATCGGATGGATGTAAGCTTTGTAGAACCAGAAGAGAAGATAATGAATCTAACTGCTAAAGGTTCACCTAGCGCAATGGAGCGGTTAAAAAAAGATGACATAAAAATGTATATTGATGTAAATCAGTTGTCAATTGGAGAACATACCGTGCCTGTTCAAATTAACGGTCCTCAAAATATTACGTTCAAATTAGATTTTGAGGAAGTAGTAGTGCTAATTTCAGAATTATAAAGTACCGAGGAAGAAAATAATGAACCGATTAAAGAAACTACGTAAATTAAATTAGTAAGTGTATGTTGAAGCTAAGGAGAGAATGAAAAATGGGAAAATATTTTGGAACAGATGGTGTCAGGGGAATTGCTAATACAGAATTGACCCCAGAGCTAGCATTTAAACTTGGAAGATTTGGTGGTTATGTCTTAACAAAAAGTACTGAAAAACCAAAAGTATTAATTGGAAGAGACACACGGATTTCTGGGCATATGCTAGAAAACGCCTTAATTGCAGGGTTGCTTTCGATAGGCGCCGAAGTCATGCGTTTAGGTGTCATTTCAACTCCAGGCGTGTCGTATTTGACGAAGGCCCTTAGTGCCCATGCAGGTGTAATGATCTCAGCATCGCATAATCCGGTTGAAGATAATGGGATAAAATTTTTTGGTCCAGATGGTTTTAAATTATTGGACGATCAAGAGGAAGAAATAGAGAAGTTGTTAGATGGTGAGACAGAAGATCAACTACCTCGGCCAGTCGGTGCAAATGTTGGTCAGTTAAATGTTTATTTCGAGGGTGGACAAAAATATTTACAGTTTTTAAAGCAAACTGTTGAAGAAGACTTTTCAGGTCTGCATATTGCTCTTGATTGTGCTCACGGTGCAGCTTCGGCATTAGCACCACATTTATTTGCGGATTTAGAAGCAGATATTTCAACAATTGGCACGAATCCCAATGGTCTAAATATTAATGACGGTGTTGGTTCAACTCATCCCGAAGCATTAGCTCAGCTTGTTTTGGATAAAAAAGCTGACATTGGTCTAGCATTTGATGGCGATGCAGATCGCTTAATTGCCATAGATGAAAAAGGGAATATCGTTGATGGTGATCAAATAATGTATATTTGTGCTAACTATTTAAAAGAACAAGGAAGATTAAAACACGAGACGATAGTTTCAACGGTTATGAGTAATTTAGGTTTTTATAAAGCTATTGAAAAAGCTGGTATCGAAGCGAAGCAAACCGCTGTTGGTGACCGTTATGTCGTCGAAGAAATGAGAAAAGGTGGCTACAATTTAGGCGGAGAACAATCCGGTCATATTATTTTTCTTGACTACAATACGACAGGAGATGGCATGCTTTCAGCGTTACAACTAGTAAATATCATGAAATTAACGAAAAAACCTCTTTCTGAACTTGCTGCTAAAATGGAAATATTTCCGCAGAAGCTAGTCAACATAAAAGTGGCAAACAAACAAGCGCTATTAACGAATCAGGTTATTAGTGATGAAATCATTCGAGTAGAATTAGAGATGGCTGGTAATGGCAGAATTCTTGTCCGACCTTCTGGAACGGAACCACTAGTTCGTGTCATGGCAGAAGCTCTTACTCAAGAGCTTTGTGACCAGTATGTAGAAGAAATTGTTAATGTAGTTAAAAGAGAACTTGGCTCACTGTAAAAATACAAGTTAGAATATAATTTAGTAGTAAGTGCCCAAGGTACTTGTGCTTTTCTAATTGTCTAGCTGCAGCACTTAGCTTTTAGCTTCTCGAATATTTCAACTCACCATGCAGAGGCAAGAGCGCCTCTTTATGATGAGTCTCCAATATACTCGCAGCTACCAAGTCGCTTGTGCTTTTCTAATAATATGCATGGTTATCACGAAACAAGTGTACCATGCATATTTTAGTGTGTAGAGAATATTAGAGAAGTCCGTAATACAAGCTTGTAAATTTCTTTATGGGCATTGAGTATCCTACTATTCAAATCCTATTTGTAACGGCATCTAGGAAAATTTTAGTAACAAAGACTAATTGACGTTTTTTGCCTTATTGTAGTATGATTGGTTTGATTTTAAGAAAGAGAGGAGGTACGGACAACTTAAATTGGAAAGCGCCTGAACTATTCTTATGAACGGTAAAGAAAGGGTAGTTGACGAGGAAGAGGTTTATCGAATTATCGGCGGATACCTCTCGGTTGCACACCACAACCGCTAACTTTAGCTAAAAGCTAGAAGGTGACTTCTAGAACAAAGGCAAAGTAATGGTGATTGCAAAAATATGAATGTAAAGAGTGGGGCAAGAAAGCCCCAAGTTGTAAAACTTGAACTTTGTCTGTATATAGAATAGACAGTAGAGTATGCTTTTCTTGCCCCACATAGGGAGGAAACTTAAAAATGTGCGGAATAGTTGGATATATCGGAAATGTAGATGCAAAAGAAATTTTGTTAAATGGATTAGAAAAGTTAGAATATAGAGGCTATGATTCAGCTGGAATTGCAATTGTTAACGGCAAGGGTGTTCACCTTTTTAAAGAAAAAGGTCGAATTGCAGCATTACGAGGTATTATCGATAGTAATGTAAAAGGTACTGCTGGAATCGGTCATACACGTTGGGCTACACACGGACCGCCAAATCGCGTTAACGCTCATCCACATCAAAGTACGTCTCATCGTTTTACAATTGTTCATAACGGTGTCATTGAAAACTATGAAGAATTACAAGAACAGTATTTACAAGAAGTTACACTAGTTAGTGAAACAGACACAGAAGTAATCGTTCAACTTTTAGAGCTTTCTATGAATGAGGGACATACGGTTGAAAAGGCCTTTAGGCAAACATTATCAGTTTTGAAAGGTTCGTATGCGATCGCTTTAATCGATGAAACAGACTCAGATAAAATTTATGTAGGAAAAAATAAAAGCCCGTTACTTGTTGGCCTTGGTGAAGGTGTTAATGTTATCGCAAGTGACGCGATGGCAATGCTGAATATTACGAATAAGTTTCTTGAACTAATGGATAAGGAAATGGTTATTGTAAGTCGTGACTCTGTTATTATTAAAAACCTAGCAGATGTGACTATTTCAAGAGAGCCTTTCATCGCTGAATTAGATGCAAGTGATTTTGAAAAAGGAACGTATCCTCACTTTATGCTGAAGGAAATTGATGAGCAACCATCAGTAATTCGTAATATTATCTCGAAGTATCAAGATGAAAATGATGAATTGAAGGTTGATCAAGATATCCGCGCGGCGGTGTTGGCGGCGGATCGTCTCTATGTGATTGCAGCGGGCACAAGTTATCATGCAGGTCTCGTCGGAAAACAGTTACTTGAAAAAATTGCAAAAAAACCAGTAGAAGTGCATATTGCCAGTGAATTTTTATATAATATGCCACTGTTATCAGAAAAACCGTTTTTTATTTTTATTTCACAAAGCGGAGAAACGGCAGATTGTCGAGGCGTATTGGTCAACATCAAAGAGATCGGTTACCAAGCGTTAACGATTACAAACGTTCCGGGTTCTACACTTTCACGGGAGTCAGACTTCACATTACACACGCATGGAGGACCAGAAATTGCTGTTGCTTCAACAAAAGCATACACAGCTCAAATGGCCGTACTTTCTGTTCTTGCAGTAGATACAGCCAAGGCGCAAGGATTTCCAATTACCTTTCAACCAATTAAAGAATTAAGTATCGCCGCTAGTGCTATTGAGGCTATATGCGATCAAAAAGAAAGTCTAGAAATAATTGCTCGTGACTATTTAGCAGTATCTAGAAACTGCTTCTTCATCGGTCGTTCAGCAGACTATTTTGTTTGCTTAGAAGGAGCGCTGAAGCTTAAAGAGATTTCATATATTCAAGCGGAAGGTTTTGCTGGAGGAGAATTAAAGCACGGTACAATCGCTTTAATTGAAGATGGCACACCAGTTATCGCGCTTGCCACTCATAAACATGTTAATTTAAGCATTCGCGGTAATGTAAAAGAAGTAGCAGCTAGGGGAGCAAATCCGTGCATTATCAGTATGGAAGGATTAAATCATAAAAATGATGCATTTGTTATTCCTGCCGTTCATGAATACCTTACACCAATCGTCTCTGTAATTGTCTTTCAGTTAATTGCCTATTACGCTGCTCTTCATCGCGGTTGTGACGTTGATAAACCAAGGAATTTAGCAAAAAGTGTTACAGTAGAATAGAAGAGTAGTAAAGTTATTATGAAATGAAATAAAAATTGATAATTTATAAAAAAGTTTGTAAAAACACCTCATGGGATCGCTTTATGAGGTGTTTTTTGTTTATATAAAGATATTAACCTAGACGAAAAGAAAGAGTTAATTAGCATATTGAATAAAGGTTATGGCACGGGTGATTAGAGGAAGATATCCATATAATGTATCAAACAAAATCAATCGAATTTCAACAGGATCATGGCCTCCTTGATCCTTAACTCAATATAACAGCTTTTACTTTGTTTAAAGGTGGGGGTATTTACTTTCGCTAAAATACATTATCAAAAACAGATCTTTATACCCATTATAAAAGACGGTAAATTCCTGATTTTTTAAACATTTACTAGGTATTAAGAAGGGTAAAATTAATTTTAGTATAAAAATCACAAGGATTTAATCTCGAAATGCATCAAAATGAGGTGTTAGCCTATTTTTTTAAACTAATTTGTTAATTTTTTATAGGTAAAAATGTCTGTTTTTGTAATGAAAAAATGGTATATATGATGGATATGCGATTGATAAGATATAGATTATTCTTAAGTTATAAATATACGATGATCCTTAAGCAAACTACTGGATCTCGATAAAGGCAAAGCTAACGAAAGTTAGTGACGCAAAACTACAGGAGCTAAAGTGTACAACGTGCACTAAGCTAGCCAGTTACCGAAGGAAATAGGGAGTTTGTTTTGTGCTACTGACTTTTACAGTAGGATATATACAACGCACTTTTTTTAGTGTACAACCCCCCTTTCGGTATGGTGGGGTTATTTTTATTTGATCGGGAGCTGTGAATACTATGAATCTTTTCAATCAAAGCAACGGAAAAATATTAGCAGATAATATTTTAGTTGCCAGTACGTTTTCGACAAGACTTCGTGGATTAATGTTTACACGTGTATTTCCGTCAAATAGTGCTATGCACATTATACCCTGCCGGTCCATCCATACTTTTTTTATGAACTATGCAATTGATGTAGTTTATCTTGACGCTAATTTTCAAATTGTAGCCATCGACGAAATGGTCGCACCAAGGAAGTTTGGCAAGATATACAAAAACACTGTATCAGTTGTAGAGCTGCCTGCTGGAAAAGTTGCAGACACAAAGACAAAAGTAGGGCATTATTTTAAAAAAACCGAAAGAGGAGAGATGTAAAATGGTAAACAAATTAAAGCAATTAGTGGTTCAAGAAGAAGGACAAGGTATGACGGAGTATGGGTTAGTATTAGGAACAATTGCAGTTTTGGTGGTTGCAGTACTATTAATATTTGGAGATGGAATAAAAGTAATGTTCGGAAATATTATAGATCAATTAACAGATGCTACTTCTTGAGAGTAAACATAAGTATATAAGAATGGGCTTTACGTTTAGAGCGTAAAGCTTTTTTAAAGAAAATTATATTAAAATTACAATTATTAGGTTGTTAATAAATAGGTTAATTTTTAAATGAGGGATAGAAATGTTTTGGATCAATATATTATTACTAATAGTACTTGTGATTTGTTTAATAACTGACTTAAAAAGTAGAAAGATTTATAACAAAGTTCTCTTCCCGACTCTTGTAATTGCTTTTGTCGGTCACTTTATGATTAGTGGTTGGGCGGGTGTTGGTTCGGCCTCTTTAGGATTTCTGCTCGGCTTAGCGATATTATTAATTCCTTTTTTATTAGGCGGCATGGGTGCAGGAGATGTCAAGTTATTAGCAGTGATTGGTGCTTTAAAAGGTTCTGCTTTTGTACTGACTACGGCAATTTACATGGCTTTAGTAGGCGGGATTATCGCTTTAGTGATTATTTTAAGTAAAAAAGGCAGAGCAAAAGGACTTTTCTATCACTTTTGGGCGAAAAAACATGGAATTGATCTCCTGTATGAAAAAAGTGCACTCTCTGCTACATTTCCTTATGGTGTGGCGATTGTCGCGGGAGCTTTACTAGCATTATATAGTTAGGATTCACTTATAGTATGGTAAATATTAAGTGCCGATAACTAATCAATAAGACCTGCCTTACTATTACCAGTACTATGTACTGTTTAGTAGTGGGGATTTTTCGTTTTTAGAGCTTATATATCTAGTGTGACTCAAGGAGGGGTAAGAGTGAAATCTGAAAAAGGGCAAGCGGTAGTTGAATTTGCACTCGTTTTTATGTTATTGGCTTTGATTTTCTCTGGGATTGTTGATTTTGGTCGTACTTTTCACGCTTACCTAGCCCTTGATCATGCAGGGAGAGAATCGGCAAGGGTTGCGAGTCTAGGTAGCACTGATCTGAATATTAAGGAAGTAGCTAAAAATGCAGCTCGGCAGCTCACCATAAAAGATACAGATATTACTATTATTCCGATTAAAGCTAATCGTACGAGTGGTGTCTATGCAACTGTGACGTTGACCTATAATATTACATTCATTACACCGCTAATAGGTAAATTATTCGATGATAACCAGCTTACGCTCGAATCAAAAACTGTCATGAGAGTGGAGTGAGAACATGAAAAAGAAATGGTTACATGCAAATGAAGAAGACGGAGCGATCATAGTTCTTGTGGCGCTTATGATGGTTGTATTACTTAGTATAAGCGCGCTTGTTGTTGACGCCGGAGGATTATATCTCGAAAAAAGTCGAGTCCAAAAAGCAGTTGATGCTGCAGTTTTAGCAGGAGCGCAAGAACTACCTTCGACATCGAGTGCGCAACAAATCGCAATCGATGTTGCAAATAAAAATGGAGTTGTGATTGATGCTAATGATATTAGCGTGACCCCTAGTTCTATAGAGGTGATAACTGAAACCGAAAAAGAACTTACCTTTGCTCGTATTATGGGGTTTTTTACTGCAAACGTCGCAGCTAGAGCTAAAGCCGGAAAGGGAGGTACTGTTGGTGGAACTGGATTTTTACCATTAACTGTTGTTGAAAGTGCGTTCAAAAAAGGAGATCTAGTTTCGTTAGCTTTAACAACAAATGACGCCTCAAAAGGTAATTTTCAATATGTTAGATTTCCTAATACTACGTTAGCTGAAAATATTACAAATGGATATAAAGGGTATTTGTCGATAGGCATGAAATTGGATACTGAACCAGGTAATAACACGTCTTCTAGTCATGTCCGAAATGCTATAAACGCTCGAATAAATGCTGATATTGGTAAATTATATTGTGATAGTTATCTAACCGCTGATAAAACCTGTAGCAGACTGATTTATATCCCAATGGTTGATACGATGGCAGTTCAGGGTTCTTCTCAGCAAATAACAATTGTAGGTTTTGCTGCTTTTTTATTAAATGATTCTCCGGTTGGAACTGGTAATAACGCTGGTATTAAAGGTTATTTTATGGATTCAGTTTTCCCGGGAACTATCGGTACACCAACAGTAGATTTTGGATTAAGTACACTAAAATTAGTGAATTAGTCGACTAGTTTTTCGAAAGATGATCGTAAGCAAAATTGGATAGAATAACAAGGTAGGTGTAAGCAGTGAGTGCAAAGTCTATTTTACTTTTAGCAATTATTATGGGCGGAATTACAACACTTTTATTTAGTAATTATCTAAAAAATACGACGACAACAGTAAGTACGGAGCCGACAGTAGAAATTATCGTAGCAGCAGAGGCTTTGAAAAAAAATGAACGAATATCCGCAGAAAAATTAGCAGTGAAAGTAATTCCTGAAAAATCTTTTCATCCACAAACGATTACATCAAAAGAAGAATTGGAAGGTTTATTTGTCAATGCAGACATCGAAACAGGTGAAGCTTTTTTAAGTCATCGAGTGCAAGGGGAAGAAGACGAAAAGTTATTGATTTCGAGAAAAGTCACAGACGGATTTCGGGCAATTTCCTTGGCCATTAATTATGTTCAGTCAGTTTCGACATTAACTGAACCAGAAGATTTAGTGGATGTTATTTTTACTGAAATGGTGTTAAAAGAAGAAAAAGAAGAAATTGTCACTAAGATCATTTTAGAAGAAGTTCGTGTATTAGCCGTTGGTAGAAAGATGGAAGAACCAACTTCTGCTGAAAATTATCTTGAATATAGCACGGTTACTTTTGAATTAACACCTGCGGATGCGATCAAATTGGCAAATGCAGCAGAACGAGGGACTATTCATCTAATGTTAAATAGCCGCATAGATGAAGTGGATGATGAGCTAAAATAATTGCTACTGATGTAGCTTAGAAAAGCAGTAACTGTTTATAAAAAAAGTTTGGAAGCGAATTCTCTATTTATTAGCAACTTTGATTGAATAAGAGGTTCTTCTTCATTTATACTAGCTACAGGTTTTAATTTTCTTATCATCATGGGGGTGACGAAATATGTCTAATCGAGAAATACAGCAGTGTGGAGAATTAATCGCCGTCTGTAGCGGTAATGGTGGAATTGGACGGACTTTGTTAGCTGTTAACCTTGCAATTGCACTTAAGAAGAAAAACCTTCAGGTTAGTATATTAGATGCGGACTTCCAATTCGGAGATATCAATATGGCACTAGATCTCCAATCCAGTTTGACTATACTTGATCTCGTTAATGAAATAAATAATCTGGATGAAACTGGGATAAAGGACTTTTTAGTTACCCACGGTAGCGGTGTTACCGTTCTTTCAGCTCCTGCTCGACCAGAATATGCAAACTTGATTACAACTGAAGTCATTGAAAAAGCTGTTGACTTATTAGTAAAAGAAAATGATTTTGTTGTTGTCGATACTGAGGTCGGTTTGCAGGAAAAAAGTCTGACAATTATTGAAAAGGCAGACCAAATACTACTTATCACAAATTTAGAAATAGCAACGTTAAAAAATACAAAATTGATGTTAGAAACGTTTGTGACTCTGGGGTTACGTGATAAAGTTAAAATTATTGTTAATCAATCAACAACAAAAGGGATTATAAAATTAGCAGATCTACCAGCAATTTTAGGAAAAGAGGCTCTTTATTGTATACCGAGTAATGTTAATGTTGCTACTAAATCACTCAATCAAGGAATTCCTATCGTTACAAGTAGAGGGACATCAGATTTGGCAAAAGCTTACTATAAACTCGCTGAACAATTAATTGATAAAAAGGAAACTACCGGAACTATCGAAAAACGGCCTTCACTTTTGTCAGGAGTATTCAGTAAACAGAAACAGGTCAAAAGGATTGAGAGAAAATGAATTTATTAAATAGAATTCAAGCAAAACAACAAACTCAAGCACAAGGAAAACCTGACACTAAGAAAAATCATCTAATAGAAGCAGTTGACGTTCAACGAGATAAGCTAGAAGTTGTAACAGAAAACGAAAAAAATAAAATTTTCTTTGAAGCGAAATCAGCA
The DNA here is from genome assembly GCA_031761875.1 of Bacillaceae bacterium IKA-2. Taxonomy (GTDB): domain Bacteria; phylum Bacillota; class Bacilli; order Bacillales; family Anaerobacillaceae; genus Anaerobacillus. The sequence continues at coordinate 48,906 of CP134492.1, read as the reverse complement.
GAGCGAGAAAGTAGTGCAGCAGCAGAAAGAGAAAATAGAGTAGATGAACCACCGATAGAACAAAATGAAAACAACGATATCCACATGGACAGTCATATCAAAGGGACCCCATCTGAAAAAGACTCAGAAAAACAAGAGCATATTAAAAGTTTTCGAAAGTTAGCAGATCAAACTCAAAAACAAGCTAAAACTGATGCTACTGAAAAAAGTAAACCTGAAAATATGGATGTGCAATTAAAAAATCTCCTTCATAAAAAAATTATTACTGATTATAAAAATGCTAATCTCGATGAGATTGTTTCAAAGTTAGATGAACTGGTAGATGAAATTGTCCTAGAAGAAAAATCACTGCAAGGAAATATTGATCACAAAAAAGTTGTTACTGAAATGTTCAATGATTTAACAGGCTTTGGTCCAATTAATCCACTCTTAAATGACCCAGATATTTCAGAAGTAATGGTGAATGGTCCAAACAAAGTTTTTGTTGAGAGAAAAGGAAAAATTATTCTGACAGATGTAACTTTTCGTAATAATGAGCACGTCTTGCAAATTATCGAAAAAATTGTCGCGCCGATCGGTCGGCGAATCGATGAAAGTAGTCCAATGGTTGATGCAAGACTACCGGATGGTTCACGTGTCAATGCAATTATTCCACCTTTAGCTTTAAATGGACCAACAATAACGATTCGTAAGTTTGCCGAAGACCCCTTCAAAATTGAGGACTTAGTTGGCTTCGGAACACTAACTGAAGAAATGGCTGTTTTCTTAGATGCTTGTGTAAAATCAAGTTTGAATATTTTTGTTAGTGGTGGAACTGGTTCAGGGAAAACGACTACTTTAAATGTCTTATCCGCATTTATTCCTAACGACGAACGGATTATTACGATCGAGGATGCTGCGGAATTACAGCTTGGCCAAGAGCATGTCATTTCATTAGAAACAAGACCACCGAATATAGAAGGTACTGGCGAAATTTCTATTCGCGACCTTGTTAAAAATTCTTTACGGATGAGACCTGACAGGATTGTAATTGGAGAGGTTCGTGGTGCGGAAGCATTAGACATGCTCCAAGCAATGAATACTGGTCATGACGGCTCACTAGCAACAGGTCACTCAAACAGCCCGAGAGACATGATATCGCGAATCGAGACAATGGTTCTACTCGGAGGAGTTGATCTTCCTGTAAAAGCAATTCGTGAACAGATTGCCGGGGCGATTGATGTCATCATCCAACAATCAAGATTAAAAGATGGCTCGAGAAAAATAACAAACATTACCGAAGTTCAAGGGTTAGAAGGAGATGTCATCGTTTTACAAGATATTTTTGCCTTCAAGCAAAAAGGAGTCGACAGTCAAGGGAAAATTATTGGTAAACTAGTTCCTACTGGCGTAAGACCAAAATTTTATAGTCGCTTAGAAAACTCTGGTCTTAATATTCCCGCAAATGTATTTATCGAAGTGGAGGATGATTGGTAATGGAACCAATTTTATTATTTTTTATCCTTATTTCTTCTAGTTTATTGTTTGTTGCTTTATTTCAAATGCTCTTTTTATCTAAAGAAAAGCAAAATCAGCGGATGATTCATTATCTCAACTTAGAAATAAACGAAGAATCCTTTAACAAAAAGGAATTTAGTTTTGCTTTACAGTTGCGGTTGGCAAATCAATTGATTAAAAAAAAGTTTCTGAAAAAAAATAAAAACAAAAATTTAGAACTATTATTGAAAAGTTCAGGTTTATCTATGAAGCCCGAAGAGTTTGTCGCTTTTAGAATCATTGCTGCTTTACTAGCTGGACTCTTTTTAAATTTAATATTAGGAAACCTTTTATTTTTAGTTATTGGTCTTTTTGGTGGCTATTTACTGCCAATGTGGTGGCTAAAAAGGCAACAAGCTAAACGTATACAGCAGTTTAATGAAGGGTTATCAGATATGATTACGACGATTATTGGTTCACTAAGAGCTGGATTTAGTTTTCAACAAGCCCTTAAATCCGTTATCGATGAAGCCGAATCGCCAATAAAAGATGAAATGGATATTGTCATGAAAGAAATGCAGTATGGTAAGAATATCGAAGAAGCACTATATGAATTAAAGCAAAGAATGCCAAGTGATGATTTAGATTTAATGATCCAGGCGATTTTAATTCAAAGGCAAGTTGGCGGGAATTTAGCAACGATATTAGCTAAAATTGTCGAAACAATTAGAGATCGGACAAAAATTCAACAACAAATCGTCACTTTAACGGCTCAAGGAAGACTTTCGGGAATGGTTATCGGGCTAATGCCATTTATTTTAGCGGGAATTCTCTATCTTATCAACCGAGAGTATATTAGTGTACTTTTTACAAATCCAATTGGATTAGTTTTAGTTGGAATAGGATTATTTATGGGAGTGTTAGGGATTATTTTTATTAGAAAAATAACAACAATTGAGGTGTAAGTAATGATCTATCTGAGCTTTTTTCTTACAATCACATTTGCTGTACTTGCAATTTTTAAAGCTAAGCAGAAAAAGCCTCAGCCAAAAAAGAAACGTAGAATTGATTTGCTGTTAACTACGATGCCAACTGCTGAAGCAGAATCAAAAGAAATAGCAAAAGAAAAAGACTCTTTTTATAGAAGGATTATTTTTCCGCTAATGAAGGATTATAAGCGAAGCTTCAAACAGCGGTTGCCTGGCGAGAAAACAGCAAGACTAGAAAAGCAGCTTTTACAGGCAGGTAGTCCCTTTAATATGACACCTGTCGAATTTCGCTTATTTCAACTTTTACTTTTCATCATAGTACCAATCTTGTTTGGACTATATGGGATGTTAGTATATGGGGAGTTGCGGAGTGCGATTATATTTGGACTAGTAGGATTAGTTGTAAGTTTTATTGTTCCTAACTTTTATTTGAAACAAAAGACAAAACAAAGAGGTAAACTAGCCCTTAAAGCGCTGCCTGATACACTTGACCTGCTGACAGTTAGCTTAGAAGCTGGACTAGGCTTTGACGCAGCCTTAAATAAAATTGTCTCAAAAAAATCAGGAGTTCTAAATGATGAATTTACTCGTTGCCTAGAGGAAATACGCCTTGGCAAAACGAGACGAGAGGCCTTAACTGGGGTAAAAGAGCGGCTTGTCGTACCGGAGGTTAGTGGATTAATTAATAATATTCTCCAAGCTGAAAAACTTGGCATCGGTATGGTTCAAGTACTGCGTGTTCAATCGGAGGATGTTCGTGATCGTAGAAAGCAACGGGCTGAAGAACAAGCTATGAAGGCACCAATTAAAATGCTCTTTCCCCTCGTTCTTTTCATCTTCCCTAGTCTATTTATTGTTCTTTTAGGTCCAGCAGTGATTCAGATAATCGAAACTTTTAGTCAGTAGGGGAAAGGGGAAAAAGTTGGACCTTCCTCATTGTTGGTGTCAGACACCGAGTGTAAGAGCTGTTTTATCTTACACCATGTGAATTTTGTGCAACAATGCTCTTGCGACGTGACCGAGTATTCACAAACTTCACACACTGGTGTCAGACACCGAATTGAGTTAAAAAGCATCGATTTAACACCGATGCTTTTTAGTTATTCCATCAAGAAAAATTTCTCGGCTGGCAAGTAGAGTCTTACATCTCCGCTTGAAATCCCCTTGACCATCAACTTCGGAACGTCTACTTTAATATGTAATCCTGCGACTGACACGGTAACTGTTGAATGGTCAATGCTCTCAATAATGCTCACAACTTCATAAGGATAGGTGTTCTCGGAGTTTTCATTTTTAACAAATGTTGCGTGATAACTATGAATGCCGATATATTTCTTGTTTCCTGAAAGAGAAGAATTAATTTGTATCTCGCGACAATGTTGTTTAAATTGTTCAATCGGAAAAATATTTTTGCAGCCAACAATTTTGGCTGCTTCTTTATTAATTGGTGTTTGTAATACTCGATCTTTTTCATCGAATTGAATGTTTTTACCATCATTGTATAGACATAAATGATCACACAGACGGTATGCTTCTTCGATATTATGGGTGACGAAAAGGACGACACCAGAGAAATTCCGTTTAATAATTTCAAGTAGTTCTAGTTCAAGTAGCTGTTTGACGTGCTGATCGAGAGCTGAAAATGGTTCATCTAATAGCAGAATGTCAGGTTCTGTTACAAGCGTTCTAGCCAATGCGACCCGTTGCTGCTGACCTCCTGATAATTCATTTGGATAACGGCCCTCTAACCCTGTAAGCTGAACTGTTTCAATCATATTATTTACTTTTTTTTCCTTATCCTGTTTAGATAGTTTCTTCAAACCATAGCCGATATTCTCAGCAACAGAAAGATGGGGAAAAAGGGCATAATTTTGAAAAACATAGCCTATTTTACGGTCACGGGCAGGAATATTAATTTTTTGCTCACTGTCAAAAAGAACGCGCTCACCAATTGAGACTTTACCCGAATCTGGCTTTAGAAGCCCAGCAATGGCTTGTAGGGTAATGCTTTTTCCACACCCTGATGGCCCCAAAATACCAACAATTCCTTTTTTTGCTTGAAAATCTACATCTAAGTTAAAGCTCCCTAACTGTTTTTTTATCGTAATAGCTAACATTAGTTACTTCCCCCCTTGGAAACATGTTTTTCAAGACGGTTAATGGTGTATAGAACAATAAGGGAAACAACTGTCATGATTAGGACAAGGATATTGGCTAATTCCCGATTACCAGCGAGAAGTGCATCATAAATAGCGATTGGCATTGTCATTGTTTTATTAGGAATACTTCCTGCCACCATTAATGTTGTTCCAAAGTCACCTAAAGCACGGGCAAACCCTAGCGATATCCCAGCTACAACCCCTCGCCAAGCAAGAGGAATAATAATTGTTATGAAAATATTTAATTCGCCTCTCCCAAGAACTCTAGCAGCATTGACAACATTTGAATCGATGTTTAAAAAAGCAGCTTTTGCTGACTTAATTAAAAATGGGATTGAGACAATCATTGCAGCAATGACAGCACCAGTAGGGGTAAAAACAATCATAATATTAAAGCGCTCTTCTAGAAAATGACCGATGGTGCTTTGTCTTCCTAATAAGACAAGTAAATAATAGCCTAAAACAGTAGGAGGAAGGACAATCGGTAAAGTAATTACTGTATCTAGAAAATCTGCAAACCGACCTTTTGCCCGACTTAAATAGTAGGCAATCGGCAAGCCAATCATAATCGTCAAAAAAGTTGCTGTTAAAGCAACTCTAAAAGATAAAAATAATGGAAATAAATTAATTTGTTCCATAATAATAACTCCTTAAGGGATTGATGCCGATAGTTCCCCAGTACTTTTATGACGAAGGCGCTTACGATTTTTGGTCTAGCTCTAGAGGACTATCGGCATGATCACTTTCAATACAACTCTATCTCAAATTCCATTCTATATTCTTAACTATTATTTTTTCAATTCAACTGTTACTATCTTCGTGTCTTTATTTGCAACTAAATACTGTGATTTACCGATAAAGAGCGGGAGTTCAAGGTTGTCCCAATTAGGAAGTCCGTCTTTAAATCGTGTTTCATCTTTGTGGAATTTCGTAATGTCTGCGACAATCCAATCGTGATCACCATACTTTTGAATATCTTTAACTTTACATTCGTATACAACATAAGCATCAGTAAGAATTGGAGAATTAATAGTCTCACCTTTTTTATATGGTATTTTTAAAGCTTCGAACTTGTCCCCGTCGCCCCCAGTTAATTTCCCAGATCCTTCAATATATTGAGCAAATTCGGCTGGAACAAACTGTATTGCAAACTCCCCTGAATTTTTTACTAAGTGATGAGTAAAGCGCTCCTCGGCAATGGCCACACCGTAAATAGGTGGAGCGTAAGATATGTATGAATGCCAACCAGCAGACATAATATTTTTTGTGCCATTCCACTCTGCAGTAACGAGAGCAATTAATCCTGGATAAGAATGAAGAACTGTTTTATTTGTACTTTTAAGCATTGTGTATACCCTCCAATAAATAATCTTTGTCCTCTCATATTATAGATGATTTTCACTTTTTTTGCAGTAGACATTAGTACATAAGCTGCAGTCAAAAAATTATTTAATAAAAAAATAAATCTTTCTTGACGATTAAAAACAACTGTTATATAATACAAATAAGATATAGTTAATTGTACTAATACAATAAAAGGGGAGATTGAAATGAGTCGACAAGAGCGCAAAAATATGGTTAATTTTATTGAAAGAATGAAGGGTTTAGAATCAAGTCAACTAATGCACATGACAGACCAAGAAGTTGAGCACATCTATAACTCGGTTTACTTAAAGCTCGAACAGCAAGAGTAGTACAGAAAATACAGATTCGTTTCTTCTTTGCTTGTAATACGGATTAGTATCATAAAAACTAAGGTTCTTATTTATATAAGTCTAGTTTTTCTAAAATACTCTCACCAAAAAAGTAAAAGATCATGTCTAAATAGCAGACATGATCTTTTACTTTTTTTTAGGAGACTTTAGAACATTAGTAAAGGGGAACTTTACTAATGTCGCCCTCAAAAAAACGATTATTGTTGATACAGCTCGTAATCTTCAGGTGAGTTTTTTAAAATTAGAGGTTCGCTATCGCTTAAACCAACATGGCCTAAGAAATTTTCATCTATTTCACCATTAATTAAAATAAAAAATTTATCATAGCCAAATTGTTCGACAACCATAACGATTTGCTGAATTAGAAAGCCTTCTCCTGATGAACCTAAATTAGCTTCTAATAGGTCACTTGAGAAAGAGATGTGAGCAACACCATTTACATCTTCAACTGATTGAACAGTTACGAGTTCTTCAGGTACAAGTCCATATAATCCTGCTTCAACAGGTCCAGCAGCCCAAAGTTCTAAAGCACCTTTAATGCCTTCTTCATTTTTCGGAAAATTTACTGCCGTTTCAACTCGATACATCTTCATTAATTGTTCGTCAGCAAAGTAAAGGTTGATTGTTTCTAGTACCTCTACATCAACAGCTTTTTCCTTGGTTTCTTCGTTTACTTCTTCGTTTACTTCTTCATTCACTTCTTCATTCGCAGGTTCAGTTGCGGAGTCTAGTTGTTCGTTTCCGTTTTCAGCGCCCAAATTAGCATCTTCATCTTTGGGAGAATCGGTAGTCCCTTGACCACACCCAGCCAAAACAAGGCTCAGTACTAGCGTTAATACTAAGTATTTTAAGTTTTTCATTAGTTAGCACCTTCCTTTAATAAATATATTTATCAAGTTAGAATGAATTTCATTCCAGTCGTTTTAATAATATATTTAGTACAAGGATACCATAAATTCATTAAGTTTCGTCAATGTCAGAAAAAAATTGTAAAATTATAAATCTTTGTTGACGACAAGAAAACTCTGTTATATAATACAAATAAGAAATCAAGTATTGTACTAATGAGGGAAACTTAGGCTTTATATTAGTCGAGTTTTTCTGAACATTGTATGAAAAGCCTACTCCCACCCCTAAAATAAGTAAAAGACCCTGTCGTTATTCAGACAGGGTCTTTTACTTATTTTAAAATTGTCCATTGAAAAATTAATTATGCGGGTAGAATCATACGGGTAGATAGTAGGGATTATGATAAATTATATAAAGATAGCAAAAAAATATGGTAAACTGTGATAAAATATAGTAGTGTTAGAAAATAATATTTTTTTAAAATACCGAAATACAATTAGGAGGAGAATTATGAAGAACGAATCATTCAAAAAGATCCTATCATTTTTTGTAATTGTAAGCATGGTATTACTTTCTTTTAGTTTGGCATTTGCTGAAGGAACACCAGAACCAGAACCGTTAGTCGACCCAGTAAACCTAGGTACAGCTGGCGATTTTGCAATCTTAGCAAAAACAGGAATCTCTACTGTACCAAATTCTGTTATTACTGGAAATATAGCAGTTAGCCCAATTACTGCGACGGCCATTACTGGATTTTCGCTGACAATGGATTCTACTAATCAATTTTCAGTTTCAGATCAAGTTACAGGAAAGGTATATGCTGCAAACTATACTTCTCCAACTCCCAGTAATCTTACTACAGCGATAAGCGACATGGAAACAGCGTACACTGATGCTGCTGGAAGAGCTGTCGATTTTACCGAACTGTATACTGGAGACATTAGTGGTCAAATACTTACAGCTGGTGTTTACAAGTGGGGGACAGGCGTTATGATAAATAAAGATGTCACTCTCCATGGTGGACCAGATGATATTTTTATTTTCCAAATAGATAAAGGAATTACCCAAGCTGCTAACACTAAGATTATTTTAACGGGTGGAGCACAAGCTAAGAACATCTTCTGGCAGTCGTCAGAAACTGTTGCGATTGGAACGGGTGCACATTTTGAAGGAATCGTCTTGGGAAAGACAAATATCACTATGGGTACTAAGGCTTCGATAAATGGGCGACTGTTGGCACAGACTGCAGTCACTTTGATTAAAAGTACAGTTGTAGCTCCTGCGGTTGATGCTGTAACAGACAATTATTCTGTTTCTATTATTGGAGACCCAACTATAGAACCGGGGCAAAGTGGATCTTATGTCACTCAAATATTTGATAATGATGGCGTAGAAGTGTTTGACCAATCGGTCGAATGGAGTTTGAGAAGTCAAGACAATATGGCTAGTATTACTGACAGTACAGAAAATAGTGCAACTGTAAACATTGACAGTGGAACCAATAATTTGGATAAATACATCGTTTTATCTGCCACTTTGACAGCTGATCCGAGTATTACGGTAGAAAAGACAATCCAAATCAAAAGCTTAGAATAAATTTAGATTAATGAATACGGCTTGCCCTCGGGTGAGTCTTTTTTAATGTATTGAGATAGCTTAAAGTCAAAAATTCTACATCTAAAGTAAAAACTCTCTAAAATTATGTTACCATTACTAAAGTTAGAATTTGAGAGAGGAGGGTTACCGATGATAAAACAGATTAAGGAAAATACTGTATTCGCATATGAAGGTGTAATGGTTTTACTTGCAGTGTGCTCAGTTGCAACTATATGGTATAAAAGTGGTTATAATGATTATGTCATCTGGGGGACTTGGCTCGTCTTTTTTATTGATTTTGTTTATAGATTAACGGTTTCTACTAACAAAATTCAATTCATAAAACACAATCCGTTTATCATTATCGCACTTATCCCTCTCGATGCAGTATTTCAACTCGCCAGAACAGCGCGAATTCTTCATTTGATGCGCTTAAAAGTAATTACAAAATATTATACAAAGCCGCTAATAAATAAGTTAAAGAAGCTTCGTTTTAGTTATTTTATTCCATTGAGCATGTTATTTATATTTTTAGCTATTATCCCGTTATATGTTTTTGAGCCTGGCATTACATCTTATTGGGATGCATTTATAGGTGGTGTGGCTTCGTTAGTTTTTTTTGGTTATACATCAGTAATGCCCACCACTTTAATAGGAAAAGGGATTATCATTTTGCTGACGATTTTCGGTGTAATCTTGCATGGTATTTTAATAAGCTTTCTCTTAACAACTATCTTGGACTCGCAATTATCAAAAAAGGTAAAGCAAAAGCTTGCTAGGAAAAAAGCGGGATGATCTAGGCGGTGCTCCTGCGGTTACTCGTCCCAATACCTGCTAAGAAGTAACTCATTGATGTGTCTTGGAACTAGAGAACCGAAAAGCAGAAGCGCTGTCTGAAGTGATCGAGACGTTAGGTACCTGAAGCTAGCCATCATTTCAATTTATAATAGTTATATTTTCTTAATTCAAAATAAAAAAGGGCTGCCGGAGCAGCCCTTTTATTATTTTATTATTTAATTATTTAAGTCTTCAATTGAGTCAATATCCATGTATGCAGGAACGACTAAACCAATTCCAGCACCTTCTAAGTTTGGACCTAAGTCAACAAATTCGCCTTCATAATCTTCATAATATGTCGCATGTGTAAGTGGTAACCAAGCAGCTACAATTGCATCAGCATCTCCAGTTGAGACAGCAGTCCACATATGTGCTCCATTAAGTGAGACTAAATTAACGTTATAACCGATATCTTCAAGAACTTTAGCAATCATGTGAGTTGAAGCAATTTCAGAATCCCAAGCAACAAAAGCTAATGTAAACTCGTCGCCATCTACTTCAGCAACACCGTCAGTCCAAGTAGAAACCGTATCTTGGTTATTAGCAACCCAATCAGCAGCAGCATCAACAGGGTCAGCGCCCTCGTTTACAGCAATCATAATTTCGCCCATATCATCTTGCTCCCAGAAGAAGTTGTCTAACACTTCGTAAGCGGAAGGGTGATCCTCGTCAAGTCCAAGGCGAGCAATTGTGTTAATCGTTTCAGAAGCTCCAAAAATGCCTTTAGGATCTTCTAAATATTTAAGGTCGTACTTAGCAAACTTCCAATGAGGTGTCCAACCAGTCACGACGATTGGCTCTTCATTTTCATAAGCAGCTGCTAATGCAGCTGTCATTGCAGCATCAGAACTAGCTAGCAGTGTATAGCCTTCTAAGGCATACTCTTCAAGCACACTTTCAGTCGCAGCCATAAGTCCAGCACCTGCATCAATACCAGTAATTGTATAATCTAACTGTTCGCCAACAGAGCCAACTACTTCCTCAGAAGCTCCATTTTCTTCATCAGTTGGTGTTTCTGATGTATTTTCCTCATTTGTTCCACAACCTGCAGCAAGTAGTGCTAATGATAAACCTGCTACTACACTAAATCTTTTGAAATATTTCTTCATTCTTGACCCGCTCCTTCTATCTATTTATATTATCCCTTTTTTTAAAAAAGAGTGAAAAATAATATTGAATGCTTGTCTTGGGTTTTGGTGTCTGACACCAAAACAAGACAATTCGTGAATTTATCCTTTAGGGATGGGCACCAATTAATGGTGTCTGACACCTCAAAGGATTGTCTAGCTCCTCGGATTATGCTTCGCCTTTTTGGCGATTAAAGCTTTGTGTTAAACGATCAAGAATAATCGCTACAATTACTAGGGCAATCCCAGCTTCGAAACCACCACCAGCGTCATTACGCCCAACAGCATAATAGACTTTAGTTCCAAGACCAGATGCACCAATCATCGAAGCAATAACAACCATCGACAATGCTAACATAATACTTTGGTTTACACCAGCCATGATAGTTTTCTTTGCCATTGGTAGTTGTACCTTTAATAATTTTTGCATTGGAGTAGAACCAAAGGCATCAGCCGCTTCAATTAGCTCAGTTGACACTTGGCGTATTCCTAAGTTTGTTAGTCTAACTGTTGGTGGCATCGCAAAAATAACAGAGGCGATAACACCGGGGACCATACCAATACCGAAGAAAACAACAGCTGGTATTAGGTAAACAAAGGCTGGCATTGTCTGCATGAAATCTAATATCGGAATAACAATATTTTCTGTTGTTTTATTTCTAGCCATCAAAATTCCAATTGGAATTCCTACTACAATAGAAATAAATGCAGATGTTAAGACGAGTGATAGTGTCAACAGCATATCGCCCCAATACCCTAAGTTTTGAATCAGAAATAGCCCGAAGAAAACAAAGACTGGCAAACCAATTTTCTTCTTAGTTGCAAAAAACGCTAAAGCAGTAATTAATATAATAAAGATAAATTCAGGGATTAGGGCTAATCCGTCACTTAAATTCGAAACCATAAATGCAATCGTATCTTTTGGTACATCAAATAAACCATCAATACTTTTTAACCAATCAACGAATAAATCAATTCCTTCAGCTAGTGGAAGGCGTGGTATTAGATTCATTACTGTTACCCTCCTGACTTGATGTCGACAAGGCTGCTAGAACTGCGCCGCGAATAATAATTCCTTTTAAAATTTTGTCATCAACAACAGCAACAGGAATTTGGGTTGTTGAAACAAGATCAAATAAATCATGTAATGGTGTATCAGATTGTACCGTTGGAACATTCTCTTCTAAAATGGCTAATAAACTGCTATTTTCTTTAATAGCTTTAGCTACGTCCTCGGCATTAACTACTCCTAGGAGCTCTTTTTTACGATTTGTTACAAATAGGGTAGAGATTCCTGTATCTTTCATGCGTTGCAATGCTACACGAGGACCATCTTTTTCAGCATTGACAGTTTCTGGTCGTTTCATGACGTGTCGTGCTGTAAAAACTTTCGAGCGATCGACATCCTCAACAAATCTTTCTACATAGTCATTTTCAGGATTTGTTAAAATATCTTCAGGTGTTCCAATTTGAACAATTGAACCACCTTTCATAATCGTAATTCTGTCACCGATTCGAAGAGCTTCGTCTAAATCGTGAGTAATAAAAATAATAGTTTTTTTCATTTTTTGCTGTAAATCTAGGAGCTCATCTTGCATGTCCTTGCGAATTAACGGATCTAAAGCGGAAAATGCTTCATCCATAAGGAGAACATCTGGGTCATTTGCTAAGGCTCTTGCTAAACCAACACGTTGCTGCATTCCACCTGAAAGCTCGCTAGGATATTTATCCTCATACCCTTTAAGGCCTACAAGTTCAAGTGACGTTTGAGCTTTTTCTCCTCTTTTCTGTTTATCAACACCTTGTACTTCAAGCCCGTATTCAACATTTTCAAGTACAGTCCGAAATGGGAATAAACCGAAGTTTTGAAATACCATACTTAACTTTTTACGGCGAACGTCTCGAAGTTCTTTTTCACCCATGACGGCTAAATCAACACCATCTATCCAAACACTGCCGGTTGTTGGTTCAATTAAACGGTTAAGGAGTCGGACTAATGTAGATTTTCCACTTCCTGATAACCCCATAATCACGAATGTTTCTCCATCTTGAACTTCAAAGTCAGCTTGATTAACACCAACAGTCATTCCAGTTTGTTTTAAAATTTCATCTTTTGATACGTTTTTCTTTAAAAGCTCTAATGCTTTTTTTGGCTTTTTACCAAAAACTTTTGTCAAGCCTTCAACTTTGATTTTTGACACTGATTACACCTCAATTCTGATAAGAATGTCGTTGTTACGGAAAAACAACTTTTTTTACATATTTAACAAACGATTAAAGTACCTATTTACTTATTCGGTAATCCGTACGTAGTATCGCTTGTTATACTTTAGACTTTATTTATATTTTATACAAACTGTATATTCTTTTAAAAACGAACGTATGGCACGTACAGAAAAAACTGTACGAATGAAATATAGTGTATACTTATAAATACTAAGACATTCTCTATATATCGGTGGAGGCAGCAACTTTCCACTTTTGAATCTGTTTGATAAACTAACATATAGAACTATTTAGAGGTAGGAGAAGTATTATGGAAAATGAAAAAAACGAACACACTGATTTTAAAGAATTAAAAATAGCGAGAGATCGTTTTATTAATCAAGTCGCAAAAAACATCTATTTATATGATATTCCCCATTCTGTTGGACGATTATACGGGACAGTATATTTTGCGAAAGACGCAATGACCTTAGATGATATGGGTGAAGCGCTCGGGATGAGTAAGACGAGCATGAGTACAGGAATCAGGCTTTTGTTAGAGGCTAATATGGTTGAGAGAGTTTGGGAAAAAGGAGTTAGAAAGGATTTATATAAAACTGAAGAGGATTGGTATAAATCATTTTCCGATATATTTATTAACCGTTGGAGAAATGCAACAGAGAAAAATACAATTGCCGTCCAAGAAACAAAACAAATGTTAAAAACGCTAGCTGAAAAAACAACTAATGAAGAAATAAAAAAACTGATTGAATGTGATTTAAATAAACTAGTTCATGCAGAAGGATATTATAAGTGGTTAGATGGTGTTATATCATTATTCGAAACAGGAGAAATATTTAATATCGTTCCAAAGCATGAACCAAAATAAGTTTCCAGCTTAAAAGCTGACCGAAAAATTCTCATTGCAAAAATTTTAATTTTGTCACAGACTGTTGATATTTTCTTGACAGTCTTTTTCTGTTGTAAAAGGTATAATAAAAAGTAAGGTAGTAGTATGATCAAGTTTGAAATAATTTAATTGCCCGAAGAATGTTTAAAGAGATAAATTTCAACCTTTTTGACGATTGTTCTGTAACTATTCTTTTTAAAAAACGACTATTTTAATAAGGGGGAAGCAAGAGGTGAATGATGAATTTGAACGCTTGTATGAAACTTACCACCATTCATTATTTCAGTTTTTGTTTTATATGGTTCGCAATAGACAAATAGCTGAGGAACTTGTGCAAGAAGTATATATAAAAGTGCTGAATTCCTACTCATCCTTTAAAGGAGATAGTAGTGAAAAAACATGGTTGTATTCGATAGCGAGACATGTAGGTGTTGATTGGATTCGCAGTCAGAATCGGAAAAAGCGTAAATTTTTAGGGTTATTTGACCTCTCAGAGAAAGAACATCAAATCCGTGATGAGAACCCGCTGCCTGATGAGATCATTGTCGAAAAAGAAGAAATGAAAGAAGTCTACCAAATGCTTGGAAAATGTTCTCTAGACCAACAACAAGTAATTATTTTAAGATATATTGAATCCCTCTCTATTAGCGAGACGGCAACTGTTTTAGGGTGGACAGAAAGCAAAGTAAAAACGACGCAGCATCGAGCAATAAAAGCCTTAAAAGAACTTCTCAGCACAGAAGACCAATCAGATTTGAAGGAGGTGGGAAGATGAAGCAGCCATCTAAATGGAATCAAAAAATAATTGAAGACCAACTGAAAAAAATGCCTAAAGTGGAAGATAAACAAGATAAAGATGTTCTTTATGCACGTATTCAGGAAAAACTACAAGAAGATCAGATGAAATCGAAACTTCAAAAAAGGAAAAATTGGTTTTTGCCATCTGTTGCCATTGCAGCTGTGTTCTTTTTATTAATGCTTATAGTCCCACCTTTCTTAAATAATGAAGAAAACTTTACATTAGAAGATTCGGACGGAGAAGCGGGCATTATGATGGAAGTTAGCGAATATCCAAGTGATGAGAAAGCAGATACAGCACGAACTGAATCGGTTGCAGACCAATGGGGTACCGATAATAGTATTGATAATAATTACCTAAGTGCTACGCAACCATTCGAGGAAGGTCAATTAGGTGAAAATTTGCTAACAATCTCTGTTCCGGCTTCTTACGCGACAGGGGAAATTGTCGTTCCGGTTAGCTTTCAAGGACAAGGAACATCTAAGCTAGATAATTTTATCGAAGTAAAAAATAATTTTAATGGAGAGCATTGGGGTATCGGGGTTTTCCCAGCTATTCAAATAAATTCAATTACGGAAGAGGGAAGTACTGTAGTAATTGATGTTCCAGCTCGAAGTTTGGAAAGGTTATCTTCATCAGAAGACAGTCTCTATAAACTTGCTTTAAAAGAAACGTTTGCGTCTTTAGGTTATAATGCAATTCGGTTTACTTCTGATGGAGAGCCAGGTGTTAACTGGGGGCAGACAGGTCTGTTCTATCAGTTAGATATTCTTGACATTAATCGTGGCTACTATTTATTTGAAAGTAATACTAAGCATCAGTTTTTAGTAAGAGGTAGAACCGTTGAAGCGCCTCGTAGCACAGAAGGTGAAACAAGCTTTCCAGAAACATTAGAATTAATGAAAAGCGGGAATATCGAAAAAGGCTATCAAGCTTCTATTCCAGAGGAAGTCGTTATTACAAATATTGACCAAACTGAAGATACAGCGACGATTACGTTTGCAGAAGGAGTTATCGTTGAAAATAAACTTGAATATCTAATTATGTTAGAAGCAATCATGTTTACGGCAAAGGATTTTGGTATGCAGTTTATCCAATTTGAGGGAGTCGAAATTGAACAAATTGGTCCATATATAAGCGATGATGTAATTAGAATCCCTGAATTCATTAACTTTATCAGATAAATTAATAGGAAAACGAAAACAAAAAAGACAAAAGTCGAGTGAAAAAAGCTCGACTTTTGTCTTTTTTTCATAAATTTAGTTTTCCTGGGAAATATTTTGTCATATTATTATTGAAATGTTCTTTCCGAATGACGATTATTGTCGTTACAGCAGCAGTAGCAGCAGCAACAGCAATATAAGCGAAGTATTTTCACTATTAGTTACTGCTAAGCAAAAAGTTATAAATAAGCTAAAAATAATGTAGCTAACCCCAAATAAACAAACAATGAAAATATATCATTTAATGTCGTAATTAAAGGGCCGGATGCAACTGCAGGGTCAATCCCAAAGTGATATAACACAAGCGGGATAATCGTACCTGCTAGTGTTCCGATTATCAAAGTAATCACTAAAGAGCCACCAACTATTAACGAATAGATGGGACCTAACCATACGTAAGCAATAATTGCAATTAACAGACCACATGTAATTCCAATAATAATTCCAACACCAAACTCACGGAAAATAAGTTTCACAACAGTTTTCTTATCTAAATCATGAGCAATAAGTCCACGAACAACTACCGCTAGTGATTGTGTTCCGGTATTTCCTGTCATTCCAGCAATCATCGGCATAAAGAATACAAGAGCGATGACTTCTCCTAGTGTATCTTCAAAGCCACTAATGATGCTTCCTGAGAGCAATCCAATAAACAAAAGTAAAATAAGCCATGGTAAACGACGAGCCGAAGCAGTAACAGCTTTTGTATGAAAATCAATGTCTTTACCAGAAGCTGATAATTTCTCAATATCTTCGTTCGCTTCTTGAATAACAACATCAATGACGTCGTCAACAGTAACGATTCCCAAAAGTTTATCATCTTTATCTACAACAGGAACAGCAACAAAGTCGTATCGCTGGATGAGTTGGGCAACTTCTTCTTGGTCCATTTCTAAAGGAACAGAAATAACGCGATTAAACATAATTTCGCTTATTTTATCGTGTATATCTCCTAAAAGTAAGTCTCTATATGAGACAACCCCAACAAGCTCTTGAAGATCATTTATTACGTATAAATAGTTGATTGAGTGATTCATTTCAGCGAATGATTTTAGTTTGTCAACAGCATCCCGAACGGTATAATCATCTTTTATCCATACAAACTGGTTGGTCATCAGTCCACCAGCAGTTTCTGGAGGATAACTCATTAAACTTTGAAGATAAGTAGAGTCTTCAGCCTTCATTGAAGATAAATATTCTTCAATTTTCTCCACCGAAAGTTCACTCAATAAATCAGCAAGGTCATCGTTTTCCATTAGATCCATGACCTTTGATGACTTTTCAATTCCAAGTCTATGAAGAATTTCAATTTGTAAGTCACTATCTAGTTCTTGAATAAGGTCTGCAATTTGTTTTGGGTCTAAATATAAAAGGAATTTGAAATGGTGTTTTTGAGGTAGGTTACGATACAATTGAGCAATATCATATGGTTGCAATTCTTCAACAAGTAATTGAAAAGATTCCTTTTTTGTTTCTTTTAAATATTTTATAATAAGAACGGTTAATTGGTTTTCAGTCATAGAGACACTTCCCTTAGGCTTTGAATAGAATTTTTGAAATAATGCTGCTAAGTACTACACTATAAAATAAAATGGATTTAGTAAATGGGGTAAATGTTATATTTTTAAAATAAGCCAAACATAGTGAAGAAAAAACTTACTTATATTATAATAGTTAATAGAGTTTAAATACTCATTGGGATTAATATTTTAGAGAAATAGAGGTGTAAATTGATGAAACGAGTAGTGAGTTTTTCTATTATTGGACTGCTTTTCCTTATTTTTGTAACCGGTTGTAATGAGGAATCTCTAACAGGTATAAAACAAATCAATGTGGGTGATATTCAAGAAAGAATGGCGTTGTCAGCAGCGGATCAAGATGGAGCTGTTTATATTGATGTAAGAGAGCAATATGAGTTCGATGATGCGTATATTGAAGGATTTACAAACTTTCCACTGAGTACGTTAGAAGAAACGTACAATGAATTGCCAAAAGAAAAAGAGATAATTATTATTTGCCGCAGTGGTAATCGCAGTATGCAGGCTGGAATAATTCTCCAAGAAAATGGTTTTGAAAATGTAACAAATGTCCAGGGTGCAATGCTAGATTGGAATGGAGAAACGAAGTCAAATAATTAATTTATTAATGTAGAAAAAGGATGACCGCCGCATTACATTGGCAGTCATCCTTTTTATCTTTTTCTTTACGTCAATGACCAAAGTAACTCCGTTTTACTAACAATTACTTAATTAGATGATTAAACGTTGGCGATCCAGGTGGTGCATTGACTATCATATCGTAGACAGGAATTGAGTAAGCGAAAATAATTAATAGTATGACAAGCCCGATCCAAAGTTTCCAGTTTTCGAAAAATTTTGGTGTAGTAGAAGCATCTTCAGCTGGTTCACTAACCGGAAATTCTGTTTCACCACGCGGAGCTAACCATGTCATATAAACAAAGTTATAGAACATTAATAAAGCAGCAGCTGTTAAAATCACAGCGCCAATAGCAACGGTAATGTAATTCGTAAAGATGCCTTCAAACCACACTAATGCATCAGGATGGTCTTGGTATGTTGTATAAGCAGTACGACGAGGAGCCCCTAAAAGCCCCATTAAGTGCATCGCGCCTGACATAAAGAACATCCCGATTAACCATAACCATGTTTGGACCATACCTAAACGGTTGAGGAATGGTGTAAATTTACGTCCAGTTAAATGCGGAATTAACCAGTAAGAAATACCGAAGAACGTAAGTACAACGGTCGTACCAACTGTTAAATGGAAGTGACCAACAATCCATAGCGTATTGTGAACGACAGCGTTTAGTTGATAACTTGCGTTAATAATTCCTCCAGCTCCAGCTGGAATGAAGACCAGCATAGCCATAAATGGTGCAAAGAAACGAACATCATTCCATGGCAGTACCCGCAGCCAACCAAGAACACCGCGGCCACCTTTCGCACGTCCAGTTTGCTCAAACGTACCAAAAATTGAGAAAGCAGTCATTAATGAAGGAATAACAACGATATATGTTAATACTGTTTGAATAAACTTCCACATCTCAGAAATCCCTGATTCCATTAACTGATGGTGGAAACCAACTGGAATCGAGAATAATAGGAATAAAATGAAAGCTAAACGAGCGAGTGAATCACTAAATAATTTACCACCAATAATTTTCGGAATACTAACATACCAAGCTACATAAGCAGGCATTATCCAGAAATAAACAAGTGGGTGGCCAAAATACCAGAATAAAGTACGGCTCAGTAGAACATTAATTCCATCAGTAATTCCTAGTGACCACGGGAGCATTTGTAGAAGTACAGTTGTAGCAACACCTATAGTTGCAACGATCCACATAAGCATTGTTGCAGTAACCATATATCCAAATAAAGCTGTTTGCTTGCCTTTGCCTTTGTTCTCTTTTCTCACACCGAAGTAGTGAGCTAGCATTGCCGCGCCACCAATCCAATTACCGATCACAAACAATGTTAACCCAACATAAAACAACGGATGTGCTTGTAGTGGAACATAGAATGTATAAAGAACTGACGCTTGACCAAGCAAAACCATTGCCGCTGTTAGCAGCGTTCCGATCGTCATTACCCAAAACCCGATCCAACCGGTCTTTCTTGTACCATCTTTCAGTGCACCCATTGTGCGGCTAAGACCAGCGAAGAAAAATCCATAGATAAAATAGGTTGTAAATACAAGTGCAAGTAAAATCCCGTGAACTGTCAATATTTGATAATAACCAAGCCAGCTAGGAAGTTCAATTATGCCACCCCTAACCAAACCTTGAAGAAGTCCAGCAAGAGCTCCTATTATGAAAGAAAAGTAAGCGATATGAATATGTGCCATACTTAATGTTGCGTCTTTAGGCGCAACTTTTGTTGTTAGATCAGAATTAATTTCGTCTACTTTCAAAGCTGAATTTCTCATTCGATCACCTCAATTGTCATTTGCATATAGTGGTGCCCAGTTCCACAGTACTCGTTACACAAAACGAGATAACTACCAGGTTTAGTAAATGTATGCTCGGCCATATTTATATGGCCTGGCGTAACCATCATATTTACGTTTGTATTCGGAATAGTAAATGAATGAACTACATCAGAACTAGTTACTTGAAAGCGGACGGTTGAACCGACAGGTACCTCTATTTTGTTAGGCAAGTAAGTAAAAGCCATTGCAATAATAGTAGCTTGATAAGTTGTATCATCAATTTGTCGCAAACCTGGTTCGTTAAAAGGCGCCTCATTACTCAAGTTCTGTGAGTCTACTGAAGCCATATGGCTTGGTGGTTGGTGTCCAAAAGCAAATGCAGTAACACCTATTACAGCTAAGAATACAACTAAAGAGCCAATGCCAAATGTTAACCAAATTTTCTCATAACGATGTAAATGCATAAAATAAGTCCCCCTTTCGCCAATTAAACTCTATTAATAAATAGTAAGAATATTGCAAACCAAGATACAACGATAAACAAACCAACAGACATCGTAAATAGTAACGTCCCTTTTAATGATGATGACTCAGTTTCGGTTTGGACATGGCTTTTTTGTGTTCTAAGGTTTGTGTTGTTTTCCGGCATTTAATAACCCTCCTCAGTTAGTATTATAAAGACTCCATACTTACATAATATAAGATAAAAGAAGCATATTTTTTTTGAAATGTGAAGACTTAGTGACGGTTATTAACATAAAATAGTTATTAAACATAAAAGTAGTGTGTATGTTAATAACTAAATACTATAAATATAGTATAAATTAATTCAAAATAAAATCTGTGAAAAAAATCACACCAAAAAAATGATGGAATGATTAGATTGCATTTCACTATGATTATAACATAAACTAAAGGTAGTATTAGCAAGAGTTAATAGGTTCAAATAATAGCTAAGTCAATCTAATTTAGTTTAAAAGGGGGAATTTATCGTGGAAAAATATGATGACAAAGCAAAAAATAGATTAAAAAGGATTGAAGGTCAAGTTAGAGGCATTATTAAGATGATGGAAGAAGAAAAGCAGTGTCAGGATGTTGTCACCCAATTAGCTGCAGTTCGAAATGCATTAGATCGAGCAATTGGTGTAGTTGTTAGTAGCAACCTTGAAGATTGTATCCGCAAACAAATTGAAAATGGTGAAGGTACAGAAGAAACAATTAAAGAAGCGGTTAATCTATTAGTAAAAAGTAGATAGAAACAATTTGAAAATTGTTATCAACTCGATGTAGTATCCAAGTGGTGCAGAATCTGCTTTATGAAATTAATGCACTTAAAAAATCAACATCTATTCCAGACTAAATCATTTGATTTAGTCTTTTTATTTTACCAACTATCAGATAACGTTGGGAATAAATACATAGTATTGGTAACAAACTATACTCAAAATAACAGAGCTAAGAGGGATGTTATGAGAGTATTTAATGTAAGTCAAAAAAATGATGAGTACCAAAAGACATTAGCAGAGCTTAACATTTCTAAAGAGCCTCTATTAAGTGTTGAGGAATTTTATCAACAAATACATAAAATCTTTAATGATTGCATTGATTTCACCTATCGGAAAGTAGTGTTATTTAATGGAAAAATAATTTACCTTTATTATCTCCAAGCGCTGATTAATGAGGAACTACTTCAAGAGGGGGTAGTTAAACCGTTGATCAAGCTTCACGATGAAGCTCAAATAAAGGAATTTCAACAACATATCTATAGTATTCAAAACGAAGAGCTTACAAAATGGCCGGAAATTATTTACTCACTCTTTAGTGGAGGTGTGATTTGTCATAACGGCGGAGAGTACCCGATTGATGTTAGTTTAACTGGACAAGATAAACGAGCAATTTCTGATCCAACAACTGAGTATCAAGTGTTCGGTCCCAAAGTCGGTTTTATTGAGGATATTACAACCAATATCGGAATAATGAGAAAACTTATTAAGGATCCCCGCTTGAAAGCAAAAAGCTTTGAGGTGGGAACGGTTACTCATACGAAAACAAGTCTTATGTATCTCGACGACCTTGTTGATCACGAGTACTTACAATATTTAGAACAGAAAATAAATGACATTGATTTAGAGTATTTGTTAAATATTGGTGAGCTAAATAAAAATATCATTGATGCACCCTTTTCTGTTTTTCCACAAGTTTTATTAACTGAAAGACCAGATAAAGCAGCCTATGCGATGACTGAAGGAAAAATACTTATTTTAATGGAAGGATCAACTTTCTGTTCAATCTTACCAGTTGGTTTATTGGATTTTTATATAACTAGTGGTGATTACAGTTTTAGTTCGTTTTGGAACTTATCTTTTATCCGGCTAATTCGTTATGCAAGTATGATTCTTTCTACTGCATTACCAGCGTTATATGTTGCGTTAATAGCTTTTCATCCAGAATTGATTCCGACAACACTAATTTTGACGATTATTGAATCGAGGATGAACATTCCGTTTCCTGCAGTTGCTGAGGCGTTAATTATGATGTTTGCTCTCGATGTATTAGTCGAGGCTAGTATTAGGCTTCCGAGTTTTGTTGGTCAAACGATTGGGATTGTTGGCGGTCTAGTAATTGGCACCGCTGCAGTAGAAGCTGGAGTAATAAGCAGTTTAATGGTTATTATTATTGCTTTTACGGCGATTGCGTCTTTTACAGCCCCAGCGTGGGAGCTCGTTTCAGCACTTAGGGTAATTCGCTACGGACTACTGGTGATCTCAGCGATGTATGGATTGTATGGATTCGTGTTAGGGTTTTGCCTGATTTTTATTCACATTTGTAATATTGAAACCATTCCTAGAGTTTATATTGAGCCATTTTCAAAAGCGAAAAAGGAGCAGTTAAAGAAATCGCTTCGAAAGAAACTTAACTTTTAGTGCTAGTTCAAAGGGGCTGGGAAGTTGGAAATAGTAAGAAAGTTCAAAAGTATAGAGTTATTTGCTTTTACGTATTGCTCAACGATAACGATAGGGGTTACTTTTTTACCTTACATGAACCATCTAGAAGTAAGGAGTGCCTGGTTAAAGCTATTTGTAGGTGTAGTGCCGTATTTTATTCTGCTTCTATTAATAAAGCAGTTTACACAGAAATATGAAAGTTATGATTTCTTTGCAGAGTTAAAGAATTTGATTTGGAAACCGATTTTCTACGTTATCATTAGCTACTTTATAGTAAGTGCTTTTCTAGTGACCCACTATAATTTAGAAGCATTGGCTTTGTTATCAAATACCTATTTACTGCCAAATTCTGATCTCTGGCTAATTACATTGTTGTTTTTACTAGTTGTCATAGTCGGTTTACTATATGGCATTGCAGCTATTTCTCGCTTTCTTGTGGCTCTCGTATTTTTTGAGTTTCTGCTAATTATAGCTGTAGTAGCGCTTATGTTTACTGATTATTTTAAGTGGATTAATATTCCGCCGGTTTGGACAACGGATACAATCACATTTCTAAAAAGCTCAATCACAGATATGATCCGCTACGGTGGTATTGTCGCTTTACTTGGGTTTCTGCCTTTTATAAAAAAGGGGACTTCCATTTTAAAACCAATGGCAATTGCCTTGTTTTTAATTGCAGTAACGTTTATCTCCATATCTCTTGTTGTTCTTGGGACGTTCGGATTCGACCAAGCGCTGACGTTGTTTTCACCGATTACTGCTGTGATTCAATCAATACCAACTC
Source organism: Bacillaceae bacterium IKA-2 (assembly GCA_031761875.1). GTDB lineage: Bacteria > Bacillota > Bacilli > Bacillales > Anaerobacillaceae > Anaerobacillus. Next base: position 25,341 of record CP134492.1, on the reverse strand, counting down.
GGACAGGGGTGATTGAGCGTCTCGATTTGTTTTTTTTAGGATTTTGGATTATTGCTTACTACAAGTTAGTTGTTATTCAATTATGGTTTTTACAGTTTCTGATGAATAAAGTGTATCCAGAGAAAAAACAAGGCTTGTACATCATTACTATTGTTGGGTTACTTTTTTTGGTGACGACGATCACGCCTAGCTTTATCGAACAGCAGTGGCTACCCTTAATCTATAACCAGGTAGTGTATACAAACTTATTACCAGTAGCATTATTACTATTATTAATTTTCAAGAAAAGTAAGGGAGCTGATCAAAGTGAATCGGCTTAAATTCATTTTAATTGCGCTCATTTTTATTATGGCTACTACAGGTTGTTTCGAAGATTCACGGGAAATTGATCACCGGACATTAATAACGGGAATGGCGGTGGATATCAAAGAAGATAAGTTTTTAGTAACGATTCAGGTTCCGATTCTTGAAGGAGGGGACGAGCAGGGTAATTCACAAGGCACTGAGTTTGAAACGTTTCAAGCAGAAGGTGAAACGCTTTGGGATGCGGTTGCGCAAATAGAGGCGTATACACCAACTGTTCTTTTTTTTGGTCATACGAAGGTAATTGCAATAAGTGAAGTGTTAGCAAAAGAGTTAGGGCTGAAGGAAGTCATTGATCTGTTAGAACGATTACCTGCTGTCGCGAACCAAGTTTTTTTAATAATTATCGAAGGGCAAAAAGCTGGAGATTTTCTAAGTCAGGAATCACAACTTGTAAGCCTACCATCACTTTATTTAAGCAGTTTTTTTCAAGCGGATCAAAAAATTGCTCGAACGGTGGATATCAAGCTGTTTGAATTTCGGCGCGAGTCAAATATGATCTCAAGTGCTGCTGTTATTCCAATAGCTCGTCTTATAGGGGAAATTATTAACATTGAGGACCTAGCAGTTTTTAAGGACTATAAGTTAGTAGCAAAGTTAAGAACCGGTAATGTCGGGGTAAGTGTATTATTAAAGGATGAGGAAGTCGGTTCGCTAAATCATACGGTCAAGCTTGACTATAATGGACAACAATTAAATGTTGCGCTCTCAAGAGTTAAATTGACTGCAAATATTTCTTTTAATCGAGAACTACCAGTAACATTTACAATAGACGTCAAAGGAAAAGGAAAAATAGTTGAAACAAATGACATTGAAGTACGGATAACGCAAAGCATAATCGATAAAGTTACAGAGCAGGTCGAAAATGATTTTGAAGAAATTATTCGTGAAACTGTTGGAAAATTGAAGAAAAAAAATGTCGAGCCATGGCTCCTAGGGCACCGAATTTGGCTTAAAGATTATCCGTTTTTCGAAAAATTAGCTTGGGAAAAGACCGGCTGGCAAGAAAGTAAACTAAATGTAAATGTAAGCTTTGAAGTTACGAGCGCTGGTCAAAAAGGCTATCTAGAGAAAAAGAAGATAGGTAGATAAGCTGCAGAAAAAATGAGAATTGTTCCAAAAGTTGTCACGACCTTTAAAACGATGTTGACGAGAAAAAAAATTCTGTGTTATAATTGACCTGTAATGAAAATCATTATCATTTACATTTAAGGTTTCTTTTATATAGATTCGTTTTTTTGAGGGGGGAGTTTCATGAGTTTTATTCAATTAAAGCAAGTTACAAAATTCTTTCATGACTCATTAAGGCCGGCGGTAGATTCGTTAAATCTAACTATTGAACGCGGGGAAATTATTACACTGTTAGGACCTAGTGGTTGTGGAAAAACAACGACGTTAAGAATGTTAGCAGGATTTGAGCAGCCGAGTACGGGGACGATTATGATTGGAGATCAAGTTGTCTATGATAATAATCGATCAATACCACCTGAGAAGCGAGGGATTGGGATGGTATTTCAAGATTATGCTTTATTTCCGCATTTAACTATTGAGAAAAATGTCATGTTTGGTTTAAATAAATGGAAACCGAAAGAGCGTAAAGCGAGGGCTCAAGAAGTTTTAGAGCTTGTCGGGTTAGCGGATTATGGCGATCGCTCTCCAAGTCAACTTTCAGGTGGCCAGCAACAACGTGTTGCGTTAGCAAGAGCACTAGCGCCAGGACCTCATGTTGTTCTAATGGATGAGCCGTTCAGTAATCTAGATGCCGGTTTAAGAGAAAAGATGCGTTATGACGTAACGAATATTTTAAGAAAAGCAAACACAACTGCAATCATCGTTACACATGATCAAAAAGATGCTTTTGCTGTATCTGATCGTGTCGTAGTAATGAAGGATGGAATTATTCAGCAAGTGGCAGCACCAAGAGATATGTATCGTTGTCCGAAAAATTCTTTTGTCGCTCAATTTGTTGGAAAAACAAATTTACTTACAGGTAAATTAGAAAAAGACTTTAAGCATGTGACAACAACCATTGGAACAGTCTGCTTAGCAAATCAAACAGACGGAATTTGTGAAACAGTAAAGCTTTCTATTCGTCCAGAAGGCTGTCAAATTGTCAGCGAGGGACAAGGCAATTATTGGGGCCACGTTGAGAGAGTTACATATAGCGGTGAGTACCAAGAGCTGTATGTGAAGCTTCAGACTGATCCAGCTTCAGAACCAATGATCATTTATGCTCCTATGGAGCAAGATATTGAAGAAGGTTCAGTTGTATCGTTTAACATAAAAACTGATTTAGTATGTGTAGTTGAATGATTTATGTTAGTTTAAAGCGCTCTCTCTGTTCACTCGAGAGAGCTTTTTATATTTTTTGAGCAGATTATTTGACATTTTTGTGAACAATAAAAATATAATATTTTAATCTAAAAAAAACAGTTGACAATGATTATCAATTGCAATATAATTCGAAATGTAGAGGCGAATGAGAATGATTTTCATTCGACTAATAATAAAACACACAGGGGGAAATACAAACATGAACAAAATGCTTAAGTTATTCTTATTCACAATCCTAGCACTAGGACTAGTACTAGCAGCAGCTTGCGGCGGAAATAATGAGCCAGCAAATGAACCAGAAAATGAAAAAGTAGAAAACGAGCAAGACGAACAACCTGAAGAAGAAGTAGTAGAATTAGACGGTGAAATTGTGGTATACTCAAACCGCAATGAAAATTTCACACTACCATTACTTGAGAAGTTTGAAGCAGAAACTGGAGTAGAAGTTGTAGCGTTACATGGAGCGGATGCTCTTCAAATTCAAGAAGAAGCTGGAAATGTTCAAGCTGATGTTTTCATTTCAAACGACCTTGGAGCTTTAGGGTATTTAGACATGCAAGGCTTACTAGAAGGGCATGACTTTGAAGGTATTGAGTCAATTCCTGCAGAATTCCGTGCAGACGACAATGCATACTTTGCAATCTCAGCTCGTGCACGTGGGTTTATTTACAATAAAGATATGATTACTGAAGAAGATATGCCTAAGAGTAATGAAGATTTATTTGATGCTAAATGGGCAGAAGTAGAAAATGGCTATGCAATTACTCGTGGTGGTAACGGTGGTATGATCGGTCACATTTCGGCGCTTCGTTACGAGTGGGACGATGAGAAAACTGCTGATTGGATCAAGTCAGTTAAAGACAATGCTGCTGGAGTTATGGAAGGTCATGGTGATATTCGTAAAGCTGTAGGTGCTGGTGAGCATGCATTCGGTCTAGTGAATAACTATTACTTCCACCAACAATTATTAGAGCCTGACAACAACAACGTCGGTTTCATTTATCTTGACCAAGAAGAAGGTCAAATGGGTGTTGTTGCTAACGCAGCAGGAGCAGGTTTAGTTAAAGGTGGACCAAACGAAGTAAACGCAAAAGCATTTATCGAGTGGTTATTATTACCTGAAAATCAAGTTGCATTTGTTGGAGAATCTTTAGAACTACTTATTAATTCAGAATATGGTGCAGTTTACCCAGCAGAGGTACAACCTCATATTATTGAATTTACTGACTTAAAAGTTCAAGATATGGCTATTAAAGAATTAGGAAATTATTTTGAAGATACAAAAGCTTTAATAGAACAATCAGGATTAGACCTTGAATTAAGATAATTTTAGTTGATACGTAATTTTAGGAGACGGCATAATGAACAATGACAGCAAAAAAAAGTCACAATTAAATAGTAGTCAAAATGCCAAGGTTGGGGAAAATATTTCCCCAACCCTTCTCCATTTCTTTAGAAGGAAATGGCTAAGCATTTGGCGTGGTAACCCTCCAGGGTCAGTGTTACTTCTGTTCGGGGTTGTAGTAGGGCTTATTATGTCGATTCCAATTATTTATGTAATGTGGCGCTCGCTTTTTGCTGGAGTCGACAGTTGGGTACGTCTTTTAGATGGTAGAATTCCACAATTACTATGGGACACGTTTTCGCTGACTTTTGCCGTTACGCTATTTGCAATTATCATTGGAGTTTCGCTTGCGTGGATCGTTATCCGCACTGATCTTCCAGGACGAAAATTATGGCAATGGTTATTAGCATTGCCACTTGTTATTCCGCCGTATGTTGGGGCGGTTACATATATTATAGTGTTTGGTCCAAGTGGTTGGATGCGCGATTTTTGGCGAGATACATCCTGGCTTGTTGAAACTTTTGGTGATTATTCTTTAAATATTTATTCGTTTTGGGGAGTGTTTTTTGTACTGACAATGTTTACGTATCCGTATGTATACTTAATTTCAAGTGCAGCGCTTCGTAAAATGAACCGTAACTTTGAAGAAGTAGCTCGTTCGCAAGGGATGAGTACAGCACAAATATTTTGGAAAGTAAATTTACCATTTTTACGACCGGCAATTGGTGCAGGAGCAATTCTTATTTCTCTTTATGTACTATCTGATTTTGGCGCAATTGCGATGTTACGTTATGTAACGTTCACAGCTGCAATTTATTTTCAAAGAGCAGGCTTTGATACTGCTTCTGCTTCGGTATTGAGTTTAGTACTAATCTTACTAACCGTAATGATTCTTTGGATTGAGTCACGTACACGTAAGAAAAATAAGTATTATCAAACTTCGAACACGTACCGCGAACCAGAAATTTTAAAGTTAGGTAAATGGAAGCCCTTTGCCTTACTATATGCGATTCTTGTATTCTTTGTATCTGTGCTGTTACCGATAAGTGTACTTGTTTATTGGTCTAATATTGGGATTCGTATGGGTGCATTGGATAACCGTTTCTTCGGCTTTGCTTGGAATAGTTTAAAAGTTTCTCTCTTTGCAGCAGTATTATGTATGCTCCTTGCACTACCGATTATTTATTTAAAAACACGTTACCCTTCAGTTATAACAACTGTTATCGATAAATTATGTTATGCAGGGTATGCATTACCAGGGGTTATTGTTGCTTTAGGTTTTGTGTTCATTTTTAATAATCATATTCCGATCCTTTATAATACGTTCATTATGGTTGCGCTAGCTTTTGTTGTCCGTTTCTTGCCGCAAGCTATGCAGGCAGGTGAGGCTTCGTTAAGCCTTGTATCACCAAGAATTGATGAAGCTGCCAGGAGTTTGGGATATCCCCCTTGGAAGGTTATGTATAAAGTTATTCTGCCAACGATTTTACCAGGGATTTTAGCGGGTGGAGCGCTAGTTTTTGTTAGTTCAATTAAAGAGCTCCCGGCTACATTAATGTTAAGACCGCCCGGATTTGATACGTTAGCCGTCAGAGTATATTTTGAAGCCTCAGAAGCAATCTATCATTTAGCAGCACCCGCAGCTTTGCTAATTGTTTTAGTCTCAATAATTCCGTTACGTTATATGTTGAAAAAATATTAACTAATCGTTTGATTAATATTAAAAGCCATGTCCAGGTAAGTAGGACATGGCTTTTATGATCTTTATTTATCGCTTTCGATTTTTTTTGGAAATTGGCGTGGTAAACATCAAAGAGATTTTCTCATGTTTAGATCTAACATTGCTTAAATTTTCATCTAAACATAACGCCGATGATCACAAAGATTGCAAAAATGATCCATAAAATCTTTTGCTTAGTGCTGGCGTTTAAGCGGCGTTTTTTCCAACGGTTTGGATTAAAGGTAACTTCGTCTCTATCAAATACATGGCGGTATTGTGGTACATACTTTTTTAGTTTATACAAGAACACAGGTGCAAGGGCCGCGCCAGCAATTACTCCAAAGATATGGGCATAAATATTAATACGCGGGTTTACAAATGTCATAATTAAGCCAATAACAAGGATCGTCATGACGACTTGAGAATTGTCTTGATCAATTAAATCTTTACGATAAAAAGCCATATAAGCGTAAAGGCCAAAAAGACCAAAAATTGCACCAGAAGCTCCTAAGTGAGGTGGATATCCTGGACCGCCTATATAATAAGTAGCGATATTGGCTAGTACCCCAGTTAACAGATAAATGGCGATAAAACGGCCTTTGCCAAGTTGTCTTTCAAGTGCCGGTCCAAAGAGCACTAATGCAAAAGAGTTAAATAAAAAATGCCCTGGTGAAACATGCATAAAAATTGGTGTAATCAAACGCCACCAGTCCCCGTTAGTAACGGACAAATTATGCCCGACCCCTAGCAAATAAATAATTTCCCCACCTAAAGGACGGAACAGAAACATCCATAAAAAAAGAACGAGATGGACGATAACAATCCCGGATATGACAGGATAAGATCGAAGGAACGAACGAAAACTCTCATTTCTTACAAACATAAGTATCACCTATTTTTCAGTTAGAATTAAAAACATAAAAGTTAGCCAGGAAGGCAATATTACGCTGTCGCAGACAAAATGTATGAGGTAGTTAAGCGAAATTTGCTCCTTGCACTTTTAATTATTGTAGCATAAAACATGCTTCTGACAGAAATAATTGCAACAAAGTGGTGAATTTGAAAAGATGAAAATTTTATATTTTAATAAAGTAAGGAAGCATAAAATTTTCGTGTCTGTCTAGCTTCAACATACTCGCCGCTAACAAGGCGCTTGCATTTTCTTGCTATCTACAATATATGTTAATTCTTATGGTAAAATGTTAGGAAACTATACTTCATTATGAAATTCATTCACATACATAAACGAATAGAGCGGGTGAGGATAAAATGATAACTGGCTTGGGGATTGATATTGTAGAATTGCAAAGGATTTCGGAGGCTATTAATAGAAATAGCAACTTTGTGAAAAGAATCTTAACAGAAACAGAGCGATCCTATTTTGATAAGCTTACAAAGCGGAGAAAAGTTGAGTTTTTAGCAGGGCGCTTTGCGGCGAAAGAAGCTTTTGTGAAAGCGGCGGGAACAGGGATTGGTAGAAACTATTCTTGGCAGGATATAGAAATTATTCCTGATGAAAATGGCAAACCGCTGCTGCAAACGAAAAGGGAGTTAGGACGAATTCAGCTGTCGATCTCTCACTCAAGAGAGTATGCTGTTGCCAATGTAATCATTGAGAATTCCGATTAGGCGAACAAAGAGATTTGACTGCGATGATTTTTTTGAACATCCTTTGACTTTGATTTTCTATATAAGATACGGACTTTAATATTTTTTTGATTGCTTGTCATGCTAGTCTGCATATTGTCTTGGACAGTCTCATATAGTGATAGTGCGGATAGGAGGGAACTATATTGAATGTGGTAACTGGTGAAGAAATGCGCCAAATCGATCGCTATACCATTGAGGAAATTGGCTTAAAAGAAGAATTACTAATGGAAAATGCCGGGCAAGCTTTTGTTAATTGTATTTTACCGTTGTTAGAAAAAAAGACAGCTAGAATTGCTGTACTAATCGGTGTTGGCAATAACGGTGGTGATGGTTTTGTTATTTCTAGGTGTTTGTTAGAAAAAGGCTATCAAGTTGATGTATGGATTGTTCCTCCATCAAATAAACTGAAAGGTGCGGCACGCTATCATCTGGAAGTGTTCTTGAAATGTGGGTATCGATTTATGGACTATGGGGCAACAACATGTGGTGATTTTTCGGATCATTTAATGCGAAATACACATGTTATTGACGCGCTCCTTGGCACTGGATTAGAGGGGTCATTACGCTCGCCGTATAAAGAAATCATTGAAAATGTCAATCAGCTCGACTGTACGATTATTTCCGTTGATCTACCTAGTGGTTTAACTGCTGAAGGAGATACTGAAATTTCTTGTGCGATTAAAGCTGACCATACAGTTACTCTTCAGTGTCCGAAACTCGGCGCCTTTACTTATCCTTCTAGAGAGCATTATGGAGAACTCTATACTGTTGATATTGGGATACCAAGGCTGGCTATTGACCAAGTTTCTACTAACCGCTTTCTATGGACAGAACGGGATGTTAAGCAGACGTTGCCGGTAAGAAAGCCATCATCACACAAAGGAAGTCATGGAAAAGCTTTAATTATTGCAGGCTCGACAACTATGACGGGAGCACCGATACTGACAACAAAAGCATGTTTTCGGTTAGGCGCTGGACTAGTTACGCTAGCGACGCCTGACATCGCGCATGAAACGATTGCAAGTCAAATCATTGAAGCGATCTTTCATCTATGCCCATCAAAAAATGGCGAAATTGATCATTTGAATCTTACCGATGAGTTTCTGGACAATAGCTTTGACGCTATTGCTATAGGCCCAGGGATTGGTAGAAGTAATAAAGGTTTATTTTTAGAATCGTTGCTTAAAAGTTACGAGAAACCGCTAGTCATTGATGCGGATGGACTTTATTACTTGAAAAACTACTTAATGATGTTACCCAAACGTAAAGGGGTAACAATCCTAACCCCTCATTTAGGAGAGTTCGCCTATCTGACTGGGCAATCTATTGGCAAGATAGAAAAACATCGGTTTCAGCTTTCAAAACAATTTGCTACCCATTACGGAGTTTACCTTATTTTAAAAGGACCGTACACAATTATCACCACACCGAGTGGACAACAGTTTATTAATACTAGTGGGAATTCGGCGTTGGCGAAGGGTGGGACAGGTGACGTACTTACAGGTATGGTGCTAGCTTTAGTGATGCAACAGAAAGATGTACAATCGGCTATTAGTAATGCGGTCTTTCTTCATGGTAAAGCTGCGGATCACTTAACTAGTATTGGAAATAGCCCATTAAGCATTATCGCTTCTGACCTAGTTGAGGCTATGCCGCAAGTTTTGAAGCAATTCGAAAATCATTATCACAAATAATAATAGAATTCCCTCCCTTGTCGTCTAAATGAGACAAAGGGGTTGAGAATGAATGAAAAAAATCATTTCAATAATTTTCACGTCTATAATACTATTAGGTCTACTAACTGCTTGTGGCGAAAAATCGCAAGAAGACATCATCGAAGATCTAGGTGAAAAAATTAAAAATATGACTGGTTACAAAGCTGAAGCTCTTATGACTTTAGAAACAGGAAAAGAGCCACAACAATATGATGTGGAAATTTGGCATAAGCAGGCTAATTATTATCGTGTCGCTTTAAATAACGCACAAAAAGATCAAAGCCAAATAATCCTCCGAAATGATGAAGGAGTTTTCGTACTTACACCGGCGTTAAATAAAAGTTTTCGGTTTCAAAGTGATTGGCCAGATAATAACAGCCAAGTATATTTATATGAGTCACTTGTAAATGATATTTTAATGGACCCAGAAAGAACATTTACAGCTACTGACGATCACTATGTGTTCCAAACGAAAACAAACTATGCAAATAAAAATTTACACCAACAAGAAATTACGCTAAATAAAAAGGATTTAACGCCTGTAATGATTAAAATCAAGGATGTTGAATTAAATGTCTTAGTAACTGTGCAGTTTAATGACTTCGAGCTTAATGCTAGTTTTAATGATGGCGACTTCGATATGGACCGCAATATGACGGGAGCCCAACTAGAAAGTCTACCTGCCATGGCCCAAGAAAGTGATGAGCCACTTGTTGTCTCGTTCCCAATGTATGTCCCTGATGGAACTATGTTAAGCGATTCAAACGAAGTAAACATTGATGAAGGAAAGCGAATTATTTTATCGTATACAGGAGATAAAAACTTCACACTGATCCAACAAAAGAGTAGAGTTCAACAAGCGAGTATTCCAATGCACGTCGCTGATGGTGACCCTGTTGATTTAGGATTTACAATTGGTGCTTTGTCAAGCGAAACACAAACTAAATCGATTAATTGGTCCTATGATGGAGCCGATTTCTTCTTAGCATCGAAAGATTTAAGTGAAGAGGAAATGATTTCAATTGCTAGGTCGGTCTATGGTACACAAGTGAAATAATAAAATTTAAAATGGTTCAGTAAAAGCAGACTTCAATGATAGTTGTTGAGTCTGCTTTTATAGTGTGAAGTAATTATCCAACTGCCCTTAAAATCCTTTGACCTTTCCTTCCAACTTTCCCCTTTCCAACTTTTTTCATCATTGACAACGACGAGTCAGGTATTATCATATATAATAGAACCTTGAAGTTGTGAGTGTTTAAGGGAGGTACCAACTTGGAAAAATCGAACTGTTTTTACCGAGATACGTGGGTTGAAATTGACCTTGATGCTATAGAAGATAATATTAAATCAATAAAGAGGAATTTACCTAAAGAAGTGAAGCTTATGGCAGCTGTAAAAGCTGATGGTTATGGTCATGGAGCAGTTCAAGTTGCTTTTACGGCATTAGCAGCCGGTGCCGATTATTTAGGTGTAGCGATTTTAGATGAAGCGTTAGTTTTAAGAAGGGAAGGCATTAAAGCCCCAATTTTGGTGTTAGGGTGGGTGAGGCCTTGCGATATAAATTTAGCGGCGGAAAACAAAATCACCTTAACGGTATTTCAAGCTGAATGGTTACGAGAAGCCGGGGACTATCTTCAACCCCATCTAAAATGTTTTTTTCATTTAAAAATTGACACAGGTATGGGTCGGATTGGAATAAGAACGAAAAGTGAAGGAAAAGCTGTAATTGATTGTATAAAAGAAAATAGTCAATATGAATTGGAAGGGGTCTACACACATCTTGCGACTGCAGATGAAAAAGACCTAGCTTATTTCGATAAGCAATATGCTAGTTTTAGTGAAATGCTTGAATGGTTGGAGTCTGAAAAAGTAGATGTCCCGCTTATTCACTGTGGTAATAGTGCAGCCACAATAAGATTTCCAACAAAAATGTTTACGATGACGAGAGTCGGCATTTCAATGTATGGACTAATTCCATCAAAAGAAATTGCGGATGAAATTCCTTTTGAACTTAAAGAGGCTTTTTCGTTTCATAGCAAAATAATTCATGTAAAAGAAATTTATCCTAATGAAGGAATTAGTTATGGGGTAACCTATAAAGCAAAGCAAAAGGAATGGATCGCGACAATTCCTGTTGGCTATGGCGATGGCTGGACCCGTAAGAATAGCTTAGGCGGTTGTGTCCTAGTTGAAGGAGAAAGAGTTCCGATAGTAGGAAGAGTATGCATGGACCAAATGATGGTAAAACTGAATAAAAAAGTTGATGTCGGGATTCAAGTTACTTTAATTGGAGAACAAATGGGAGAAAAAATTCCTGTTGATGAAGTAGCTAAGCGACTTGAGACAATTAATTATGAAATTCCTTGTATGATTAGTCCGCGAGTGCCAAGAGTTTTCTTGAAAAACAAGAAAATTATTACTATTAGTAATGGAATTTTTTAAATAATAATTGGTTTTTAAAAATCTAAAAGGATTTTAGCGAATATTATTTAAAATAATACTGTGTTAGGTCTTTTCAAAAGGGTAGTTGTAGTGCTATGATTATCAAAGGTGAATAATTAAATTTAGCTGTAGGTGTACGTTGGAGGTGTTTTTGTGTCTAATAGCACAAAGAAAATCACGGTTAGCTTACCACAACATTTATTAAATGAGGTTGATGGCTTGATTAAAAGTGAAAATGTAAACCGAAGTGAATTCATTTCGCAAGCGACAAAAGCGTATTTGCGAGAAAAAAAGAAACGCCAGATTCGAGAAACAATGCAACAAGGGTACATGGAAATGGCCAAAATTAATTTGAATATTGCTGCAGAAGCTTTTCTTGCTGAGGAGGAAGCAGAGAGCACATTAGATCGCCTAGTTAGTGGGGTGTAGTCATTTGATTGTAAAGCGTGGCGACGTTTATTTTGCCGACCTCTCACCTGTTGTTGGTTCAGAACAAGGTGGAGTTAGGCCTGTCCTCATCATTCAAAATGATATCGGGAATCGATTTAGCCCAACAGTCATTGTAGCAGCTATTACAGCTCAGATTCAGAAGGCCAAACTACCAACACATGTAGAAATCAATGCAAAGCGGTATGGATTTGATCGTGATTCTGTAATTCTTTTAGAGCAAGTTCGTACGATTGATAAACAACGTTTAACTGATAAAATCACTCATCTAGATGAAGATATGATGACACGGGTAAACGATGCATTACAAATTAGTCTTGGTCTAATTGATTTTTAATTCATTTACAAATTGATATGGATAATAGGAGAAGTTGCCCATAAAAGAGCAACTTTTTTTATTTGCCCAAAATGAAGATTTTTCTGATAAGATAAGTTAAGATTAAACAATTGTTTAGCTACTAGAAGGCGATTCATTAACCTTTATATTAAACTGTCACTGCAATTAAATGACTTCGATGATAGATTGGAGCGTATGAGCATGGAAAAAACAGACAACTTACAGGAAATGTATAAATTAATACTAGAGGGCTACTTGTTAACAAAAAGCGAGCAGGCGCTTTCTGAAGCCCAGAAGTTTTCACGACAATTAATTAAGACAAATATGTCGCCTGAGGAAATGGTAAATATTCATATAACCGTTGCTCAAGAATTTATTCCTAACCAACCTCAAGAAATATTAGATTCTAATGATTTGCTGTTGGAAGTTATGGTAGGCTATGGGCTAGCATATCGTGAGCATCAAAGCTTACGTGATCGTCAAAAGGAATTGGATACTGAATTTGAGATTGCTGCTAAAATGCAACAAGAATTGTTGCCGAAGTGCGTACCTCAAAAAAAATCTCTTGATATTGGGATAAAAAGTATTGCTGCTAATATAGTAGGTGGTGATTACTATCACTTTAAAGAAGATAACAAGAATAATCTAGGTGTAGCAGTTGCAGACATAATTGGGAAAGGCGTACCAGCTGCATTATGTATGTCAATGATTAAGTATGCGATGGATAGTTTGCTTGAAGAAAAGCTGCAGCCTGGTACATTACTTGAAAACTTAAATCGTGTTGTCGAAAAAAATATTAGTTCAGATATGTTTATCACGATGATATATGGTTCGTATGACCTGATAAATCATCGCTTTTCTTATGCTGGAGCCGGTCATGAACCAGGTTTTTATTACCGTAATAAGTCAAATGAGTATCTTGATTTAAATACAAAAGGTCTCGTCTTAGGTTTAACACAAACGGCAAAATTTCAAGAATATGAAATAAAAGTCGAAAGAGGTGATCTTATCGTACTTCTTTCTGATGGGGTTACAGAGTGTCGAACAGAAAATGGATTTCTTGATCGATTTGAAATCCCTAAATTAATTAATAAATATCTTCATTTATCGGCTCAGGAAATAGTCGAAAATGTTTATCTTGAGTTAGAAAAGCTCCAAGGTTTTCAAATAAAAGATGACTTTACTTTAATGATTTTAAGAAGACTAGTTTAAATGAAGCGAATAAGAGGTATATAAAAAATAACTACATGTAGGAGGCCAAACATGGATTTAGAAATTAACCACATAAAAAAAGAAGGAAAACAATTTATATTTCTAAAAGGTGAAATTGATGTTTATACTTCGGTTAAACTAAAAGAGATACTCATTCCTTTAACGGATATAGCAGAAAATGAAGTTATTGTCGATCTTGCTCAAGTTTCTTATATTGATAGCACAGGTTTGGGAATTTTCATTGGGGCTTTGAAATCTACTCATAAGAATAATAGTTCATTAAAACTTATTGGCTTAGTAGAGAGAGTGAGACGGTTGTTCCGAATTACTGGGTTAGATGAGGTTATTGACATCGAAGAAAGTAAGAGGGAGGAAGCAAAGTGATAAACACATCTGATTTCTTAGAGATGAAAGTACCTGCAAAACCTGAATATGTAGGTGTTATTAGATTGACAATTTCAGGGATTGCTAATAGACTTGGATACACTTATGATGACATTGAAGATATAAAGATAGCTGTAGCTGAAGCGTGTACAAACGTCGTAAATCATGCCTACCAAGAAGATGTAGGTCAAATGACGATCGGTTGCGGTGTTTATGACGATCGCTTAGAAATTATGGTAGCGGATCAAGGTAGAAGTTTTTCTTTAGAAGACATAAAGGAAGGTTTCGGTCCGATTAACATAAATAAACCAATTTCAGACTTAAAGGAAGGTGGTCTTGGCTTATTTCTTATTGATACTTTAATGGATAAAGTTGAAATTAGTAATAGTACCGGGGTTATTATCATCATGACCAAGTTCCTACAAAGAGGTGAGGTGGAACAGAGTGACGGACAGATTTCAGCGACACCCACAGATCAGTAATGAACTTGAGGAACTAATTAAAGAATTTCAAGAATCTAAATCAGAAGAAGTTCAAACAGAACTTGTAAAACGATTTGATGGGTTAGTCCGTACTTTAGCAAGAAAGTTTTCAAGAGGTAAAGATTATGAAGACGATCTTATCCAAGTTGGGATGATCGGACTTTTAGCCGCGCTTCGAAGATTCGATTCCGAATTCGGAAGAAGTTTTGAATCCTTTGCGGTGCCAACAATTGTTGGGGAGATTAAAAGATATATAAGAGACAAAACATGGAGCGTACATGTGCCGAGAAGAATTAAAGAGCTTGGTCCTAAAATAAAGATGGCAGTTGAAAGTTTAACTTGCGAATTGCAGCGGTCGCCGAAAGTAAAAGAGATCGCCCTTTACCTAAAAGTAACTGAAGAAGAAGTATTGGAAACAATGGAAATGTCGAGAAGCTATCAAGCGCTCTCGGTTGATCGCCCTATTGATGCAGATCAAGAAGGTGGCGCTGTAACTTTACTAGATTTAGTTGGTGCTACCGACGCTGGTTTCGAAAAAACCAATCAGCAACTTTTAATAGAAAAGGCTTTTTCTGTATTGAACGAAAGGGAGAAACAAATTTTATTTTGCACTTTTTACGACGGACTAAGCCAAAAAGAGACTGGGGAAAAGCTTGAGATCTCGCAAATGCATGTTTCTCGGTTACAAAGAAGGGCTCTAGAAAAGCTAAAGGGCTCATTGCCAGTAAGAGCTTCAGAGTGTTTATAAAGAATAATGTGGGCGACTTGTTGTGTGAGTCGTCCATTTTATATGGGTTATCGTTGTCCAAAACTCCCATGGCTTATCAGAATATCGTTTAAATGTTTGCGAATTGTGAGCAGAATGCACGTTACTACAATTGATGAGAGGACCTCACTTTATTTTTGGTCGGTGTTTGTTTAGAATAGTAGGTAGATGGAAGGAAGTGAATGTAGTTATGGAAGAACAGAAAAGACAAAATATGCTTCAGTTACTTATAAAAGAAACGTCGTTCGCCAAGAAGGCGATTGAAAACGTCGTGACGTTAATAGAAGAAGGAAATACAGTTCCTTTTATAGCTCGTTATCGAAAAGAGTTAACTGGTTCATTGGATGAAGTCCAAATCCGCACAATTGTTGAAAGATGGTCATACATAAATAACCTCGAAACAAGAAAAGAAGAAGTAATCAGAATCATTGGAGAACAAGAGAAACTCACGGTAGAGCTGCATCAAACAATCTTAAAAGCAACGAAACTTCAAGAAGTGGAAGATTTATATCGTCCATATAAACAGAAGCGCCGTACAAAAGCGACTGTTGCTAAGGAAAGAGGCCTAGAGCCACTAGCAGAGTGGTTACTGACTTTCCCAACACAAGGTAACCTGGAACAAGTTGTTGAAGGGTATATTTCAGAAGAAAATGAAGTGGTTACAGCAGAAGATGCTATCCAAGGAGCAAAAGACATTATTGCTGAGTGGATTTCCGACGATCCTGAAATTCGCAAATTGATCCGCCAAATGACATATAAAGACGGCAAGCTTATTTCCGTAGTTAAAAAAGTGGAAAAAGATGAAAAAGGTGTCTTTGAAATGTACTACGAGTATGAGGAACAAGTAAGTAAAATTGTTCCGCACCGTATTTTAGCCATCAATAGAGGTGAGAAAGAAGGGGTCTTGAGGATTTCTCTTGCTACGCCTTTAGATAAAATAATTACTGTTATCGAGCGGAAATTTATTAAAAGCACCCATTCACTTACAACGCCATACGTAAAAGAGGCAATAGGTGACAGCTACAAACGCTTAATTGAACCTTCTATTGAACGCGAAATTCGTAAAGAGCTTTCAGAAAAGGGTGAAGACCAAGCGATACATATTTTTTCGGAAAATCTTCGAAATTTACTGCTGCAGCCACCTTTAAAGGGTAGAGTCGCTTTGGGCGTTGATCCGGCTTATCGAACAGGCTGCAAATTGGCAGTTGTCGATGATACAGGAAAAGTGCTGCATATTTCAGTAATTTATCCGACTCCACCAAGAAATGAGATTGAAAAAGGAAAAAAAATTATTAAAGAATTAATTAGTAAACATAATATTGAAGTGATTGCAATTGGAAATGGAACGGCCTCAAGAGAAACAGAGCAGTTTATCGCTGATGTAATAAAAGAGGTCACTAAAGATGTTTATTACTTAATTGTTAATGAGGCTGGCGCAAGTGTGTATTCAGCTTCTCCGCTTGGAAGAGAAGAATTTCCTGATTTACAAGTAGAAGAGCGCAGTGCTATTTCTATTGCAAGAAGGTTACAAGATCCTTTAGCGGAATTAGTGAAAATTGACACTAAATCTGTTGGCGTAGGACAGTACCAACATGATGTAACTCAATCGAAATTAAATGACTCATTAACATTTGTTGTTGAGATGGTTGTTAACCAAGTGGGTGTAAATGTAAACACAGCATCTAGTTCTTTATTGCAGTATGTATCAGGCTTATCGAAAGCTGTCGCTAACAATATTGTTAAAAAACGTGACGAAGATGGGAAATTTATAAACAGAGCTCAACTAAAGAAAATTCCGCGTTTGGGTGCGAAAACATATGAACAATGTATTGGATTTATGAGAGTTATTGATGGTAAAGAGCCTTTAGACCAAACTGGAATTCATCCAGAAAGTTATAAGGAAACAAAAAAGCTCCTAAAACAATTAGGAGCAACAGAAAATCAAATTGGATCTTTGGAATTGAGCGAGCAACTAAAGCAACTTAATCTAAAAGATGTCGCAGAACAGCTTGATATGGGTATTCCAACGTTGCAGGATATCGTTGAGGCGTTAATTCGCCCGAACCGAGATCCGCGTGATGAAGTTGCGACACCATTACTAAAGAAAGATGTATTGCAGCTTGAAGATTTACAGACCGGGATGGAGCTACAAGGAACAATTCGAAATGTGGTTGATTTTGGTGCCTTTGTTGATATTGGCGTAAAGCAAGACGGGCTTGTTCATATATCTAAGTTAACAAGTCGTTTTGTAAAACATCCCATGGAAGTTGTTGCAGTCGGTGATGTGGTTACTGTTTGGGTTGAAGGAGTAGATGCAAAAAAACAGCGAATAGCACTGACGCTACTTAAACCAGAAAAGCAAATATAGTTAGTGATTTGTCTGATGTTGTCTGCCACCTCAAAAATTTATTGAGGTGGCAGACAATTTGCATTAGAGATATACTTTATACAATCAAGAAGCCCCTAACTCAACGAGAGTGTAGTTTCTTTCCTAAATGGCGGGTAGTTCACTTTGTCTTGCTTCTACGGATCGCTACTGGTTCATACCTCCGATAATAGTAATACCAACATTGATTCAGTAAACGTATTTGTTGTTTGTTTTTTTCCTGGAATGCATTTCTTAATTGGTTTTGAAGCCAATCTGGCATAGGAAGTCCCCCTTTCGAATGCGCTTATGGATGTTTAAGCAAAATTAAATATGTTAGTATGAATAGTATATGAAGCAGTGGTTGTCATTGTTGTGACTTTTTTTAATCTAACATTAGCGTGGCTGTTCGCCTCTCTAGTTGTGATTAGTTGATTAGGGAATTTTTAAAAGATGTATTATCAAAAGTAATGTAATTAAGGAGCAAGATTGGTAATGGATGATCATGGTTTACAACGATTAGTAGAAGAAATATCAGAAACTTTTTTTAATTTACCATTTAAACATAGTGCCTCATTCAATAATAGATTGAGGACGACTGGTGGAAGGTATCTGTTAGGGTCGCATAATATTCAAATAAACCCTAAACAGTTAGAACACTTTGGAAGCGATGCATTATTTGGGATTATTAAGCACGAATTATGTCATTATCATTTACATATTAAGAAAAAAGGCTATCAACATCGAGACAAAGACTTTCAGCAGCTCTTGCTAAAAGTAGGTGGAACGAAATATTGTGAGATAATACCAGGGCAGAGAAGAACAAGTAAAACATATCATGTGTATGGTTGTACATCGTGCAATGCATTGTTTAATAGGAAAAGGATCATTGATACAAAGCGATTTGTTTGCGGCAAATGTAAAGGGAAAATAAGGAAACTAGAAACTTACAAAAAAAGTTGACTTCGAGAAGCAAACTATGTTAAATTATTTAGGTCGCTGAAATTAGCGAAGTGATTTTTGTCCACTAGTAGAAAAGAAAAATAATATTGACAAAACACTATCAATAAGTTAAATTAATATAAGTCGCGAATAAAATATTCCACAGTAGCTCAGTGGTAGAGCTATCGGCTGTTAACCGATCGGTCGTAGGTTCGAGTCCTACCTGTGGAGCCATAATGGGGAAGTACTCAAGTGGCTAAAGAGGCGCCCCTGCTAAGGGTGTAGGTCGCGTAAGCGGCGCGAGGGTTCAAATCCCTCCTTCCCCGCCATTTCATTTAGTTGGCCCGTTGGTCAAGCGGTTAAGACACCGCCCTTTCACGGCGGTTACACGGGTTCGAATCCCGTACGGGTCACCATTTAAATAAAGGAACTATCTTGCATAAAACTCAGATATAATATTTAGATATAATAATTACTATTGCTTTGCGTTGGAGGATTAGCTCAGCTGGGAGAGCACCTGCCTTACAAGCAGGGGGTCGGCGGTTCGAGCCCGTCATCCTCCACCATTTATAAAGTGTGGACCCGTGGTGTAGCGGTTAACATGCCTGCCTGTCACGCAGGAGATCGCCGGTTCGATCCCGGTCGGGTCCGCCATATTTAATAAAGAATGAAAAAATGCGGGTGTGGCGGAATTGGCAGACGCGCTAGACTTAGGATCTAGTGTTTTCGGACGTGGGGGTTCAAGTCCCTCCACCCGTACCATTTTAAATTTTTTAGAGACCATAACTTCATAGTCTACTATTTAATATTTTGCGGTCGTGGCGGAATGGCAGACGCGCTAGCTTGAGGGGCTAGTGGGGGTAACCCCGTGGAGGTTCGAGTCCTCTCGGCCGCATTGCTTATTTATATAAGCGCCCTTAGCTCAGCTGGATAGAGTATTTGACTACGAATCAAAAGGTCGGGAGTTCGAATCTCTCAGGGCGCACCATGTCTACAACGTCGAATAAGCTTCCTCGCAGACATGCGACGAGCAAGCGAAGCGGCGCAGGAGCAAATCACGATATATTATTTGTACCAAAATTGCTTGTTATGTAGTAAGAATAAATATTGAAATTTTATCGGGAAGTGGCTCAGCTTGGTAGAGCACCTGGTTTGGGACCAGGGGGTCGCAGGTTCAAATCCTGTCTTCCCGACCATTGTTTTTAAAACAGTAAAAATATATACGCGGGTGTAGTTTAGTGGTAAAACAAGAGCCTTCCAAGCTCTGGTCGTGAGTTCGATTCTCATCACCCGCTTCCCATTATATTATGGGCCTATAGCTCAGCTGGTTAGAGCGCACGCCTGATAAGCGTGAGGTCGGTGGTTCGAGTCCACTTAGGCCCACCATTTCAAAATAAAAGTATTGACTTATTATTTTTGAAATGTTATATTAATAAAGTCGCTAATTCAAGCGGATGTAAAATATTTTGAGAATTTGTTGACACGGACATATTATTGTGATATGATTAATTCCTTGTTGCAAAAACAACAACTGTTTAACTTAATTGTTCTTTGAAAACTGAACACACAGCCAAGCGAAGTAGAGATAGTAATATCTCGTCAATGCAAGAAATAGGAGTGGGAGCCCGACTAACGTCGAAGCAAACACATCTTATGTAAGAAGAGCTAAATCAAACAACACTTTAATGGAGAGTTTGATCCTGGCTCAGGACGAACGCTGGCGGCGTGCCTAATACATGCAAGTCGAGCGGAATTTTGAGAGCTTGCTCTCAAAATTTAGCGGCGGACGGGTGAGTAACACGTGGGCAACCTGCCCTGTAGACTGGGATAACTTCGGGAAACCGAAGCTAATACCGGATAATCTTTTTTGTCACCTGACAGAAAAGTAAAAGTTGGGTTTTACCTAACACTACGGGATGGGCCCGCGGCGCATTAGCTAGTTGGTAAGGTAATGGCTTACCAAGGCGACGATGCGTAGCCGACCTGAGAGGGTGATCGGCCACACTGGGACTGAGACACGGCCCAGACTCCTACGGGAGGCAGCAGTAGGGAATCTTCCGCAATGGACGAAAGTCTGACGGAGCAACGCCGCGTGAACGATGAAGGCCTTCGGGTCGTAAAGTTCTGTTGTTAGGGAAGAACAAGTACCGTTCAAATAGGGCGGTACCTTGACGGTACCTAACCAGAAAGCCACGGCTAACTACGTGCCAGCAGCCGCGGTAATACGTAGGTGGCAAGCGTTGTCCGGAATTATTGGGCGTAAAGCGCGCGCAGGCGGTCCTTTAAGTCTGATGTGAAATCTCGTGGCTCAACCACGAGCGGCCATTGGAAACTGGGGGACTTGAGTACAGAAGAGGAGAGTGGAATTCCATGTGTAGCGGTGAAATGCGTAGATATATGGAGGAACACCAGTGGCGAAGGCGACTCTCTGGTCTGTAACTGACGCTGAGGCGCGAAAGCGTGGGGAGCAAACAGGATTAGATACCCTGGTAGTCCACGCCGTAAACGATGAGTGCTAGGTGTTAGGGGTTTCGATGCCCTTAGTGCCGAAGTTAACACATTAAGCACTCCGCCTGGGGAGTACGACCGCAAGGTTGAAACTCAAAGGAATTGACGGGGGCCCGCACAAGCAGTGGAGCATGTGGTTTAATTCGAAGCAACGCGAAGAACCTTACCAGGTCTTGACATCCTTTGACCACCCTAGAGATAGGGCTTTCCCCTTCGGGGGACAAAGTGACAGGTGGTGCATGGTTGTCGTCAGCTCGTGTCGTGAGATGTTGGGTTAAGTCCCGCAACGAGCGCAACCCTTGATCTTAGTTGCCAGCATTCAGTTGGGCACTCTAAGGTGACTGCCGGTGATAAACCGGAGGAAGGTGGGGATGACGTCAAATCATCATGCCCCTTATGACCTGGGCTACACACGTGCTACAATGGATGGTACAAAGGGTCGCAAAACCGCGAGGTCGAGCCAATCCCATAAAGCCATTCTCAGTTCGGATTGCAGGCTGCAACTCGCCTGCATGAAGCCGGAATTGCTAGTAATCGTGGATCAGCATGCCACGGTGAATACGTTCCCGGGCCTTGTACACACCGCCCGTCACACCACGAGAGTTTGTAACACCCGAAGTCGGTGGGGTAACCTAAGTTTACTTAGGAGCCAGCCGCCTAAGGTGGGACAGATGATTGGGGTGAAGTCGTAACAAGGTAGCCGTATCGGAAGGTGCGGCTGGATCACCTCCTTTCTATGGAGTTAAAACTCTAGTCGATACTTTTGCTTTCATTAGTAGAAGTACGCTTACGCTGTGTGTTCAGTTTTGGAAGAATAATCTTCCAATTTAATGTAAGGTAAATAAGAAGCGTGAAATTTGACGCTGATCATTTACCGAATCGTTCTTTGAAAACTAGATAACAACACAACAACACATTTAAGTTTTACCGGAAAGTTTGTAAAAACGTGAAGGTAAATTTGAGTAGTCAAGAATTCAATTCGACGTAGAAATCCTTTTAACAGGTGTTTTTGTAAAAAGACACCAGGTATTTTTTCGGAAGAAGCAAGGAGATCGAGGAAGCAAGTGAAGAAATTACCGGAGTGCACTTTTGGGTGCATGAGGATAAGTTCTGAACGTCGCTGACAAAGAGATCCGCCGCTTATTACGAAAAAATTAGGTTAAGTTAGAAAGGGCGCACGGTGAATGCCTTGGCACTAGGAGCCGAAGAAGGACGGGACGAACACCGAAATGCTTTGGGGAGCTGTAAGTAAGCTTTGATCCAGAGATATCCGAATGGGGGAACCCACCATCCGTAATGGGATGGTACCCATAGCTGAATACATAGGCTATGAGGAGGCAGACCCGGGGAACTGAAACATCTAAGTACCCGGAGGAAGAGAAAGAAATTATCGATTTCCTGAGTAGCGGCGAGCGAAACGGAAACAGCCCAAACCAAGGGGCTTGCCCCTTGGGGTTGTAGGACACTCTATACGGAGTTACAAAGAAATGAAGTAGACGAAGCGATCTGGAAAGGTCCGCGAGACAAGGTAACAGCCCTGTAATCGAAACTTCATTTCCTCCAGAGTGTATCCTGAGTACGGCGGGACACGTGAAACCCCGTCGGAATCCGGGAGGACCATCTCCCAAGGCTAAATACTTCCTAGTGACCGATAGTGAACCAGTACCGTGAGGGAAAGGTGAAAAGCACCCCGGGAGGGGAGTGAAAGAGATCCTGAAACCGTGTGCCTACAAGTAGTCAAAGCCCGATGTCTTTTCCTTTGGAAAAGGCTGGGTGATGGCGTGCCTTTTGTAGAATGAACCGGCGAGTTACGATTACGTGCAAGGTTAAGCTGAGAAGGCGGAGCCGCAGCGAAAGCGAGTCTGAATAGGGCGAATGAGTACGTGGTCGTAGACCCGAAACCGTGTGATCTACCCATGTCCAGGGTGAAGTTCAGGTAACACTGAATGGAGGCCCGAACCCACGCATGTTGAAAAATGCGGGGATGAGGTGTGGGTAGGGGTGAAATGCCAATCGAACACGGAGATAGCTGGTTCTCCCCGAAATAGCTTTAGGGCTAGCCTCGAGGTGAGAGTATTGGAGGTAGAGCACTGATTGGACTAGGGGTCCCCACAGGATTACCGAATTCAGTCAAACTCCGAATGCCAATTACTTATCCTCGGGAGTCAGACTGCGAGTGCTAAGATCCGTAGTCAAGAGGGAAACAGCCCAGACCATCAGCTAAGGTCCCAAAGTATACGTTAAGTGGAGAAGGATGTGGAGTTGCCCAGACAACCAGGATGTTGGCTTAGAAGCAGCCACCATTTAAAGAGTGCGTAATAGCTCACTGGTCGAGTGACTCTGCGCCGAAAATGTACCGGGGCTAAACGTATCACCGAAGCTATGGATTGACACCTTAGGTGTCAGTGGTAGGGGAGCGTTCTAAGTGCAGCGAAGTTAGACCGTAAGGACTAGTGGAGCGCTTAGAAGTGAGAATGCCGGTATGAGTAGCGAAAAGAGGGGTGAGAATCCCCTCCGTCGAAAGCCCAAGGTTTCCTGAGGAAGGCTCGTCCTCTCAGGGTAAGTCGGGACCTAAGCCGAGGCTGAAAAGCGTAGGCGATGGACAACAGGTCGAAATTCCTGTACCACCTCCTCACCGTTTGAGTAATGGGGGGACGCAGTAAGGTAGGGTAAGCGCACTGATGGAAATGTGCGTCCAAGCAGTTAGGCTAAGAGGTAGGCAAATCCGCCTCTTGTGAAGGCTGAGCTGTGATGGCGAGCGAAATTTAGTAGCGAAGTTCCTGATCCTACACTGCCTAGAAAAGCCTCTAGCGAGGTGAGAGGTGCCCGTACCGTAAACCGACACAGGTAGGCGAGAAGAGAATTCTAAGACGCGCGGGAGAACTCTCGTTAAGGAACTCGGCAAAATGACCCCGTAACTTCGGGAGAAGGGGTGCTCTATTAGGGTGTTAAAGCCCGAGAGAGCCGCAGTGAATAGATCCAAGCGACTGTTTAGCAAAAACACAGGTCTCTGCGAAGCCGCAAGGCGAAGTATAGGGGCTGACACCTGCCCGGTGCTGGAAGGTTAAGAGGAGGGGTTATCCGTAAGGAGAAGCTCTCAATTGAAGCCCCAGTAAACGGCGGCCGTAACTATAACGGTCCTAAGGTAGCGAAATTCCTTGTCGGGTAAGTTCCGACCCGCACGAATGGTGTAACGATTTGGATACTGTCTCAACGAGAGACCCGGTGAAATTATATTACCTGTGAAGATGCAGGTTACCCGCGACAGGACGGAAAGACCCCATGGAGCTTTACTGTAGCTTGATATTGAATTTTGATACAATTTGTACAGGATAGGTAGGAGCCTTAGAAACCGGAGCGCCAGCTTCGGTGGAGGCGTCGGTGGGATACTACCCTGATTGTATTGAAATTCTAACCTAGGACCGTGATCCGGTTCGGGGACAGTGTCTGGTGGGCAGTTTGACTGGGGCGGTCGCCTCCTAAAGAGTAACGGAGGCGCCCAAAGGTTCCCTCAGAATGGTTGGAAATCATTCGTAGAGTGCAAAGGCATAAGGGAGCTTGACTGCGAGACCTACAAGTCGAGCAGGGACGAAAGTCGGGCTTAGTGATCCGGTGGTACCGCATGGAAGGGCCATCGCTCAACGGATAAAAGCTACCCTGGGGATAACAGGCTTATCTCCCCCAAGAGTCCACATCGACGGGGAGGTTTGGCACCTCGATGTCGGCTCATCGCATCCTGGGGCTGAAGTAGGTCCCAAGGGTTGGGCTGTTCGCCCATTAAAGCGGTACGCGAGCTGGGTTCAGAACGTCGTGAGACAGTTCGGTCCCTATCCGTCGCGGGCGCAGGAAATTTGAGAGGAGCTGTCCTTAGTACGAGAGGACCGGGATGGACATACCGCTGGTGTACCAGTTGTTCCGCCAGGAGCATAGCTGGGTAGCTACGTATGGAAGGGATAAGTGCTGAAAGCATCTAAGCATGAAGCCCCCCTCGAGATGAGATTTCCCTTGGAGTTAATCCAGTAAGACCCCTTAAAGATTATGAGGTTGATAGGTCTCGGGTGGACGCGTGGTGACACGTGGAGCTGAGAGATACTAATCGGTCGAGGACTTATCCTAAAAATAAGACGAATTGAATTCAATGAAGCTCAAATCTTGAATGTGTGTACGGTTGTTATCTAGTTTTCAAAGAATGAATTTCTTTGACTGAAAATAGTTTAGTGGCGATAGCGAAGAGGTCACACTCGTTCCCATGCCGAACACGATCGTTAAGCTCTTCTGCGCCGATGGTAGTTGGGGGTTTCCCCCTGTGAGAGTAGGACGTTGCTAAGC